>VHDE01000006.1 GCA_016871515.1 Verrucomicrobiota bacterium
AATTGGCTTTGCATCCGGTGGCGACGATCAAGCAGGCCCGGAGCCGGATCTTTGAACTGACCGGGATCAAACGCGGACTGACTCAAGTGCGGGAGTGGCTGGGCCGGTGCCGCTTGAAGCGGCGCAAGGTCGGAATGATTCCCGCCAAAGCCGATCTGGATACCTTACTGACTTTGAACTTCCAAACTTTCGAAAAAACGCAATCTATGGCCGCGTGGATTATAGTTACGTCGGCACGTTTCGATCCGCAAACGTTTCTTCAGTGTAAACGCTGCGCTCCTGATCCAGTCTTAATCGGACCGCGAGAAATCACTTGTAACCTCCGTGGCTTCCGCTCGTCTGTTCCGAACACCGGCAGTTTGATTGCCGACTGGCGCCGACTGGTTATGGCTTATTTTTTAGGAATTGACGACTTGTCCCGGTTCGACCAATTTCTGACCAGTTTCCCGGCATTGTGACGTAATCAACCATCCGAGAAGTTAGAAAGGATTAACCACATGAAGATCATAGTTCGTTGTTCGCTTCTTGCATTAGTCTCCGTACTATCCATCGCGGCCAACGCCGCACATCTCAGCGACAGCCTAAAAGCAGGCAAGGTTGAGTTAAAATCAGCCGGCCCGCTGGCCTTTGGTCCGGAAGGAATCTTGTTTGTCGCGGATCCGCTGGATGCGTCGGTCTATGCGATCGCCACCGACGACACAAAAGCAGCCTCGAGCACCGAGAGCTTCAAGGTCGAGGCGATCAACGAAAAAATTGCCGCGTTGTTAGGCGCCACCGCCCAGCAAATTCAAGTCAATGACCTGGCAGTCAATCCGATTTCCCGAAATGCTTGCCTCTCAGTGTCACGCGGCCAGGGGCCCGACGCGGCGCCGGTGTTGGTGCGCGTCGAGAAAGGCGGGAAACTCACGGCTCTCGCCTTGGACAAAGCGAAGTTCTCGAAAGCGAACCTCCCTGACGCGCCCGCTGAAGGTGGCGGCCAAGGCGGACGGCGAGCTCCTACGCGCCGTGAATCGATCACAGACATTGCCTTCAAGGATGGAAAGCTGCTCGTCGCGGGCTTGTCCAATGAAGAATGGTCCTCTGCTCTGCGCAGCATTCCGTTTCCGTTCAGCAACGTTGACAAAGGAACAGGGACGCAAATTTATCACGGAGCTCATGGCGCACAAGAAACCTGGGCGCCCGTCCGCACGTTTGTCCCTTACGAGATCAAAGGAGAAACGCACCTTGTCGCGGCCTATACCTGCACGCCCCTCGTGAAGTTCCCGCTTTCCGCACTCAAGCCAGGCGCTCAAGTCAAAGGAACAACAATCGCCGAGCTGGGCAATCGCAATCGTCCGCTCGACATGATCGTTTATCAAAAGGGTGGCAAAGATTACATTCTGATGGCCAATAGCAGCCGCGGTGTCATGAAGGTCACTACCGATCACATCGACAGCGTCGAGCCCATCGTCGCTCGCGTTGATGGCACCAAAGGGTTGACCTACGAAACAATCGCGGACTGGAAGGGCATCACCCAGCTCGACAAACTCGACAAAGACCACGCGTTAGTTCTGCGCACGGCTGATGGCGGCGCGCAGCATCTTGAATCAATCGCGCTGCCTTGAACAGGCCTGACATCCAAGAGCATTACCATTGTTTGGTTTCGCATAACAGCCGCCGACGCAACGTCAAGTCGGCGGCTGTTTGTTCCTCCCCATGAACCTAGCGGCAGGGCTGCGGTGCTCCGCAGCCTGCGAATAGCAATTGAGGCGGCGCAGCAACGCCGCCCTACGACGTGTTGGTTCATGGTCCGAATGCGGGTTAGAAAGAACGTGAAGGCTCCCCCTGACCCCCCCGGCATGTAGTGCCGCCGTTAGGCGCCTTTAGGCGGCAGCATTTGCTGGCAGCGAAACAGCTTTTGCGGATTGCAATGGCTCCGGCTAAAGCCGGGACTACATGCCGCAACGTCAGGTTCATGGGCGCCATGCGCGAAAATATGTTTCGGAGAAGTCTTTTCAGGAAATGTCGCGGGAACTGCGAACAGAGAAGCGGCGCAAACGCCGCGCTCCGGTGGCGCTTTGGTTATGGGTTGCTCGCGTTGCGATAAATACGTTGACCCTCTGGGCCTGACCAAAGAAATTATCGCCCGCTTCTAATTCAATGACAGTGCGCACCAAAGATTGCTTGCTCGTCCTCGTTTTTGCCATCGTAGCCTTGTCCGGCTGCCGCTTAGGCCGCCCGAACACTGCGAGCTTGGATGGCTCCTCTACGACTCTAAGCATAGCAACGAGTGGTCCGGCGGGTTCTGGAATTCGGCTCATGCCGGCGTCGTCGCCAGACCAGAAACAGGTGTTCTCGATAACCCACCCATCGTTTGGCTGGCGGGGGAATGCGAGGAAGGTTGCTTTGGATTACGAAGTCTGGAGCAAAGTCTTCCCGATTCGGGTCTCACCGAACCAAGCCAGCGCTGAAACGTGGCCGGCGATTCTCGGAACATATTTTGCCGATCCGGGACGATTGTCGTTCGAACCGCGCTTTTCGCTGCAACCGGGTGTCACGTATCGGGCGGAGTACCATCCGAATCAGGCGCCAGTTCTGGCCAACGATCGACCGTCAGCTATCGGCCGTTCCGAAGTCAGCCAAAAGTCAATTTCACAGGAGTTCTCAATCCCCGCTCGTCCGGTTGTTCGCAGCGTCGTCGTGCGTCAAGTTTATCCGACAATCAATGAGCTGCCGGAGAATCAACTGAAATTCTATATTCATTTCTCGGCGCCGATGAGCCGCGGCCAAGCCTACGATCACATTCGGCTGTTGGATTCATCGGGAACTGAAGTGCAAGTCCCTTTTCTCGAACTCGGCGAGGAATTGTGGGACCCGGCCTGCAGTCGGTTCACACTTTTTTTCGATCCGGGACGGGTGAAACGCGAGTTGCAGCCGCGCCGAGAGATGGGTCCCGCTCTGGAGAATGGCAAAGAGTACACCCTTGTGGTCAGCGATAAGTGGCTCGATGCCGGCGGGAATCCGTTGGTTCGATCCTTCCAAAAAAAGTTTCGTGTCGGTCCGCCGGATTACACGCCAATCGACGCCGCCAAGTGGACATTAAATGCTCCCCGGGCAGCAACGCGCGACCGGCTCGCCGTTCGCTTTCCGGAGCCGCTGGATCATGCGTTGCTTCGACGGATGCTCTGGGTCATCGATGCCAATGGTCATCGAGTCACCGGCGAGATGGAAATCGAAGAGGGAGAGCGAGGTTGGACATTCTCGCCTGCGAATTCCTGGAAATCGGGAACGCATCGTCTCGTTGTGCAAACCGCGCTCGAGGACCTGGCCGGCAATAATATCGGTCGTGCTTTCGAGTTCGATATCTTCAAAACGGACCATAAGCTCGGCACGGTGTCGCTGCCTTTCGAGCCACGGAAGCGATGATTCTCGATCCGTTGGAACGGCTCATGATTGGGCGCACCACCTTCATGATTGCCCATCGTCTCTCGACCTTGCGCCACGCGGGTCTCATCCTCGTTCTCCATCATGGCCAGTTGGTCGAACGGGGCACTCAGGAGGAACTGCCAGCCGCAAGCTGCCCAGACATTCGAAGATATTCCGACGAAAGAGCTGGTTGGCAGCGCACCGAATCCTGGAGTGGCGCGAATAACTGCACCGCAAGCGCTGCGCTCCCGGCCAGACACGTTGAATCGCACCCCCTGAACCGCGGATAAGAAAATTAAACCGCGAATAGACGCGAATGAACGCGAATATAAATGGGCTTCGAGCCGATTGGCGTTTTCGAGGCGTTATCGACAAGGCGCGGCAAACGGTGGTGCGAGTTCGACCCTCTCAGGATTCGCGTCTCTTCGGGTTCATTCGCGGTTTCTACTTTGGAATCGATTCTCTTACGCGTGGAGTTGGGGAACCCCTCATGTCTTGACCGTGCCAGGAAAACGCTGTTTGCTCATCGGCATTCGTTACCGATGAGCCCCGAAAAAAAGAACCTTGAAAGTCTGCGAATCGACCGAAGCAGCCAAGCAAAGAGAAGTCCTTTGATTTGGCTGCTGGCCGTCATCGCGGTGGTCGCGGCCGGCGTGGCGGCAGTGGGCTGGCAATTGAATCGCCCGAAGCCCGCCACGGTCCGAACCTTCGTGGTTCGCGAGACAACGACAGCGGGGCAGAAGACATTGCTGAACGCCTCGGGCTACGTAACCGCACGGCGGGAAGCGACCGTTTCCTCGAAAGTCACTGGAAAGGTCATGGAGATATTGATCGAGGAAGGGATGAAGGTTGCCGAGAACCAGATTCTGGCGCGACTCGACTCATCAAACACGAAAGCGAATCTTGATTTGGCGCAGGCTCAACAGGCCGCCGCACAAAGCGCAATCCATGAGACCAAAGTCCGCTTCGACGAAGCCCACCGTGAGCTCCGGCGAATCACCGACTTGGCCAAAGAGAAAATTGCGACCCAAGCCGATTTAGACCGTGCGGACGCTGAGGTCAATTCACTCAAGGCGCGCTTGGAGCGCCAGCAAGTTGAGGTATCAGTAGCCGAACGTCAGGTCGCTCTTTGGCAGCAGCAGATGGAGGACGCCGTGATTCGCGCGCCTTTTGCCGGTGTCGTCACGTCGAAAAACGCGCAGCCAGGCGAAATGATCTCTCCCATCTCCGCGGGCGGCGGGTTCACTCGAACGGGCATCTGCACGCTCGTCGATATGGATTCCTTGGAAGTCGAGATCGATGTGAGCGAGAGTTACATCAATCGCGTTGAAGCCAATCAGCCCGTCGAGGCGACGCTTGATGCGTACGCGGATTGGAAGATTCCCTGCAAAGTCATCGCCATCATCCCGACTGCGGACCGGCAGAAAGCGACTGTGAAAGTGCGAGTCGGTTTCGAAAAACTCGATCCGCGGATTCTGCCGCAAATGGGTATTAAAGTAGCTTTTCAAGGCTCGAAGGAAGGCGAACCGGCGAAAGGGATCGTAATTCCCAAGGGGGCCGTTCGCTCGCAGGATGGCCAGGACATCGTCTTTGTCATGCAGAATGGCCGGGTGGAACGCCGCGCCATCACTTTGGGAAGCTCAGGAAGCGCCGATGTCACTGTGGCCGCCGGCTTGACCGCCGGGGAGAGAGTGGTGCTGGAGGGGCCAGAGAATCTAACACCAGGCGCCGCTGTGGAGGAAACGAAACAATGAGCGACAAAAACAAGGTATTAATTCGCGTGGAAGGAGTGGAGAAGGTCTTTCGCCGCGGCGCCGAGGAGATTCACGTGCTGCAAGGTCTCGATCTGCACGTGCCGCAAGGTGAGTTTCTCGCTTTGATGGGGCCATCGGGATCGGGAAAGAGCACATTACTAAACCTGATTGGCGGGCTCGATCATCCCACGAAAGGGATCGTCGAGATTGGCGGTGAACGGATTGATCAATTGTCTGATCGCAAACTCGCGGCGTGGCGCGCACGACATGTCGGCCTTGTCTTCCAATTCTACAATTTGCTTCCGGTGCTAACGGCGGAACGCAACGTCGAATTGCCGCTTCTGCTGACGCATCTCTCGAAAGGCGAACGAAAGAAGCACGTGGAAACGGCCTTGAATGTCGTGGGTCTTTCGCACCGCCACCGCCATTACCCGCGCCAGCTCTCGGGGGGCGAACAGCAACGCACCGGTATCGCGCGGGCTATTGTCACAGATCCAACTTTGTTGCTCTGCGATGAACCGACTGGAGATCTCGATCGGAAATCCGGCGACGAAATCCTGAGTCTTCTGCAAGCGCTGAACCGGGAACAGGGCAAAACCATCGTGATGGTGACGCACGACCCGCACGCCTCCGCACGGGCGACGCGAACCGTTTATTTGGACAAAGGCCAACTTTCTGCGACTAGACCTGAATGAGGTGCATGATTCCCTCTCCCCATGAACCCCCTATCCTACCACGTTCATGGGTTCAATGCGCGAAATCTTTTTTCAGAGAAGTCTCTCCCTATCGAATGGGGCGAGAGGATCGCTCGACTCAAGCTTTGCTTAACAGTATGAAATTTCTCAGTCTTGTCTGGAGCAACCTAAAGCGGAAGAAACTCCGCACGGCGCTGACGCTGCTTTCGATCTTTGTCGCCTTTCTCCTCTACGGCCTCTTGTGCACGATCAAAGAAGCCTTCACGGCGGGCGTGTCGATGGCGGATGCGGACCGGTTAATCGTCCGGCACAAGGTGTCGCTGATCATGGAGTTGCCGGTGTCCTACCAAACCCGCATCGCCCAGATACCCGGCGTGAATACCGTGTCCCATTTCACTTGGTTTAATGGCATTTATCAAAACGAGCCGAAAAACTTCTTCGGCAGTTTTCCGGTAGACCCGGAGCCGTTCCTTGCGATCTTCCCGGAGTTCAGCCTGCCTGAAGATCAGAAACAAGCGTGGTTAAAAACCCGGACGGGCGCGATTATCGGACAGGGCTTGGCAGACAGGTTCAAGTGGAAGATCGGGGATCGTATCCCATTGGTTTCGCCCATTTGGCCCCGCAAAGGAGACGGCGCCTGGGAATTTGAGGTCGTTGGCATTTTCAAAGCCACCAAGAAGGGCGCTGACACATCGGGTTTATATTTTCGCTACGATTATTTCGACGAAGGCCGCGCTTATGGGGAAGGGTCGATTGGCTGGTACGCGGTTCGCATCAATGACCCGAATCGCGCCACGGAGATAGCGCAAGCCATCGACAACCAATTTGCCAACTCGCCGCATGAAACGAAGGCCGAGCCGGAAGGAGCGTTCATGCAAGGATTCGCGCAACAGATCGGCGACATCGGAACGATTCTAATCGCCATTCTCAGCGCCGTCTTCTTCACAATCTTGCTGGTGGCAGGCAATACGATGGCGCAGGCGGTGCGCGAGCGGACGGAGGAATTGGGTGTGCTCAAGGCGATGGGATTCTCGAATGAACTGGTGCTCTCCTTGGTGCTGGCCGAGTCTTGCGTCATTGCGGCGGTTGGCGGACTGGCCGGCTTGGGCCTGGCGTGGCTCATCACGGCGGGCGGCAGTCCGGCGCCCGCCATTCTGCCCGTGTTCTATTTGCCGCCGCATTATGTGATCATAGGCGCAACGCTCGTGTTGGCGCTTGGCCTGGTCGCTGGCGCGTTGCCCGCACTCCACGCTATGCGCCTCCGAATCGCCGTCGCTTTAAGGAGAGATGCCTGATCTACCATGAACTGGATTTCCCAAATTGTATCGGTCACGCTCTTTAACTTGCGCACCATTCCCGAACGCAAAGCCTCCGCGATGGCCGCGGCTGTCGGTATTGCAGGTGTTGTCGCTGTATTCATTGGCGTGCTCTCGATCGCCGCAGGCTTTCGAGCGGCCATGACAATATCAGGTCCCGATGACGTGGCGATTGTGCTGCGGAGCGGCGCGGATAGCGAAATGACGAGCGGCCTTTCTCGTGACGACGCGCGGCTGATCGCGGACAGCGCTGGTGTGGCCCGAACTGCTGAAGGTCCGCTCGCGTCCGCCGAACTGTTCCTGATGATCAATCTCCCCAAACGTTCGACGGCCACCGATGCGAATGTGCCCTTCCGAGGCGTCGAGAAAGCCGCCGCGACCGTGCGCGGCAACATTAAGATGATCGAGGGCCGAATGTTTGAGCCGGGCCGCAATGAAGTCATTGTCGGCGCCGGCGCGGCTCGAGCCTTTGCCGGTTTGGATGTCGGCAAAAAGTTTCGCACCGGCCAAAACGAATGGGATGTTGTCGGAATTTTTTCAGGTGGCGGCGGTGTTTCGGAATCAGAGCTTTGGACCGATGCCGCCGTGCTGCAACCGGCCTATCATCGTGGCAATTCGTTTCAGTCGGTTTACGCGAAATTGGCGTCGCCTGAAGCCTTCCAGCAATTTAAAGACGCCTTAACCACGAATCCGCAACTGAAGGTGAAAGCGGTGCGCCAAGGCGAGTTCCTCGCCGAGCAGTCCAGCATGCTGACCGGCTTTATTGAAAGCATCGGCGTGTTCATCGCGGCGTTGATGGCGCTGGGCGCGTTGTTCGGCGCTTTGAATACGATGTACAGTTCGGTGGCAGCGCGCACGCGCGAGATTGGGACGTTGCGGGCACTGGGCTTCGGCTCCAGCCCAGTGGTGCTTTCAGTCATGTTTGAATCGCTCGTGCTGGCTTTAATCGGCGGAACGGCCGGCGCAGCGGCGGCTTACTTTGCTTTCGATGGTTTCAAGGCGGCGACGATCAATTGGCAGACGTTCAGTCAGGTCGCCTTCGCGTTCGACGTTACTCCACAGCTCCTGGTCCAAGGTGTCATTTGCGCCACGCTGATCGGGTTGCTCGGCGGTCTGTTCCCGGCTATTCGCGCTGCACGTTTACCGATCGCGGCTGCCTTACGCTCATTGTAACGGCCGTCGGGAGCCGAGGACTAAACACGAAGATCGCAAAGGCCGCCAAGCATCTCGGCACTTGACTTTGCGGTCTTCGCGCTCTTTGTGTTCTCCTTCGTCGCACCGACTTGGAATTGATTTGGTCAAGTGTTCCAAATCCTGGCGTCCCTTCTTGTGCCTGCGGCATGTTCAGTCCGCAGGTCCGGCTATCTCGGCGCCTGAGTCGCGCAGTTCTGGAAGAAAGAAAGCGATCACAGCTGCCGGCAGGAAAAGGAATCCTGCATAGAAGAGGGTTAACCGATAATCGCCAACCTTGGCGAACAAGCCGAAGAATACCGTTCCGGCCGCTGCCACAATTCGTCCGATGTTATAGCAAAAACCGGCTCCGGTCGTTCGCAACAGCGTAGGAAAGAGCGGCGGCAAATACATCGTGAAGAGCGCGAACAATCCTTGAAAGAAACCGGGAACCATCAGCCACAGCAGCAAACTTGATTGATCGCGCGGAACCGAGTAGGCGCCAATCATCGCCGCGAAGTATCCGAGACAGAGGATCGCGATCGTCTTGCGATAGCCAATCGAGCGAGCAATCCACGCCGCAAAGAAATTGCCGGCGATCGAAGAGATGATCACCAAATACATGGCCTTGCTCACGAGTTGATTTTTTTCTTGAGGCGTCCAAGCCAAAACGTCCGGAAGGTTTCGCAAATGTTGCTGGTGCCAAAACATGAAGGCCCAATGGGCGGTCAACGATACGGCGCAGACGAGCAGCACGACCCAGGTCACGCGTTTGATCCGTCCCCGAAACAGGTCAGCGATGGCCGGTTCATTGTTTCGCGCCTCTGTCTTGGCCGCATGCCACTCGGCGGTTTCCGGAACGGCGCGGCGAATCCAAAAGACCATCAACGCCGGAAGGACTCCGACCAAAAACAAGTAACGCGGCGGCTGACCCGCCATAAGCAGACTCGCCAGCACCGCCAGCAAGATGCCGAGATTCACACCCGTTTGAAGGACAGCTGCAATCCAAGGACGCCAGCGCTTCGGCCACGTTTCCGAAAGCAGTGAAGCGCCGACCGCCCATTCGCCGCCAATTCCCAGCGCTGAAAGAAACCGGAAGATAAGCAAGTGCCACCAGGTCTGCGCGAAAAAAGAAAGGCCTGTGAAGATGGCGTAGGTCAGCACGGTGAGCGCTAATGTACGACTGCGGCCCAGGCGATCACCAATGCGTCCGAAGAAACCGCCCCCGAGAGCCCATCCAACCAGAAAGCCCGCTTGAATAATCGATGCATGCCGCCCAACTCGTGGATCGGTGGTGCTTGAAATCTGCAGCAACTCCGCAACGAAAGGCAAGGCAACAAGTGTGTACAAATGCATGTCCAACCCGTCGAAAAACCAGCCGAGCCACGCGGCGATGCCTGACCTCCATTGATGTGGCGAAAGATCTCGCAAACGGCCTGGCTCAGCGCTGGAGGCTGGTCTGGAATTCTGCGCGGACGAGGTCGGGGAATTCACGACCGGGTTGTAAAGAGTTTACGGGGAACGAGCGAGTTCTTTTTGGTTTGGCAGGAACAGCGGGAGTTGCACCTGGTCACTAACCCCGGGGGAAGGGCGCAAGTTCGTTAGCGCGGAGTTTCACTCTGCCTTGGTCGTAGAATCTTAGGTGGCGCCGAGATGCGCCCAGACAGCGCGCGAACTGAGTTTCTGCTGGCGTTCAAATGAAACAACGGGCAATAGAAATACGCATATGAAAATCGCAGTGATCGGCGCGGGAGCGATGGGCAGTGTTATCGGCGGGCTGCTGGTGAAAGCCGGCAACGACGTGGCATTGATCGATGTTTGGGCGGAAGCCATTCGTGCGATCAACACCGGCGGTTTGCGTATCGAAGATAGGTCAGGAAAAACAGAGACGATTCGCGTTCTTGCCACGGACAAGCCCGCTCAAGTTGGTCCGGTAGATTTGGTGCTGATCTTCGTCAAATGCTACCACACCGAAGCTGCCGTTCGAAACGCTGCGCCCTTGATCGATCCTCAAACGGTTGTTCTCTCCCTGCAGAATGGCTGGGGAAACGGGCCACGAATCAGCGCCCTTGTAGGTCCGGAGCGATTGATTCTGGGGGTTTGTTATCACAGCGCGACAGTGGCTGGGCCAGGACATGTCCAGCATGTGGGCAAAGGGATGACATTCATGGGCGAACTGGACGGAAAGATGACGGAGCGATTGGCGCGGATTGCCGACGCATTCAACAAGGCAGATATCGAAGTCGCGCCGACGCCGACGGTGCTAAAGGAAATCTGGTCGAAGCTCGCCTTGAACATATGCACGCTGCCGACGTCGGCTTTGCTCGGTTTTTATGCCCCGCAACTTGTCCAACACGAACCGCTGCTCGACCTAATGCGGGCATTGCTGCGTGAAGCCGTGGCAGTAGCCAACGCGCAGGGAATCGCTTTGAATTTTGACGAACGTTGGGAAACGATCACTGGGCTGCTCAAACGTTGCGCGCCAAACGCCAAGGCGTCGATGCTGCAGGACGTGGAGAAAGCGCGCCAAACCGAGATCGATGTGATCAACGGCGCCATTGTTGAAGCTGGGCGGCGCTTAAACATTCCCACGCCCTACAACCATGCGATGGTTTGCATGGTTAAGTCGCTTGAAGGAAGCTTTCAACAACTTCGGCCGTAGCTGTCAATAATTTCGAACAAGCAACCTACGAGAGTCTTGTCAACCATTTGGCTAGAGCCTAAAGTCCGTCCTTCCAATTAACGAAATATCTTATGCCATCAGCCTTTCCAGAAGTTTCAAAAATCGAATACGACGGTCCACAATCGAAGAATCCACTGGCCTTTAGACATTATCATCCTGATGAAATCGTCGAAGGCAAAACGATGAAGGAGCATCTGCGGTTTTCCGTCACGTACTGGCACACCTTTCGCGGACAATTGGCAGACATGTTCGGCGTCGGAACCGCGCAGCGTCCGTGGGAGGATGGAACGAATTCGGTCGCCATGGCGCAGAAACGAGCGCGCGTGGCTTTCGAATTCATGGATAAACTGGGCGCACCCTTCTACGCGTTTCACGATCGTGACGTGGCGCCTGAAGGCCGCAATCTAAAAGAGAGCAACAAGAATCTCGACGCGGTCGTGAAAGTCCTGAAGGAGGAACAGAAGCGCACGGGCATTGGACTGCTCTGGGGAACCGCTTGCCTGTTTGTTCACCCGCGTTACATGCACGGCGCGGCCACGAGTTGTAACGCCGACGCCTTTGCTTACGCCGCCGCCCAGGTCAAGAAAGCGCTCGAAGTCACGCACGAACTCGGCGGCGCTGGTTATGTCTTCTGGGGCGGACGCGAAGGTTACACAACGTTGCTAAATACTGACCTCAAGCGAGAGATGGATCACCTCGGCGCGTTCCTGCACATGGCCGTCGATCACAAAAAGAAGATCGGATTTAAAGGACCGTTCTACATCGAACCAAAGCCAAAGGAGCCAACCAAGCATCAGTACGATTCAGACGCGGCAGCTTGTTTGAACTTCTTGCGCGAGTACGACCTGCTCGATCACTTCAAGCTCAACATCGAGACCAACCACGCCACGCTGGCGGGACACACCATGCAGCACGAACTCGAAGTTGCGGCGGCAACCAACGCGCTTGGCTCAATCGACGCAAACATGGGAGACGTGATGCTCGGATGGGACACCGATCAGTTCCCCACCGATGTCTATCTCACAACGCAAGTCATGTTAACGATCCTGAAGATGGGCGGTTTCACGACCGGTGGGACGAACTTCGACGCCAAGGTGCGTCGGGAAAGTTTCGAACCTGTTGACCTTTTCTACGCGCACATTGCCGGCATGGACGCTTTTGCGCGAGGATTGAAGATTGCGGCCGCGATTCGCAAGGACGGAAGGCTCGCCGGCTTCGTGAAGCAACGTTACAGCTCTTGGGATTCGAGTATCGGCGCGAAGATTGAGAAAGGCAAAGTTGGCTTCAAAGAATTGGAAGCGTACGCGTTGCAGATCGGCGAGGTGACGACGAACACCAGCGGACGGCAAGAATATCTCGAGAACCTCATTAACGAGTTCATTTGAGGCGAATCTCGCGCCCCTCTCCCTAACCCTCCCCATGAACCGGGCTCCAGGAGCGCAGTGCGCGAGATTTTGTTTCGGAGAAGTTTCTCCCCATCCGATGGGGAGAGGGGCGCGAGATGAGCACACGCATTCGTTTCTTCGGCGTTGCGGCTTACGAGATCATCACGAGCCAAGGACAGCACGTTCTTCTCGACCCTGTCATCGACGAGAATCCGGGCAGCCCGGTCAAATCGCACGAACTGGACCGAGTCGATCTCGTCATCGTCTCCCACGCGGCAGTCGATCACTTAGGCGACACCGAAACTATCGCAAGGCGAACCGGTGCGCCCATCATCTGCGGCGGCGAGGTGAAGGCTTACCTGACAGCGAAGGGTACCCCGGCCACACAAATCCGCGCAACGGCGTGGGGAATCGCGGTCGAGGTAGCTGGGATCAAAGTCCAATCCATCGAGTGCCATCACTGGTCGCAGATCAAAATGCCTGACGGAACATTTGCATCCGGTGCGCCGATGGCTTTCGTGGTTTATGCTGATCCCGGCGTGCGCTTCTATCATTACGGCGACACTGCGATCTTCAGCGATATGAAACTGCAAGCGGAGCTGTATCAGCCGACCATTGGTTGCGTGGGCATTGCGAACCCACTCGAGATACTCCATCGATTTCCGATGCCCGGCCAAATGCTCACGGCCGAAATGAACCCGCGCGAAGGCGCGTTAGCCGCGCAATGGCTGGGGCTCAAGACCGTTTTTCCGTGCCATTACATCAATCCGGACTGCGAGGAAGTTCGCGAATTCCATCAGCACCTCGCCGCAGCCAAGGCTCGCGGCGAGCGCGTGCCGGAGTCAATCGTTTTGAAGCCGGGCGACGTTTACTGCTGTTGATCCCGAGAACATTGATTCAATTCAACCCGCGAATGACTTTGTCTCAGAGCGCCGCGCAGGGCGTTTCACTGCCTTGGCAAGCGGCCGCCTTTCTTAAGACAAAATCATGGAGGACAAAATCATGAGCCAGAAAGATCGAAGCAAAGACCAGCATTATTCCAGAACGTTTCGCAATTCCTTCCAGCGCGCACGCAAGCGATTCAACGTTCTGCTGTAGGCCCGTTGATTGGCCAAATTGCGCTCCTCGCAAGAATCGCGTTTCAAATCGTAAAGCTCCTCGACGATCGGTTGGGCGGCAATGTAACGAATATATTTCCAACGCTCGGTTCGCACGCCTTCACTTTGTGGAATTTTGTCGGGAACGGAATGATGTTCGTAAAACCAGTCCTTGCGCCAATTCACGGCGCGCTTGCCTTCAACCCACGACCGGAGCGAACGCCCTTGTGTCGTTGGCGGTGAAGGAATGCCCGAATAGTCGAGAATCGTGGGAGCCAAGTCGATGTTGAGCGCCATCGCATTTGCCTCTTTTCGGCGGTTGGAGCTTTTCAGCCTAGGATCCACGATGATCAATGGCACGCGGATCGATTCCTCGTGCATGAGCCATTTGTCGGCCATGCCGCGCTCGCCCAAGAAAAAACCGTTGTCCGAAGTGAAGATCACAATAGTGTTTTCGGCGAGGCGGAGAGTCGTTAGAGCCTGCATGATGCGGCCGATCTCGCGATCAATGCCGGTGATCAACCGAAAATAATCTCTGGCCGTCTTTTGAAACATCTCGAGATCGGCGAATCGCCTCTGCCAACGGCGACGCCCTTCAGACGTCTTTACGAATTCCGGCTGCGCTCGGAAAAAATCTTCTCGTGTGGTCCGTGGAACCGGGAAGGTGACGTTTGCATAAAGAGATTCATCGCGCGGATCGGGGGGAAACTCACGCGGCGCACCGTCTTGGGCGTGCGGCGCTTTGAAACTCACGGAAAGACAAAACGGCTGGAGCGGATTCACCCCTTCCAAGAATGCGATGGCCTGCTCACCCATCTTGTGGGTGAGGTGATTCGTCTCTCCCCTAGCGAAGTATTGGCCTTGGCCCGGAAACCCGCGCCAGTAATCAAATTCGTTCGTCGGCATCGCATTTCCGACGCCATATTTGCCGATGAACCCGAGGCGATAGCCGTGCTGTTTCAGCAACGCAGGGTAAGTCTTCCGAAACGCGTCTGGTGTGAAAGGCGTATTGAAATCGACGATTTTGTGCCGGCGTTCGTACTGGCCCGAGAAAATGCTTGCGCGACTGACACAGCAGATTGATGTGGTGACAAACGCGTTCCGGAAAAGTGTGCCGCGTGCCGCCAAACGGTCAATGTTCGGCGACTGAACGATTCGATTTCCTGTGCAGCCGAGCGAATCCCAGCGTTGATCGTCCGTGACGAGAACTAAAATGTTTGGCTTTTGGCGGCCCGGCAGGTCAGCCGCACCGGCTGCAAGCACAAGCAGAAAGCTTATGAGTATCCAGGCAGGCCGAAGCGCAGAACTGAGTTCGTACAGCGTGGCGGCTCGCAACTTGAATTGACCGCAGATTTCGCTAATAACACGGATCAAAGCGACAAACACGAGCTCATCCGTGTACATTGGCGCAGTCGGCGGTCAAGAATCTTCGGCGGCGCTCTGATTCAGCCAACGTGAAAGATTGGCACGCTTTGCGGGCCGCACTAAGCTGGCGGCGATGAAACTTTCCTGCGTTAAGCTTTTGGGAATCGCTGGCGTGGTGTTGGCATTAAGCTGCCTCACGGAGGCTCACGCCAGGACCCTCGTCCGCAAACCGAACGTCATTCTCATTCTGACCGACGATCAAGGCTCGGTGGACGCGGGTTGTTACGGAGCAGCTGACCTAATCACGCCCGCAATCGATTCGTTAGCGAAGAGCGGTGTGCGGTTCACACAATTCTACGCGGCGGCTCCGGTTTGTTCGCCGTCACGCGCAGGATTGTTGACCGGCCGCTACCCACTCCGCGCGAAACTGACAACGAACGCCAGCTCACAGCCGGGAGGAACAAACGGACTGCCTGCCTCGGAAGTGACGATTGCCGAAATGCTCAAGGCAGCCGGATACGCCACGGCGCACATCGGCAAGTGGCATCTCGGGTATCGAGCGGCGATGCTGCCGCAAGCTCAGGGGTTCGATCATTCCTTCGGACATATGGGCGGTTGCATCGACAACTACTCGCACTTCTTTTTCTGGCAAGGAGCGAATCGGCATGACCTTCATCGCAACGGAAAGGCAGTGTTCGCCGACGGCCAATTCTTTCCCGACCTGATGGCATCGGAAGCATCGCGCTTCATTGAGCAGAACAAGAATCAACCCTTCTTCCTTTATTTGGCGCTGAACATGCCGCATTACCCTTATCAAGGGGATAACAAATGGCTCAACCGTTACAAACACCTGCCCTACCCGCGCAATCTTTACGCGGCTTTCGTCTCCACGCTTGACGAACGCATTGGCCAGCTTTTGAAGAAAGTTGACCGGCTGGGCTTGCTCGAACGCACCATTGTGATTTTCCAATCGGACCACGGGCACTCGACGGAAGACCGGGCGCACAGCGGCGGCGGAGGGGCCGGTCCATACCGCGGCGCGAAGTTCAGCCTGTTCGAAGGAGGCATTCGCGTGCCAGCGATTATTTCGTGGCCGGGCCGCCTCCCCAAAGGCGAAGTGCGAACTCAGCTTGCTCACAGTTGCGATTGGCTGCCGACGATTGCTGAGCTGTGCAATGTCCCACTGTTAAACCCGGATGTTGACGGAAAGAGCCTTGTGCCAGTCGCACGATCCGCGAGCGCGCCGACGCCCCACGAGGTCGTTCATTGGAACGATGGCCCGCGCACCAACGCGCAATGGGCCGTCCGTCATGGCGACTGGAAACTGATCGGCAACGCCCGCGACACCAACGGCGACAAACTCACCGATGAAGACAAGAAACTGTTTTTGACGAACCTCGCGCAGGACGTCTCCGAGCAGACGAATCTCGCCAAAGCCCAGCCGGACATTCTGCGGCGGATGCTCAAGCTGCGCGAAGATTGGATCAGCGCGCAAACAGAATGATCGCCGCACGAGGAGCTCGTGCCCCAATTGTGAGCGCGCGCTCACAATTGGAAAAAACAGCAAGAAGGCCGCTCTGGCCGCGGGTATTCCCATTTTGTCTTGCTTCGAATTCTGTGTGCAAGCACGGTCACGCTGGGTATGAAAGCGGGGTTTGTTTCGAGCAGTAATACGCGCACCAAGAGCGGCCTCACCTTGATCGAACTCTTGTTAGTCATCGCCGTCATCGCGATTTTGGCGTCACTGATATTCCCGGCACTTTCGCGCCCGAAGAACGGGGCGCACACGGTCAAGTGCGGCAGCAACGTCCGGCAAATCGCTCTCGCTCTGCCTTTCTACGTGGAGCAACGATCTATTCCGTTGCCCGGCATACAAGGGGCTAACGACGCAACCCAAAGCTGACGCCTCGCCGTTGTCATCGCCTCACTTCCTCGGCAGCTACGGTTACCACGGTGTGATCGAAGGTTATCCGCATAACCAAGACCTCGGAATGGCGACAACGCCCGTGCAAACAAAGACGGGCATCCGGCACGACCCGCGAGCTGTGAGAGACTTCCAATATTTTGCCCGGCTCCATGAGAAACACGCGTTACCCGTCTATCCCATTGTGATTTTCTCGCATGCCTCGGCGCGACCCGAGCCTGAAGTTTATGAGGTCGACTTTCCGGACTTGGCGGTCTTGCGGTTTTGCTATCGGGTGATCCAATTGAACCGATTGAGCTGGCGGGATTTCGTGAACCGTCCCAATCCCGTGGCGAGCGCGTTGATGTCCAAAATGAAAATGACACGCGAAGAACGCCCGCGCGTGAAACTGGAATGCTTGCGGCTGCTGGCGACCTTGAAACTGAATCGAGCGCGGATGTGCCTGATCTCCGGATTTGTGGATACTTACCTGCGGCTGACGTGGGAAGAGACCTTGAAGTTCAACCAAGAAGCCGATAGTCTGTTGGAGCGAAAAGAGAAAGAGACGATCATGGAACTGACCACCAGTTGGAAGGAAGAAGGACGGCTGGAAGGGCGCTACGAAGCTAACCAACAATTGGTCTTGCGGTTGTTGCGACATCGTTGGGGCAGCTTGGACCCGGCGGCTGCTGGCGCGCGTGCAAACGTTGCCCATCGAGCTTTTGGAAACAAACGCTGGCCGAAGACTTGCTGGATTTCAGCAGTCGAGCTGACCTGGAGAATTGGCTGAACCGGCGACCGGTTTAACGGCAAAGAACGCGACGTTGGAGTTCCGGCTGGCGGACTGGGATCACGAGCTGCTTTGATAACGAGCAGGCAGCCCCTTAGCTGGCGTGCCAATCATTGTTCGCAGTTCAGTGCCTGCTTCAATTCAATGACGCCGATTGCGCGTCAATTCTCGCCGCGCTGGGGCTTCGCTTCGAAATCCAGGACCAAGACTGTGCTTGGATTGCGCCACACCCGGCAAAGTGGTTCTGGCGAGCGCTTGGAGGGAGGATCCTTGAGATCCGGATTTGTTGAATAGAGCCGGCCGCCGCCCTCTCGCTGATATTCATAAAGTCCGGCGACGGCTGGTGAGTCGCCCCCATTTTCCAAACGATTGATCCGCTCCGCCGACCAGGCTCCTTTCAGGTCGCTATCCGATTGTTTCCACTCGCCGGTCAGTTTGCCTTGCTGCAACTGGCCCGTCAGCAAATAAGAACGGCCCTCGCGCATAAGCTCGAGCGTCAAGCGGTCTCCTTCGAAAGAACCGGCGCGAGAACTTGTCAACGAAGTGCCGGCGACTTCAACCGCAGTTCCACGTTGAGCTAGCTGGAGATCGAATTTCAGCTCAGCGCCATCGGTCGTACGGGCCGCGCATTGCCAGAGTCCGGACACGCTTTCCTCATTAGTGTTGGTGGCCGCAGGCAGTGCAAAGAAGGCGGGATCGGTGTTTACGAAAAGCGCATTGGACGGCATCGCCTCGAAGGAAAGCTTTCCTTCTTTTATCATCGCGAAAATCGGCGCCAACCCTGGTCGTTCCCGCGCTGGAGGCACTGCGAAGAAAGCGACCTCCTTGATGGATTTCCACGCGTTTTCCTTCTCGATCTCTTCTCGAAACAGGTAACGAACGTTTCCATCACGATCCGCCATTCGATAGACCGGCGCGGGGAGGCTCAGTCGGGAATCGTCCAGCGCGAGCCGGTACATGATTTGGTTGTAATCATAGCGCGGAGTTTTCTCGCGCGCGCCTGAAAACGAAGCCGTGTACGTGCCTTCGAAGTAGATGAGCCGGCCGTTTTCTTGATCGAAGAACGGATGCTGAGTTGGATTGTAGAAATTGTAGTTGTCGTGCGATACGACCCGTCGCGCGTACACCCAAGGTCCTGCCGGTGTATCACCCTCGGCGAACCAAATCTCTCCGGCCTTCGCCGACATTATCATCACCCAGCGCTTGCGAAATTCATTCCAATAAACCGAACCGCGAGCTGCTTCCACTGGTGAGCCGGTCTCGATGTCGTGCAATTGAATCCAGTTTTCCTCGGGCTTTAGCCGGCCTGCTGAGGTGAGCTGTCGCCGCCGCCCCGAATGCAACCGATCGGCGCCCGCTTTCCACGAATATCGCGGGCGTGCCGCACCATCGCGGTCCACTTCCGTGTCTTTGCCTCGGACCTTGCCATCGCCGGCAACGCACGTGAGCGCTTCGTAGTTCTGCAAATCGGCCAGACTCTTCAAGTCAGCCCGCACGCGCCAATTCGGATAAAGATAGTAATACTGTACGCCACCCACATCTGCCCGGAATGGGTGTGCCGAATCGTGGCCGTCGTGAATCTCCCAACGCCGAATCGATTCGAACACCTCCTTCTCGTCATTAAACACCATCAGATGCCAATCATGCGTGTAACCGAGGTCACGATGGTTCGCAAGCCGAGCGACAAGTCGTTCACGACCGGTTTCATCGGGAAGTGTCATCAGACCTTCAATCCATCGAAGGCCTTGGCCCGGCAGCGGGCACATCGGTTTGCTGAAGCCATTGGGAGCGACAAAATAGGTGAGATTTACACCAACGCTGGGATCGAGTCCGCCGCGTCCGGGCAATTCTGAAGTTGCCCCGGAAGCTCCGAAATTGCCGAGCGCATATCCGACGCGATCGGTGTCGCCCCAAAACCAATAAAGCTTGCCGCGATACGGAGTGACAATGACCGTGTCCTGTCCGGTCACGAGGCCATTGAGCAATGGTTGGCGTGTCGGCACAGGATGTCCGGCCAGGATGCTGTCGCGGTAAATGCCTTGTCCGGTAATGCGGTAGAGGCGCTCGGCGATGTTCAGCCGTTTGATTTTGATGGTCGCACTGGAACCGGGTCGCGGCTTCAACTTCACGCCGCGAAAGTTAAAGAAATCCTTTGGATATTCGCAGCCATGACTGCGCACGTGAAAGAAGACCTCTTGGTCCATCAAGCCCGGTTCGTAGAACGCAATGATGCCATTGCTGTCGGTCCACCAGGCTGCATGGTTGACCGTCTTCAGTTCAACAAGTGGCACACCTCGGCCTGTTTGTTCGTCGATGACAGATATGGTGAAGTAATCATTGGTTGCGGCGTGCGATAGAAGAGACGAGGCTCCCACGACAGCGGCCCAAGCAAGTGGAAAGGCAATCTTCATTGGCGGTTTATCTGACTTTTCTGCTCGCGAGAGAGGATTGAACGGGATTACGGAGTGATGCAACAGACTTTGTTGCTCTTTTTCTGCTCTGTTCCCTTTGCAAGATGATTTGATTATTTTGTCCTCCACGATTCTTGTCGCGCCGGCTGCCGGTGCAACACCGTTCAACTCCTAAACCTGCTTCAGTCCGGATGGCCTGGAGCGAAGTGCGGGACAGAATCATGGAGGACAAAATCATAACCTTCGCACTGCTGCTCCCTTGTAGCGATTGATAGCTTTTGTTGAACCGCATGGGTAAAACAATCTTTTGAGTGATACGTCAATGCAACCAGAATGATCGTGGCGATGTCGGCCGCATGTTCGGCTTGGCCCGAGTGCTGTCGAAGCTCGGTTATTGTTCGCGAAGTCAAGCGTGGCGACTCATCAACGCGCGCCGCGTTCGAGTGAACGGAGCTGTTGAAAAGAATCCGGAACGCCGCGTGGACAGTAGCCGGGATCGAATTGAGGTCGATGGTCAATTAATTCGGGCCGAGCGCAAAGTTTACCTGATGTTGAACAAACGGCGCGGCTTGGTGACTACAACCTCCGATGAGCAAGGCCGCGCGACAGTCTTTCGTTGTTTGGAGGGCTGTGGATTGCCTTTCGTGTCGCCGGTGGGTCGTTTGGACAAAGCGAGCGAAGGTCTGCTCTTGTTCACCAACGATACTGCTTGGGCGGCGCAAATCGCAGACCCTAAGACTCACCTCGACAAGACCTATCACGTCCAGGTGGATCGTTTGGCCGGCGAGGATTTCATACGACGACTGCAACGAGGGGCTATGGTCGAGAGCGAACCTCTTAAAGTCAAACATCTCTCCGTCCTCCGACACGGTGAGCGTAACAGTTGGCTGGAAGTGGTCCTCGACGAAGGAAAGAATCGCCAGATTCGACGATTAATGGCAGCACTCGATGTCGAAGTGCTTCGTCTCATCCGTATTTCGATTGGGCCGATAAAACTCGGTAATTTGGCCAAAGGCGGCTTCCGGCATCTTACGGAAGAAGAAGTTCGGGCATTGCGACGCGGTTAACTTTGCGGCAACGCCTCGCCCAACGCCGTTTCCCGCGCAACTTTTGCCTGACAGGTGTGAAGCAAGTCGTAGAATAATCCGCATGAAACTCCAACGCGATCCCCTGCCCTCTCGTCTTATTTCTCTCCCCTCGGCACATTCCACAGGTTTCCGGCCGTCACGCCGCCATTTTCTAAAAAGTGCGGCCGCGCTGGCCGCGGCGTCGACCTTACCCAAGTGGTTTCTGGAAGAATCCGTCGTAGCAGCGACAAAACCGCTGGCGGCGAACGATCAACCGGCCATTGCTCTGGTCGGTTGCGGCGGAATGGGCCGGGGCGACGCCAAGAACGCTTCGCGTTTCGGGAAAGTCGTTGCCCTCTGCGACGTGGATGATGGACAACTAGCCGAGGCCAAGAAACAATGGCCGGACGCCACGACGTTCAAGGACTTTCGCAAGTTAATGGAACGTGACGATATTCATGTCGTCATCTGCGGAACCGTGGATCATTGGCACACGCTGATCTCGATTGCAGCCATGCGCGCTGGCAAGGATGTGTACTGTGAAAAGCCGCTGACCTTGACGATTGACGAGGGCAAGCATTTGGTCCGAATCGCCAAGGAAACTAAGCGTGTTCTTCAGACGGGCAGTCAACAACGCAGCGATAAGAACTTCCGGATGGCCTGCGAATTAGTCCGCAATGGACGCATCGGAAAGTTAAAGCACATTTCCGTATTCCTTCCGGCAGGCCGCCGCGAGGGACCCTTTTCGAAGGCGCCCGTTCCCGAAGGATTCGATTGGGATATGTGGTTGGGCCAGACGCCAAGGGTCGATTTCGTGAAGGAACGAGCGCATGTGACGTTTCGTTACTGGTGGGAATATTCCGGCGGGACGATGACGGACTGGGGCGCGCACCATAATGACATCGCGCTCTGGAGTGTCGGTCTGGAACGAAGCGGCCCGGTCGAAATCGATGGCAAGGCCCTTGCGCAGATGATTCCGGATGGGTTCAGCGCGGTGAGTGAATATGATCTGCGCTATACTTACGCGAACGGCGTGATGCACAGTTGCCAAAGCACCACGGCGGACACGTGGTATGGCGCCATCGCGAAGCAAGACGGCCAGCGGAATGGCGTGAGATTCGAAGGAATCGACGGCTGGATTTGGGTGACCCGCGGGAAGATCGAAGCGAGTAATCCGGAGTTTTTGATCCAAGCTTTGCCTTCGACTGCCGAGCGGCTCTATGTCAGCAACGATCACATGGGCAATTTCTTTGAATGCGTCCGTTCGCGAAAGCAACCGGTCTGCGAAGCGGAAATTGGCCATCGCTCGGCCACCGTTTGTCACCTGGGCGTGATCGCGATTCGCCTCGGACGAAAACTGAAGTGGGATCCAGCGAAAGAGCTATTCGTTGACGACAAAGAGGCGAACAGCTTTCTGGCTCGCGAAATGCGCAAGCCATGGAGTTACGAGACGGTTTGACGCATTTTCGCGCATTGCGTCTATGCGGCAGCACGGGCGTCCCGCCTGTCCTGCTTTTGGTGTACGCAGATGCTGGACAGGCGAGACGCCTGTCCTACGAGTAAGCAAGATATGAAGGCCGCCATCATAGACGCGGCGCATCAGATGCGTGTTGCCCATTGGACCAAGCCGAAACCTGGACGGAATGAAGTTCTCGTCTCAGTCCGAGCGGCTGGGATTTGCGCGGGCGACATGTACATTCACCTCGGCAAGAATCCGTATGCCACTTATCCGCAAGTCTGCGGGCACGAAGTCTGCGGTGTCGTCGAGGAGGCCGGCGGAGATGTCGTTGCGATTGCGCCGGGAGATCCAGTGGTGGTGGAGCCATTCCTAGGTTGCGGGAGATGTTATCCGTGCCGCATTGGCAAATCGAATTGTTGCGCCCTGCTTCAGATCATCGGCGTGCAGCAACCGGGAGGTTACGCGGAATATCTGAGGGCGTCGGCACGGAGCATTCATCCGGCGCCAAAAGGTCTTTCCTGGGTGTTCGCCTCATTTGCTGAGCCGGTCGCGATCGCTGTGCAAGCTTGTCGTCGCGGCGAGGTTAAGGCAGGCGAAATCGTTGTCATTCTGGGTTGCGGATCGATTGGTCTCGCATTGATCGAAGTGGCGAAGGCGCGTGGTGCGTTCCCGTTCGCCACGGATATTTCGGACACACGGCTGGCTTTTGCGGAACAGATGGGGGCGACCGTGCTGAAAGCGGATGAGACTCTATTGGCCAATGTCCTCGCGCAGACCAACAGTGAAGGCGCGCCGGTTGTGATCGAAGCGACCGGCAGCATCCGGGCGATGGAGCAAACAGTCGATCTCGTGGCGCCGGGTGGAAGGATCGTGATTGTTGGTCTTGTCAAAAAAGGCCTCGAAGTCAGATTTCCCGGGCTCGATTTTACGCGCAAGGAAATGACCATCGTGGGATCGCGCGCATCGGTGAATTGTTTCCCGGAAGCACTGGAACTGCTGGCCAGCGGCAAGATTTATTATCCGAGAGTCGCGTCGGAGTTCAGTCTTTGGGATGCACCAGAGGTTTTTGCAAAACTGGCCGCCGATCCGAGCGCGGTTCACAAGGGTGTGTTGGTGACTTGACGCGCAACTGAATTGAGCCTGAGCCCCGATGCGGAATGCTCTTAATCTTAATCCTAATCCTAATTCCTTTAGTGCAAGCCTCCTTCCGATTAAGAGCAAGATTAGGATTACGGTTAAGACTTCAGGCAGCGAAAGCTTTAAGCCTCAACTCAAGGTTTGACCGCAAATGAAACTCTATACGTTTGAAACCGGAACCGAGCGGCGGTTGGGAGCGGCCTGCAACGGACAAATGATCGATCTCGCAGCCGCGTATTCAACCATGGCGAGTGTGCGTGGCTTGAAAGCGCCGTTGTTGCCATCGGAGATGCTGGCATTCTTGCGCTTGGGCGAGCCGGCAGCACAAGCGGCGCGCGAAGCTGTTGCGTTTATGGCGAAGCGTCCCGCAGTGCCGGTTGGCCAAAAGGTCAGTTATTCGTTTGATGAGATTAAGTTGCTGGCGCCAGTGCCGCGTCCCGGAAAGATTCTCTGTTCCGGCATTAATTATCGGGGACACATGGAAGAAAATCCCGGCGCGAAAATGCCGGCCGAACCCTTCTTCTTTTCCAAGCTTCCTTCGGCGGTTATCGGGCCGAACGAACCGATCATTCATCCGCCACAGACGGCACAACTCGATTACGAGGTCGAATTTGCTGTGGTCATCGGATGTCGCATGAAAGCAACGCCAGAGAATGAAGTCATGGCATGCGTGGCTGGCTACACGATCTTGCACGACGTGTCCGCCCGCGACGTGCAATTCAAAGACAACCAAATCACTTTAGGAAAGAACTTTGACACGTTCTGCCCGCTTGGACCTTGTGTGGTCACGACCGATGAAATGCCCAATCCCGGCAATGTTCGGTTGCGGTCGTTGCTCAATGGCAAAGTCATGCAGGACGGCTCGACCGCGGATTGGGTTTTTCCGTTGCCGGTCTTGCTGAACCGGCTTTCTCGGGTCATGACACTTGAGCCGGGAGATGTCGTTAGCACCGGAACGCCAGCCGGTGTCGGGGTGTTTAGAAAACCGCCGCTCTTCTTGAAACCAGGCGATGTGGTTCGTTTGGAAATCGATGGGATTGGCGCGCTGGAGAACCCGGTCGTCGCGGGATAAGAATCGCACACCGAAAAAGTCTCGCGAGGTTAACGTTGCGTGCTATAGTCGCGCGCGTTGGATTGGTTTGAACTGCAGATAGGAAACATTGGGAAGGAATCCTATGAAACTTCGCCTCTTCGTGCTCGGCTTCGTGATGCTTGCGCTTCATCTTGGCAACGCTCCCGCTCAACAGCCGGTCCAGGGTTAGGGTTATGCCAGCTTAGCGATTGGACCTGGCATCAGCTTAATTGCCAATCAGTGGAAGGGAGAAAGCAACAAAGTCTCCCAGCTGATGCCTGCTCCAAGCAACGGCGTTGAACTCTATAAGATCGTCAATGGGAAGTTTATCACCAATTCCGCCGCTGGAGGTATTTGGAAAAACCCGGATGAGAAATTGGAGCCGGGTGAAGGAGCGATTGTTTTCAATCCGGGCTCGCGCACATTTACAGCCAACTTCCGAGGAGAGTTGCTCCAAGGCGATTTGGTGAATCGCATCCCGGCTGGGCTATCGATCAAGGGCAGTCTCGTCCCTCAAAGCGGGCCGATCACAAGCGGGTTGCAACTGCAGCTTTCGCCATTCGACAACCTCTACCAATGGAAAACGAATCGTTACGAAGTTTACACTTACTTGCCGAATGGAACGTGGTCCCCCTCGGAACCGCTGATTCGGCTCGGAGAATCATTCATAATTCGCGCCAATCAATCTGCAACTTGGAGCCGGTGATTTAGAATCTTTCAATGAACCAACGGGCGCCAGCGCTGTTCAACTACGTATGAAAACATTGTTATGTGTCGGATTGTTCGCGGTCATAGCGGGGGTGTGGAACGCAGCGGCCCAAGGGACGGTCAACTTCGCCAATGGCGCAGCCGGTGTCAATGCGCCGGTGCAACCAATCCTCAACGGCGCACCGGTCGAAGGAGCTGGTTGGCGCGCGGAACTCCTCATTGTGAAAGCCGACGGCAGCTCGAAACTCATCGGGCAGCCAGCGACATTTGAATATGCCGAGTTAGCCGGCTATTTCTTCGGCGGTTCAGTGATTGTCCCCCGCGTTGAGCCAGGCACGACCGCGACTTTTCAAATCCGCGTTTCTGACGCGTTGGGCACAGTGGAAAGATTTTCGAACCCGGTGACGGTCACCTTAGGTGGAGTCAAAACGCCGCCGCCCAATCTGATCGGTTTGGAAAACTGGGCTTCAAAAGCGCTGACAATGCTGCCGCAACTGGCGATCTCCATCGCTCAACAGACCGTGAGCCGTTCCTGGTCGAAAGATCTGCTCAACGCCATCCTCGAGTTTACGGAGAGCCTGGCAAAGCCCAATTGGGTTTCAGCAACCGAGGCGCCGCAAACGACCGGGGAAAAACTTACGCTCACGTTCAACATGCCTTCTTTTCAAAGGTATTACCGGTTACGGCTGCCGTAAGTCCTACAATCGCACAATCCAGCCGCGAACAGCGAGGTGAGATTTACTGTCTCGAGCGATGGACCATTTTGGGTGGCCATCTTTTTGCCTCACTTTTCTGACAGCTTGGCCAAAGGCACGTCCGGCATTGCCTTTGTCAGAAAGATGCAGTCAGAAAATGCACGGGAAGGAAGTGCTGGCATAATTCTCCGAGGAAGGTTGAATGGGCACATGCCAGTTGCGTTCGCGAACTTGTCTCTTAGCCGCACCGGTCAGGGGGCTGCTCGCAACAGAAAACGAGTTAGACCTCGCCGGCACAGGCGCGGTTACGAGTAGGAGTCCGCGTGCTGTTGCTCTTTGCGTTCACGTTGTTTGTCAGCGCTGCGCTGCTGTTCTGGGTCCAGCCGATGGTCGCAAAGATGCTCTTGCCGTTGCTGGGCGGCACGCCAGCCGTCTGGAATACCTGCATGGTATTTTTTCAAGGGATGCTGCTGGCTGGATATGCCTACGCGCATCTTCTGACGACGCGCGTCAAACTGAGCGGGCAAGTTCTCATTCATCTTGGAATAGTTCTGGTCGCGGCGGTCGTTCTGCCGATTAATATCTCGGAGCGCGCTGTTGTATCGTTGCCCGCAGAATCCGATCCGACGTTCTGGCTTTTAGGCTGCCTGTTCGTGATCGTGGGGTTGCCATTCTTTGTTGCTTCCGCTAGTGCCCCGTTGCTTCAGAAATGGTTTTCCGAAACTCGCCATGATTCCGCCAGCGATCCCTATTTTCTGTACGGGGCAAGCAATTTGGGCAGCCTCGGCGCTCTGGTCGGATATCCGTTGTTACTGGAACCTAAATTGCGATTGCAAGAACAGAGCTGGCTTTGGGCGGCCGGTTACGGAGTGTTTGGAACGCTCAGCTTGCTTTGCGTCTGGATGCGTTACCGGAATGAGGTTGGCAGGACAGGCGTCTCGCCTGTCTCGGATAGGACAGCGACAAGCGAATCGAGACAGGCGAGACGCCTGTCCTGCCAAGAACGTCTCCGTTGGGTGCTCCTGGCCTTTGTTCCATCGAGCCTGATGTTGGGGGCAACGACTTACATTACGACCGATATTGCCAGCATTCCTCTGCTCTGGATTCTGCCGCTGGCCGTGTATTTGATTACGTTCATCGTCGCCTTTGCAAGGCGGCGGCTGATTTCGGACAGACTCATGAGACGGGCTCTGCCGATTGCTGTCGTTGGATTGATTTACCTTCTTCTTTCAGAAGCAACCGAGCCGCCTTGGCTCTTGATTCTTTTGCATTTGCTCTTTCTTTTTATCGCCGCACTGGCTTGCCATGGCCAATTGGCGACTGCCCGTCCAACAACGGAACATCTTACAGAATTCTTCCTATGGATTTCAGTTGGCGGCGTTCTGGGCGGGATTTTCAATGCGCTGGTTGCCCCCTTTGTTTTTTCGCGTGTGGCAGAATATCCAATAGCGGCGTTAATTGCCTGCCTGCTGTGCGGGTCCGAAAGAGGCTCCAAACGTAGAAGCCGAGGTAGCGAGGCTCTAAGTGCGTCCGAGTCTGCCGTCCGGTTTATCGGACCGCTTGGAGAAGATCAAAGCCTCGTTACCTCGGCTGCTACCTTAGGACACCGCGTGCGCATTTTCGAGCTTCTTCTTCCCTTGGGCGCAGGTGGATTTGCACTCTTGCTTGCGCATTTGGGAACTCACTTTTCTGGATGGCCTCTGCAAGCACGCCTCGCCATGATCTTTGGTCCTCCCTTGATCTTAAGCTACGCGATGGTGGACCGTCCGCTGCGGTTCACGCTGGCTCTAGGCGCTGTGATGGCTGCCAGCCTCTTCTATTCCGGAACGCATGGCCGCACTCTCCATGCGGAGCGGAATTTCTTCGGCGTCCTGCGCGTGACCTCGGATCCCAACGGGATGTTTCACCGCTTGGTCCATGGCAATACCGTTCATGGACGGCAGTTCGTCAACGTGTCTCGTCGCTGTGAACCGTTGTCCTATTATCATCGGACCGGGCCGCTCGGCCAACTCTTCGCCATCTTCGACACTCGGACGAACAAATCGAACATTGCCGTGATCGGACTCGGAGCCGGATCGATGGCTTCCTACGCGACTCCGCGCCAAACCTGGACATTCTATGAGATCAACCCTGCCGTAATCGCCCTTGCGAGGAACACCAATTACTTCAGCTTTCTGACAGATTGTCTGTCCGCAAAAGCCGAAATGATCGTGGGTGATGCGCGGCTCAGATTGCGCCATGCAGCCAATCAATCGTACGACCTCTTAGTCGTCGATGCCTTCAGCTCCGACGCCATTCCAATGCATTTGATCACGCGCGAGGCACTGGACCTTTACTTGTCAAAGCTGGCGGACGGCGGGCTGCTGGCTTTTCATATCTCGAACCGCAATTTGAATCTCGAGCCGGTCCTTGGCGCGTTAGCCAAAAATGCGCGGTTGGTCTGTTACGCTAACGACGAGAACGAGCCTTCGGTCGAAGAGCAGGCGGATGGCAAGGATCAGTCGCATTGGATCATCATGGCGCGACGCCGCGAAAACCTCGGCAAGCTGGTCAGAGACTCACGCTGGATACCAGTCTCGGTCGCGAAAGACGCCAAGATTTGGACCGACGATTTCTCCGACATCGTCAGCGTTTTCAAATGGGAGTGATTCTGCTATTGTGCTTGAGCCGGTGAAAACACTGCACGATCTGGTCGCCGATAAAATCGAGCGTGATCCATCGCTGCTGAAGATTCCGTTAGAGAACATCGACCGTTGGCTCGCGAATGGCTATACCGCGCCGCATCGGCTCGAACAATGGCGGCAGATTATCAAGCGGGCGCAAGAGTCATCCGATGGATTTCAGGAGTTGTTGAGGTTACTCCGGGATAAGACTGAGGAAGCCCTGCGACTCCGAGGTTTCGCGCCCTTTGCGGGTATCCTGACCACGGTCGAACGTTGTGGAACAAGGCCCGAGTGCGCCTATCATTTTTAAGACAGTGAACAGGCGACCCAGACACACTGGCGCATAGGCTTATAGTGTCTCCGGCAAAAGCTTTAAACCAAGTCCAGCAGCAAGCGATCTGGTCCGTGGCGGTTTCCCCGTTTGCGTCCGAAATGGACCACGGCGCTCTTGATTGAGTGACCAGACGATTTCTTCATGAGGCCCAAATCTGTTAAAGCGACTGCGAACTGTCAATAACCATCCCCTTGCCTCACCCAGGCCTCATTAAAATGCGCGTGCTTGATCGCTTTACTCGCCCGGCGGCCTTGGCCGTCTTTCGGAAGATCGGGATTGCCCGAAAAATAACTGTAGCTCGCGTGCAGACTCCCGTCCCTCGCTTGCATAATGCTCGGGTAATGGTATTGACCCGCGTTTGAGCCGGAGGCCTCGGCTTCCAAGTGCCGTTTCCATTTCCAGGTTTTTCCTTCGTCATCGGAAATCTGCACGGCCAAACTGTGCCGGCCCCGTTCGGTATCGTTGCTGATCAAAAGCCAATGGCCATTCTTCAAGGAAGTGATTTCAGCGCCTGAGCCGGGATTGGGAAACTCGGTGTCCGTTACAACCGCCCACGTCTCGCCACGGTCGCGGGATTCGCTTTGATGCAGGCGCTTCGGTGCTGGGCCGTTGTCACGCATCAGTGTGAAGAGCGAGCCATCCTTGCGGCGAACGATGCTCGGTTGAATATTGCCGGCGGCAACCAGCGGCGTGCTCGCACGCCAGGTTTTCCCCCAGTCATCGGTGATCGCCATGAGCGAGAACGAGAAGCCATCCGAATAAAGCGGAACAATCAAGCGCGTTTGATCGAGAATGAACGGGTGCGCGCGCGTCATCCAGCCGAGGCGGCGATACAATTTGTCCGTAGAATTCTTGCGCATTCGGGCCAGATAATCCTGAGCACGCTGTTGGGCGGCTTCCGGCAAGGGCGAGTTTTGAAGCGTTGCTTCCGTGCGTTCGATGTACTTCGCGACTTCCGCTTCGAACTCTTTTCCCGGCGTCACGTGCAGAACTTCGCTGACTTCCCATTTGGGCGGACCATTCCCGGCGTAATCAGATGAAATCTTGTATTTCATCAAAGCCGTGTGCCATTCGTTTGCGAGAATGGTCGGCCAAAGCAGCCAGAGACGTCCTTGAGGATCGATGAACATCGTGCAATTCGTGTCGGGATAATCGGGCGTGTCGGCCATGGTAAAACGCGGACTCCACTCCTGCGCGCCTTTGCGCAACCGCGCACCTTCGATTTTCACATCGTCGGCCGTGCGTTCGCCCGACCCATGAAACCAGCAGACCACCAAATCACCATTGAGTGCTTCGACGATGCACGAGGCGTGGTTGTGCCAATGTTCGAGCGGGAAGATCAGTTCCGCTTTGTGGAAAGGGGCATCCGGTTCTGCGGCGATGCTTCGCGCGAACTGCGGCATTGCAGCCAACAGCAGGATCTGAAGAACGGTAAGGAGGCGGGACTTGTTCATGGTTGCCATTTCGTCAAGGAATTGAGTTGCGTTACACAATGGCAATCACCAGCCGAGAAGACAAGGGCGGAGACGATCTGCTAGAGCGATAGCAATTCGCATTTGGGCGGCCCCGGACGGTGCGCTGAACCACTGACCTTGAATCAAGCGCTGTGAGAGTGATGCTTGCTCCTGATCTTGATCTTGCTCCTCAAGGACAACGCGGCCAGGCGGAAGGCCGACGAAGTAAAGCGGTCATGCGAGGCATGGTTCCCAAGATGCCCAAGAAACCAGGTCGCCAAAAGCAAACTGCTGCGGGACGCACTGCAACCATAAAGAGGGTTCGCAGCATGAGTCAGTAACGCGCGAGTGACCGCCTGCACGAGCCTGCAGGAGCACGTCCAATGACCAAGACTTATTGACCTCGCGTGAGGTCGGCGCAGATGATTTCCTGATCATTGCGCACGTAAATACGCTTGTTTGCAAAAGCCGGATGCGACCAGACCACGTCGCGTCCCGGATCTCGATTCGTTGGCTCCAACAGATGGGCGCGACTGATTTCCTCGTAGCCTGTCGGTTTGAGTTTCGCGATGATCAAATCGCCCTTTTCGTTGAACAAGAAAAACCGGCCGGTGTGTTTTACGAGGAAGGCATTAGCCCATCGTGCTTCCTTTCCATCCGGCGTCGTGGCGCTCAAAGTCTCCCATAAACGCTCGCCGGTGTTCGCCTTTAAGCACCGCAGTTGGCCGTAGCTGCAGACACCATAAACATGTCCGTCTTCAATAAACGGAGTGCTCATAATGCTGTGAAGCGCATCGGTATCTTTTTCGCTGGCTTTCGCGCTCTTCCAAATCAACGACGGTCTTTCAGCATTCCATCGAAATGCCATTGACCCGTTGTAAAACGAAGTAAAGAAAAGCATATCTCCGCTCTGGCGCGGCGTTGAGACGGTCAGTGCCGAACGAATGCCGAATGGTTCCGACCAATAAACTCGGCCGGTTTCCGGATCGAGCGAGTTGATCGATTCCGGATGCCAGATAATCAATTGCCGCTTCCCGCCCGCTTCAAAAATCGTCGGAGGACAATAGCCCGGCTCTTTCGCCTTTAACGCGCGCCATAGTTCTTTGCCGGTTTCTTTGTCAAAGGTGACTGCTGTGCTTCCATCGCCTCCAACTAGGCAGATTAACTTATTTCCATCGAGCAACGGATGGCCGGCGAATCCCCAGAGCGGCGTGGGGATTCCGTAATCCTTCTTGAAATCGCGTGACCAAATGACCTTGCCGTTTTCAGTGTTCAGGCAATGCAAGTGTCCTTCGGCGCCCAAGGTGTACACCTTGCCGCCGGCGACCAGCGGCGTTGCGCGCGGACCGGCCGCGTAGCTGACCGTGTAAGGGCAATCGTATTCATGTTGCCAAAGAGTTTTCCCGTCGTTTTCATCCAAGCAGAGGATGCGTTCGACACCGGCAATTGACCCTCGACTGAATGCGTTCGCTGGATTGGCGGCGCCTTGGGCCAGTTTGCGATCCATGACGTAGACTCGCCCGTTTGCGACAGCTGGCCCCGTGTAACCGCCGCCGATATTCACCCGCCAGCGCACCTTGGGGCCGCCCCTTGGGAACTTCTCCAGAATTCCATCTTCGCGCCAAACTCCGTCGCGCTGGGGGCCAAGCCATTGGGGCCAATCGTCCGCGCGCAGGGAAGAGCTGATCGCGATCAGAAAGGCGAACGTTAAATTTAGAAGAGGTCTAAGTTGTGGAAACATGCTGCGACTATAGGGGACCCGGGGAAATTAGGTCACTGAGAAACTGAAACCATTTTGAGGTGTTGTAACGATGGTTCAGACGAAGCAACAAATCGTTATTCGAAACGGCGATCCATTCGGACACAATGTCCACGTGCTAACGACATCTTCCGGCAATCTGGAGCGCAACTTGGCGCTCATGCCTGAGAAAGAGCTTCTATTGAGTTTTCCGCGACCCGAGATGAACTTGCGGCTCACCTGCGATATCCACGGCTGGGAATTCGGTTGCGTTCACGTCATCGAGCACCGCTATTTCGCGGTTACTGGCCGGGACGGAGTCTTCAGTCTGACCAACGTGCCGCCTGGCAAATACACGGTTGAAGCATCTCATCGAAAGGCGGGCAGCACCGTTCGCGATGTAACAATTCGTGCCGGCGAGAAGGTCGATCTCGAATTTGTCCTCGATGTTCCCGCGCCCGAGAGCCGACCCGGTTCACAGCCCATGGCAAGGCCAGCGGTACGCAAGTGACCAAAGGGGCGCAGGACCGCAGCGTTCACGCTGCGGAAACGTCAGCAACTGCGAAACAGTTGAATTACCTGAAGGGACCGTCGGCATTTCCGCAGCGTAAACGCTGCGGTCCCGTCGGACAGTTTGTAAAATTCCGACGTATCCACGTCCCGCTCGACAAACTGAACGCTTAGCACCACTCTACCGGCCAATGGCAACCGCATCGGACTCTCCACTCGAACGTTTGTGGACCGAATACAGCCTCGTTTTCCGCGACTTTGATGACCTGACGCTAGCGCGCTGGATGGCTCAAACTCTTGGGCAGCTGCGAGGGCGTCCGTGGCGGCTTTCTCATCCATTGCTTGGCGCTTATCGGCTCGCCGCCCAATTGGCGCACGACCGGCAAATCTGGCTGAAACGCCTCGTCAACTCGCCGCCGGCTTATCCGGAGTCATCCTGTTGCCGGGCGCCGTTGCTGCCGTTGCTGACGCGCGACGTTTTGGAATCCGGGCTCGTCTGTCAACATTGTGGCGGAACTGCCGTCAGCTTCGAAGAACTGCCCGAAGACGTTGCCGCATCAATTAAGACATGGGCAGACGAATACTCGCCCGTGCATGCCGTCGCGCATTGGGACGATCGCCAGCGCAAAGGCGCCGGCGATTACGACCAAGCCTTGGAGAATGCCGCCAAAGATGCGGAACGGCTGCTCGCCTTTGCCGGCGGCAGAATCCTCCCCAAAATGCTCGAGCATTATCCTGTTGTCGTCTGGGAAGATCAGGATGAATGCCTGGAGGTGCGGCCTGAAGATATTACAGTTTGAAAGGGAAGCCGAGCTGCGAACTTCGGTCCGTGTTCTCGTTTGCCCTTGTGTCCGCCTTCGGCGTTCACAAGCGCTGAGGACGGGAAGACGAGACGACGGGACAAGGAGAACACGGAGTTGATTGGTCCTGCAAACTGCTCACTCTCTCAATGCCAGTTGAGGACGGAATGCTTTCGTGATAACAAAGGCCGATGAGATTCTTGTTTCGCTGGGCCTTTCGACTCTTCCTCATCCTGGTTGTTGTCGTCGTCGCCCTGGTCCTTCTCAAAGACGCGCTCTGCAAATCTCTGGCGGAACATCGACTGCGGGCTGAGACAGGATTGGACGCAAGAATTGGGAAGTTGGAAATCGGCCTCCTGCATCCGACGCTAACGATCGAGAATCTCAAACTTTACAACACGGCTGAATTCGGCGGCTCGCCGTTTGTTGATTTGCCCGAATTGCACCTCGAAGCCAGCCCCCGCGCATTTGCCTCGCAACGACTCCAATTCAGACTCGTTCGCGTTTCCTTGAACGAACTAAACATTGTCGAAAGCAAAGACGGCCGGACGAACATCATCGGACTACTCGGCCAGTTAGAGACCATAGTCTCAACGAACAGCGCTAAGGAAACGGTGCTTGGCTTTCCCTTCGACGGCATCGACACGCTCAATCTGACGCTGGGCAAGATCAAGTATCTCAGCATGAAGAAACCCGGCAAGAGCACGGAAGTGGACCTTGGCTTGAAGAACAAGATCGTGACGGGCGTGAAGTCTGTCGAAGATCTTTCCAACATTCTGATTACAGCCATGCTGCAAAAAGGGATCACGCTTCTCGGCAATCCGATTGGGGCGCCCGCGGAATCTCCGAAGAGTTCGAAGCCGACGGCCAAACCGGTGAAGCCTCAAACACGGTAGAAAAGTCACGCAGCCGGACCATAAGCTTCGTAGGACAGCGCGTCCCGCCTGTCCTGCTTTTGGTGCAGCAAATGCGGGACAGGCGGGACGCCTCTTGTCCTACGGCGCCGGTTCCTCGAAGGTCGCCTGAACCCGAAGGCAAGGCTGGAAAGCCCTTGCTAGCCAGGCCGGTGCATCCCGAAGTTGTCCGCACAATCGTAGCGGCCGGCATCCTGCCTGCCAGTAGAGCCGGGGCATCTTGCCCGGCGGATCGCGTGTGCGGCCTAACAACGCAAACACCGAGTCTCAAAGGCTGTTCCTCGCGGCAGGATGCGCGCCCTCTACGGCAGGCAGGATGCCCGCCGCTACCGACAACTTCAGATGCACTGTGGCTAGGCCACGTCAAATCTTGACCTTAAATTGCTCCCCTGCTTTCAGTGACAGTGCGAAGGCCGCCATCAATTCCGGAATCTGTTTCAAATCCTTCAAGCTGACTAACTCCACCGGCGAATGCATGTAACGGTTCGGCAGGCTGATTAAGGCGCTCGGAATTCCGCCGCGCGTCCAGAAAATTACGTCCGTATCCGTGCCTGAGGCTGCGGACATCGCTTCGTGCTGAATTTTGATCTTTTGTTCCGCAGCGACCTTCTCCAAGCGGGCCACCACCTCCGGATGATTGCAGCCGCCATGAGTGATCGTCGGCCCCTTCCCAATGCTGATATCGCCATGCTGAATTTTGCTGACGCCCGGATAATCCGTCGCATGCGTGACATCCACGACGAGCGCCGCATCTGGTTTCAGTGTGTAAGCAATTTGCCGCGCGCCGAGCAGTCCGACTTCTTCCATGATGTTCGACACGGCGGAGATTTCCGCCTTGAGCTTCTGTTTGCTCTCCGTCAAAAGCCGCAAGGTTTCCGCAACCGCGAACGTGCCGATCCGATTGTCAAAAGCCCGCGCAATCGCAAGGTCCTCGCGCAGCAGCTCGAATTCATCGTTCAAGGTAATTGGGTCCGCGATGGAAACCAATTTCTCGGCCTCCTTCCGATTCTTAACGCCAATATCGATGAAGAGATCCTGCATCTTCGGAACTTTCCGTTCCGGTTCTTCACGCATCAGATGTGGCGCGACATTTCCAACCACGCCTTTGACCGGACCTTCGTTCGAATGAATGGTGACTCGCTGGGCCTTTGTAATCGCAGGATCGACGCCCCCCAGCCGGCGCACGTAAATGAAACCTTTGTCATCGATGTAATTGACCGTCATCGCGATTTCATCGGCGTGCCCGGCCAGCATCACGCGCGGAGAACCTCCTTTGTTTAACGTCGCCACAGCGTTTCCGTGCGCGTCGGTGAAGGTTTCATCGGCAAATTGCGCGACATAATTCAGCCAAACGCGTTGTCCGCGCGCTTCATGACCGGGCGGGCTCGGGGTATTGATCAGCGTTTGCAGGAATCTGATAGATTGTTCGCGCATGGGAGGTATTAGGCGATAGGCAATAGCCGGTAGGCAATAGGAAAAGCTTCGAAAGTTTGGTCGTAACGCAGACTTATAGTCTGCCGTAGCGCCGACTTGCAGTCGGCGCCGGTTTCGCTCTATCGAGCGCGTTGGATCTTTCGGAGCCGACGCGAATCGAAAATCCGCGATACGGCAGAGTGAAACTCTCCGCTACGAGAATGGCGCGTTTCGCCTCGCGGTGGGGTAAGGACGCTGCCCCGGTGCAGGTCGCATCAGTTTTTTCTTGCCTATCGCCTATCGCCTATCGCCTATTGCCTGCATCGCTATGCGCAGTGAGTTGTTGAAAAACGTCAGCCGAATTGTCCTGAAACTTGGAACCGGAGTTTTGACCGACCAGCGGAAGCAACCGGACTTGTCACAAATGGAGCAACTCGTGGCGCAGATTGCCGCACAGGGCCGCGAGATTGTCGTCGTCACGTCCGGGGCAGTCGGCGCCGGAATGGGGGTTCTCGGCTTCGAAAAGCGTCCGAGCGAACTGGCCGAATTGCAAGCGTGCGCCGCCGTTGGACAATCGCGTCTCATGGCGACCTACGAAAAGCTTTTTGCCAAGTCCGGCTGGCGCGTCGCGCAAGTCCTCCTGACCCACGATGATCTCCAGCATCACGAACGGCACTTGAATGCTCGCAACACGCTCCTTAGCTTGCTGCGGCACCGCGTCATTCCCATTATTAACGAGAATGACGCGGTCTCCTTCACCGAGCTCAAATTTGGCGACAACGACAAACTGTCCGCCCTGGTCGCCTGCTTGCTGCCTGCCGATCTGTTAGTCATCTTGACGACCGTGGATGGCGTGCTCGAGAATTTTGGAACGCCTAACGCCAGAACAATTTCTTCCATCGAACAGGTGGACCAAACCGTAGAACAACTCGCCAGCGGGACTACGAGTGCGACCGCGGTCGGCGGAATGACTTCGAAACTCCAGGCGGCGAAAATCGTGATGCGCGCTGGTGTGCCGCTGGTGATCGCTTCCGGCAAAAAGCAGGATGTGCTCGCGCGTATTCTAGCAGGCGAGAACGAAGGGACTATTTTCATCCCGCAGCCCAACAAACTCAAAGGGCGGAAACGTTGGATTGCATTTTTTCATCACCCGAAAGGCTCGCTGTTCGTCGATGAAGGCGCCAAGAAGGCCTTGCGGGAAGCAGGCAAAAGTTTGCTCCCGCCGGGAATCGCCAGATGCGACGGCGAGTTTGCCGCCGGAGAAATCGTCCGTATCTGTGACCTGGATGGCACGGAATTCGCCCGCGGGATTTGCGATTTCGGTTCGGACGCTATCCGGAAGCGCGACCTGCCGCGGGCAGAGGTAGTTCACCGGGATAATTTGGTCGTGCTTTAGCGGTGAATGTTCGCATCTCCATGAACCGGTTGGGAGGGCGGCGTTGCTGCGCCGCCTTGCCTAACCGCGATATCGGCGGCGCAGCAACGCCGCCCTGCCAGCCATTCTTTGAACCTTGAACCCGCCTTTGAAATCACCCGCGATTAACGATCTTCTGAAAGTCATGGCGAAACTCCGGTCACCAACGGGCTGTCCGTGGGACCGCCAGCAAACGCATCAGACTCTCCGTTTCCACGCCGTCGAAGAAGTTTATGAACTCATGGACGCCATCGAAGCCCAGGACGACCACGAGATGCTGGAGGAACTAGGCGATCTGCTGCTTCAAGTCGTTTTCCATTGCCAGCTCGCACAGGAACGCCGCGCCTTTAACTTTGATCAGGTCGCTCGACATATCGTGGAAAAGCTGATTCGCCGGCATCCTCACGTGTTTGGAAAAACGAAGGTGAAGGATGTTGAAGGAGTCTGGACCCAATGGGAGCAAATCAAGCGCGCCGAGAAGAAAGGCACTCGCCACGAACGCCCGTCCGCCCTGGACGGAATTCCCAAGCATCTGCCCGCCCTTTTGCGCGCAGAAAAACTCCTTAAGAAAGCTCGCAAAGCAGGACTGACCGCCGAGCCGTCTACACAAGTCTCCGTGCCAAACCGCAAACTCACGAAAGCCGCTATCGCCAACGAACTGTTGGCCTTGACCAACTACGCTCAACGGAACGGATGGTCGGCCGAAGCGTTGTTACGCTCGGAAATTCAAAGAACCGAGCGAAGGCTTCGGCGCCTTGAGCAGATTCGTGAGAAGCCGGCAAAATCGAGTTATGAGCGAAAGGCAGGCTTGTCGAAGTCCAGATAATGGCCTTCACTGGCGGCGGCTACGAGATGCACTCCTTTTAGCCCCTCCAAAGTTCTTGGTAGCGGGGGGCATCCTGCCTGCCGCAGAGGGCGTGCATCTTGCCGCCCGGAGCAACGCTTGAAACGAGGAGGCTGCGTTCTAGTGCGTGCGCGTGATCCGCCGGGCAGGATGCCTTGGCTCTACGGCAGGCAGGATGCCCGCCGCTACCGACAACTTCGGGATGGTGCGCAGGTTTCGCTTATTCACGGAATCGGTTTGGGCCGCGCATCGGCGGCGATTTTGCGAAACACTCGATTTCGGCGCTCCGAAGCTCTCAGCAATGTTGGCATGGCCTCTTTTGCGATAACTCCCATATTGACCAATGTCACGGCGGCAACGCGACTGGCCTCGGAACCTTCGAATGTTGTCGTAACATTCATTGCCTCCATCAACGTCGGTATCGCTTCTCGGCCTTTAGGGTTGATTCGAGCCAAAGCGCAAGCCGCTGAAGATCGCACTTCGAAATAGCGGTCGTCCAATTTCTCAATGAGCCACGGATAAGCGCGCCAAGCTTCGGCGCCCATCCGGCCGAGCGCGCCGATCGAGTATTGCCGAACATCGCGGTTGGGATCTTGTAGCTTTTCGATCAATGGAGTCGTCGCCGGTTTGGCAGACACGCCAAATTCGCCCAATGCGCAAGCGGCGGCAGCACGGACACGTGCTTTCCTGTCCTTAAGCATTGAAATAAGTGCGGCAACAATCTCCGCCGAATGTTCCTTCATACGGCCCAGCGCCAATGCCATGGCCATCCGGTTGTGAAAGTTGCTGTCATCGTTCCGCAGAGCGGTGAGCAAAGCTGAGCGGACCTCGCGATCGTTGGCGCCAATTCCAGCGAGCGCATCGACGCCTATGTGCAGGGCGAACGGGATATTAATGTCGGAGGGCCTTGCGCCTGTTTTTGGGTCATTATTTGTCGCTCCCGGCCGTCTAACCGGAGTTCTATTGTTGAACAGTTCGGCCAAGGCTTCCATGGCAGGTTTTGAACCTCGGCCAACTCGGCCGAGCGCGGCCCTTGCTTTCAATCGAACAAAGGCGTCCGGGTCGCTCAGTGAGGAAATCAATGCGGGAATTATCGAAGCGCTCTCCGAGTTCCATTGGCCCAACGCTTCCACTGCACTGCCGCGAACTCTTGAGATTGGGTCTTTCGTGCATGCAACCAACATTTCAATGGATGACGGATCTTGCAGCGGCAAGCTGCCTAACGCCTTCGCAGCGTAACCACGGACCATTTGCTCGGAGTCATTCAACGCCCACTGTAGCGCAGGCACAACTTGCTCTGGCGCAGCACCGATCTTTCCCACACTTTCCGCGGCAAAAGACCGAACATTTACGTCTCGATCTTGGAGTGTCCGGATCAGCGCGACAATTGAGTCTTTGGCCGCCGGACCAATCCTGCCTAAAGCTTGTGCTGCTTCCTGCCGCACCGAAGCGTCAGAGTCACGAAGCGCTTGCTCTAACAAAGGAACATTCTCAACCGGCGCTGCTGGACTAAGGCCTCCGAGTGCCACAGTTCCGGCCAAACGAACGGCAACGCGTTCATGGCGCAGAAGCGCAGCCAGCGAGGGAACAAGGCTCATAGCCTCGGAACGGAAATTCTCCATTCCGTTCGCCACCGCACGTTGCGTGTCTCCATCTTCATCCTGCAACCCCTCAATCAATTCCGGTATAGCAGCGTTGGCCTCCGACCCCATTCGCGTCAATCCGATCGCCGCCGATTTGCGGACTTCACGGATCTTATCCTTAAACGCTGTAACGAGCATTGGCACGGCAGCGTGGCCCATATGAACGAGAGCATTGATTACGTCCACGCGATAAAAGGAGTTTGTGACAAGCTCAGCGAAAACGGGAATCGGCCCAGCGGCCGGAGAACCGATTTCACCTAGCGCAGCAATCGTCGAAACATGGACAGCTCTCGCTTGGTCTTGCAGGATAGCGATCAACGCTGGGACAGCCGACGCTGCCTCTGGTCCAAGAATACCGATGCTTCGCGCCGCATTCTGGCGGACCTGCCAGTCCGAGTCATTCAAACTTTCGATCAAGGTCGCTAGCTCGGAAGATTCAAGAAGACCCGCCTCGGCCAGGTGGTACATTGCTAAACTTCTTACTCTTGGGTGTGGGTGTTTGAGGGCTTGCTTCAAAGTGGCAATAGCGGGTTGACCAATCCGCGCCAAGGCCTGAAGCGCGGCTAAACAAATCACAGGATCATCAAGAGCCTGGCTCAAAGCAGGAATCGCTTCCCGGGCGCTGCGGCCAATGTCCAGCAAAGCTCTCGCCGCATTGTGACGCGCCTGTGATTCGTTGTGCTTGAGCAGCGCGATCAAACTGGGAACGATTGGTTTGGCGGCAGGCCCCATGATCGCAAATGAAGCGAGCGCTTCCTCGTGTCGAACGTCGGCTGTTTTGAGGCGAAGATTGCGGAGTGGAAATGCGGAAGCAAAATGGACTAGCCGCTGTCTGAACTTGGAGTCTTTAACTTGCAATTCCGCGATCAGCCATGGTGTGGCAGTCGCGGCCATCTTTCGAATCGCTTCTTCGGCCTCGTCGCGCTCATCGTCCCGCGCGTTGCGATGGAGTTCATGCCGATCACGCAGCGTTTTGCCACGACAGGTCGGTTCGCCGCGAAGAATCGCAATGGCACACACGCCAACTGCGATGGCGATCACAAAGGCGAGCAATCCCGCGGTATACTGTTTGCTGCGTCGTGTCATCGCGAAAAGCCTCGACGTCCTATTGACACGCATCGGACCTATGAACTAACGGGCGCATAACGGTCCTACCTATGGGACAATCAACTCGAACCCGCCACGTTTCATTTTGACGCTTTGATATAAAGAAGCAGCGCCTCGATTTGCGCGTCCGAAAGAACGCCAGCATAGCTTGGCATCCCGGTGTCACTCTTCTCATACTCTTTGACGACCTTGACGGTCGGATCGAGAATTGATTCACGGAAATAAGCTTCGTCTGCAATAACCTTCTTCCCGCCTTTGAGTACTCGCTCGCTCCCGAACAGACCTTTCCACGTCGGACCGACTTTCCCGACAGTGACGCCATCGGTGGAATGACACGCCAAACACCCCATCAACTCGGCCAGCCGTTTGCCTTCATGAACACTTACCTCGGTCGCCACCGCAACCTGACTGACCCGCGGCGTCAAATCGACTGCGAGCGCCTCAAAGCCCTCGGTTGTCGGTTCGAATCGCGTCAATTCGTGGACAGTCAGGTAAGCGTTTTGCTCGAAGCCCGTGCCACCGCGCATCACCAGCGCCCAGCCGATGCGCATTTGCATCACAGACCGCATGTCAGGAATGCCAACGAAAACATTTTTTCCATCCTTCGAGAGGTACGCGCTGCTCGCGGTCATCCATTCTTGTCCGGTGCTGCCGTCCAGTTTGAAGTGCGGCGAACCGTAACTCGCAGTGCGGCGATAGTTCCATCGCTCGATTGAATAATTGGCCGGATCAGTCGCCTTCTTTGGATCGAGCGCCACATCGAACCGCAGCAGAATGCCTTTGTCCATGGGTGCTATTTCGCGGGGCGAGGTGCTAGGCAACGCCGTATGACGCATCCGAACGAGGCCGCTGATCTTTTTCGCAATCGACCCCCAAATCTGGAATCCGGTCACGTACAGTTGGCCGTCGCGAGGATTTACCGCGCCATTTAGCGGAGCGAATTCAAGGTTCCGCGTCAGACTGATGACAGCCGCTTGCGGTCGTGTGCCTCGACCATTCATTCGCACGAGAAACATTTCCGGGCGTGTATAGCCCAAGTGAATCAACGCATCGTTCAACGTTCCCATGCGTGCGTCAGTGAGCCACACTTGGCCGGCGCCTGATGCGTTCACCGGATGCGGAATCCAAGTGAGCGGATCGGCAATCGATGCCGGATATTTTTCCTTTGGTTGGAACCCCGCGAGAAAACCGTAGTACTGATGGTCTCGAATAATGTGCAGCGGCGTCGTCGGCACGTAATGTCCTTGCTGATCGCTCGCTGTAACCACGCCCGTCTTCGGGTGCACGCCGATGAACGGCTGCCGCAATCCCCACCCAATGACTTTCGCACTTTTGCCGTCCGGCGAAACCTGCATCACGGTTCCGTTGTGCTGGCCGAGCGTCGAGCCTTGTTGTCCGCCTTTGGCAATGATGAATGAACCATCTGGCGCGAGCTTCATGCCATTGGCGTATTCACGCGTCTCAGCCGTCTGCGCGAATGCGTTCGAGAACATTTCATGGACATCGGCCTCATCGTTGCGGTCATTGTCGCGCAACCGCCAAATACCGTTCCGATCGAAAACAAAAAGCTCGTCGTCGCGAACACACAAACTCAATGGCTCGTGCAGACCGGACGTGAACCGTTTCCAGCGCACTTCTGCCAAACCTTCGTGAAGGCCCGTAATGATCCAAACATCGCCATCCATTGTCACCGTCGCGGCACGCCCGTCGCGAAAGAATGCAATATCCGCAAGCCGCACGTTGCGTCGCCAGGGATTTTGCAGCGGCAACGGAATGTCATCCAAGACGAATGCTTCATGGGCGGTCGCCAATCTCGCGTTAGCGGTCACAACCTGCGGCCAGCGAGCGTCGGGCGGAACGTCACTGCTGAGTCGAGGCTCATTCTTCCCTGGCATCAACGACACCGTCCCGACCGTGACAGCGAACTCGACAGGCTTCGTCGATGGCGCAATGCGATACTTAATCAATCCAGAAGGGTCCTTAACCTCTTCGACAACGGCCTTGTGGGCTGCGTGATGAACCGAAAGAGCTGTCTGCACGGGAAGTTCTGGGTTCGAAGGCTTGTACCCCAGCATTAACCAAAGAGTTTGCGGAACATTCTCCAAACGAAACCATTGTTGGACACTGCGTTCTGCACCCGCGTTCCTCGACTCAACCCATTCGCGGATCGAAGCGCCTCCCGCGGAATATTCCAAGCACACGCCGCGTTGCGTCAGCCGAATTGCCTGGAATTGGCCCAACGACTCGGGCAACGGACCGCGCCCAATCTCTCTTTGGTCCTGGCCAGGTTGCCGCGGATCGATTTCGACAGCTTGTTCACCCGTTTGCCAGCCGGGATAAAGGCCGTTGGCAATCCATGGCGTGCCGATGATCTGCGGGAGTTTCTGCTGGCCTTCCGGGACTTTCGCTCCCGGATCGCGATACGAGCCACTGGCCATCCCAACCATTGTGATTCCTTCGCCGTGCCAGATCGCCGACATGCGAAGGAGATCCGTGTCGAAGCAAGCCCAGCAATCGTTGCCTAAATTCAGAATCAATCCGCGCGGTGTCAGATTGTTGGTGGGCCATTGTGGCCCAAGCTTTCGGGCATCCAACACCGAGGAGATGAATGGAAAGTCCTTTTCCACAAAGTCCGCCCATGGCGATTGCGCAACCGCGCGAGTGCCGGAAAGATGGCCGGATTGGGCCGCTGCCGTGAGGAGGGACGTCGCTAGTGAGCAACTCAGCAGGCAATGCCGGGGCCAAAAATCGCCCCGGAACAAGCAAGACAACGCACAATACATAAGTCTTAATCGTAAAGCTGCTCAAAATGTCGCTAATAGACAACACTTCGAGGTTCACAATGAGCTTCACAGCGTTTAAGTTCTCATCCGGATTCAAACGCTGAGGGCGTGCGGGAACAGGGTTTGGTGAAGGCGCCTCGAAAGAGCCGCCTTTTTTCATGTCCTTCGCATTTTTCGTGGTTAACCGTGCAGGGCATTGAAAGCCGCGCCATACGCCCCTGCGAATTCGCCGAGTTGGGCCGGCAAAATCTTTGCCTGAGATCCGCCGGGACGCCATTCAATCGGATCTAAAAACCGTTGCAGCGGATCAAACAGCGCCTTCCCAGCTCGCGCGATGCCGCCTCCGATTACGACGATCTCGGGATCGATGATGTTAATGAACGAACAGATCGCGCAGGCGAGTGCCTTGACCGACTTAAGCCAGACGCAAGTCGCATCCGTATCCCCGGCCAAGTGCGCCGCAATCAAGTCGTGCGTCGTTGCGAATCGACCGTGCGAACGTTCGCGGATGGTGCAGTTGCCAATCGCAACTTCCAACCCGCCGGGAGCGCCGCAAATTGTCGGGGCCCCATTGGGATCAAGGCTGGCATGGCCAAAGTGTCCGCCGCGCCCGATCCGGCCTCGCAACAATTTTCCATCGACTAGGGCCGCTCCACCAACGCCGGTTCCAAGCGTCAGCATAACGACGTGTTGGAAGCCTTTCGCCGCGCCGAGCCAAGATTCGCCAAGCAGGGCGGCATGAGCATCATTTAAGACTGGAACCGGCTGAGGTGTTCGTAGGTGCTCGGTCCAATTCAATCCTTCCAACCCATGAAGCTTTCCGGGCAAGTAGGCAATGGACCGAGTATCGGCTGCGGCCAAGCCGGGAGCTGAAAGCCCAACACTGGCCGCTGGAGTTCCGCGCTCGCGCTGGAGTTCGTCCAACTGAAGCCGAATTTTCTTTGCCCATTCCATTGCTTCGTCCTCCGCGAAATCCGTTCGCTTCCGGCTCAGCGTCTCACCGGATGCTGTGACCGCCACGCCTTTGATGCTCGAACCGCCCAGATCAATGCCGATGGTGTACGTCATGCGATTTGTCCTTCGCTTACGGACCAGCCGCCATCGACGGCCAGCACTTGGCCAGTGACAAACTTTGAATCATCCGAAAGGAAATAGACAGCCGCCGCATCCAAATCTGAAGGTTGCCCTACCCTGCCCCCGTCGAGCGGCTGTTTCGTCGCAACGAATTTCACAATCGCGTCGTCGCTGACCGCACGCTGCGCCATGGGCGTTTCGACCAAAGCTGGCGCGAGCACGTTAACGCGGATGTTCTTTTCGGCATAATAAGACGCTGCCGCTTTGCTCAATCCAATGATGGCAGCCTTCGTGGCGCTGTAGGCGTGCGTGCTGAAGTAACGTGATGAGGGCGAAAAGCCGAGCACCGATCCCAAATTGAGGATGCGACCGCCCGTCGATTGCCTTAAGAATTGGCGGATGGCGGCGCGATTGGAATTGAAGAGCGAGGTGAGGTTGAGATTGAGCGTGAATTCCCAGCCTGTATCGCTGATCTCGTGCAACGGTCCGTCACCCATTCTGCGACCGCTCCCTCCGGCGACATGATACAGCCCATGAAATCCTCCGAAGCGTTTCAAGGCCTCCTCAATTGCTCGCGGCGCAGTCTCTGGGTCGATCGCGTCGGCCGCGAAGACGTAGGCATTTTGTCCTAATACGATTTGAGCCTCGGCCACAGATTGAGCATTGCGTCCAAGCGCAACGACTCGCGCGCCCTCCGCAATGAACGATCTCGATGCCGAGAGACCAATGCCGGTGGTGCCACCTATCACAACAATGACGTTATCCTGAAGTTTGGACATCATTTAAGAGCAGCTGGGATTCCACTTTGTTCCATGCTCCTGAGGCCGCGCAGAGAAAACTATTGCTGGGTGCAGACAAGTGGGAGCGGAATCCCCTGCCTCTCGGCACGGTCTTCGAATGGCCCGGCGTTGAAACGCCGTAATTGCGAAGTGTTCCGCGTGATTCATCGCAAGCCTTCACAATCCCAGCCGCTTGAATCGCGCTTTTACTTGTTTGAAGTGAAACTCAAGCGAGCAAAGGTCGTTCAATTCGGCGGCGGAGAGATGTTTCGCCACTTCCGGGTCGGCGAGCAATTGTGTTTTGAAATCCGCCGCGTTGTCGCCGGCATGCTTCGCTTGCCACGTCTTCATCGCGTTCCGTTGCACCAGGTCATAAGCTTCCTCGCGCGTCAAACCCTTCTTGATCAGCGCGAGCAAGACTGTCTGCGAATTCCACATGCCCAGCGAGAGACCCAGGTTCCGTTGCATGTTCTCCGGATATACAATCAAACCTTCCGTGAGCTTGGTCAGCGTTACCAGCATGTAGTCGAGCAACGTGCATGAGTCCGGGAAAATGATCCGTTCGACCGAGCTGTGACTGATGTCGCGTTCATGCCAGAGCGCGACATTTTCGAGGGCGGCAACGGCATTCCCGCGCAAGACCCGCGCCAGACCGGTCAGGCGTTCGCCAGTGATTGGATTCCGTTTGTGCGGCATCGCGCTGGAACCCTTCTGTCCTTTCGCAAAGAATTCTTCCGCTTCCAAGACTTCGGTGCGCTGCAGGTGACGGAATTCCGTTGCCCATCGTTCTATGCTCGCCGCCACCAACGCCAATGCCATGATGAACTCGGCGTGCACGTCGCGTTGAATCACTTGCGTGGCAATTGGCGCGGGTTGAAGTCCCATCCGCTCGCAAACGAACGCTTCCACATCCGGATCCAAATGCGCGCTTGTGCCCACGGCGCCGGAAAGTTTTCCAATCGCTGCGGTCTTCTTGGCCGTCTCCAATCGTTTCAGGGCTCGGCCAAATTCGTCGTACATCAAAGCCAGCTTCAATCCAAAGGTCGTCGGCTCCGCATGAATTCCATGACTGCGCCCGATCATTGGAGTGAATTGATATTCCTTGGCCTTCGCTGCGATCACCTTGCGCAAGGCTTCGACGTCTTTAATCAGAATATTGGCCGACTGAACCATCTGCACCGCGAACGCCGTGTCGATGATATCGCTGCTGGTTAGGCCAAAATGCAGCCAGCGACTGGCTGGCGCGCCGATGTTCTCGGCCACATTGGTCGTGAAAGCGATGACGTCGTGGTTCAGTGTGCGTTCGAGCTCCTTGCATCGTTCAATGCTGAATGCTGCTTTCTCCTTCATCTGGCGAAGGTCTTCTTTTGGCACAATGCCCCGAGCACAAAGCGCCTCGCTCGCCAACAGTTCGATCTGCAACCAGATTTCGAGCTTCCGTTGCTCCGTCCAAATCTCCCGCATTTCCACGCGCGAATATCGCTGAATCATGCGGTGAATTTACGGAGGGACGATGAAATTGGAAGAAGGAAACGGAAACGTGATGCTTGTTGCGTGAAAAGGCAACCCTGAATCACCCCTCACGTATCACGCATCACGTTTACCGCCTCGCCATCTTAGCCCGAGCCGCTTCTAGAATTCGACGTTCACGGTCGGTCAGGCTTTGAATTCCGTGGGCGGAGATTTTGTCGAGGATAGGATCGACTTCGCGACTGATGAATTCGCCCGGAGGAAGGTCGCTGCCCGCGGGAGGGCTCTGCGGTTTTTGCCAAAATGATCGTTTGCCGCCGCGCGCAGGAACCAGTTCGCGTTTTGGCCGCACATGACGGAAACGCCGCGAATCGAACAGGGTTCTGTCGGCTTGTATAAGAAATCGAATGTAGGCGAGGCCAGCGAGCAATCCGCCCAAGTGTGCGGCATGGGCGACATTACTTCTTGGGACCAGCATTCCCATCCCGGCCAAGATGCCCAGGACAAGGACCAAATACTTCGCCCGCATTGTCACCGGGATGATAAACGCAACGAGCGTCGTGATCGATGTTTCCCAGTTCATCCCGGCGAACGCTGCGATCAACGCAAAAACTCCAACCGAGGCCCCAACCACCGGCAACATTCCAAAGTGGTTCGGAAAAACCCAACTGCACGCCACCTGCAGCAATCCTCCCAGCGCGCCGCTAATCAGATAAAGTTTCAGAAATTCAGTTCGGCCGAGAGCAATCTCCACAGGACGGCCAAAAATATAGAGCATCGCGCCGTTCAGCACGAGATGCAGCACATCGCCGTGCAGAAATTGGAAAGTGCCTAATTGCCAAATCCAGCCAACCCAGTATTTGGGATTCAGCGCAAAGAAACTTTCGATTGGACCAAGCTGGCCAAGGGGCGGGTTAACGATGAGTTGGGTGATCAGTTGCAGCGCGAAAACCGCCGTGTTGATGACGATCAGGATGACGGAAGTGGACCACTGCGTGTGGGATTGCGAATCCCGCATGTAAAAACGATCTTCGATCATCGCGGACCAAATTAGTGCCATCGCCGTTAGATTTCAACGGTCATTTCAAGCGAGTTGCCCCGGAGGGACAGAGTGAGAATAGCCCGGCAGTTCATTGCCGGGTACGGTTCGCAAAATGCGTTAGTCCCAACGGGACGACTGAACCTCATTGCAAGTTACGAACGATTCAATCGTCCCTTTGGGACTCGGACCCTTGGCGATTGGTTCCCGGCAGTGAACTGCCGCGCTATTTTCAACTTTGTCCCCCCGGGGACGAATACCCCTTTGAATTACCGAATGGCATCACGCTTCAGTCTGCGCTGCGCAAAACACATACGCCGGAGACGCACTGGGGCGTTTAGTTCAACTTTGCGAATTCCTTGCGCACCAAATCGACGAGTGGTTTGACGGCATCGCCACTGAAATCAAAACGGCAACCGGCGGCTGCGAATAATTCCGGCAACGGACGTGAGCCACCGAGCGCCAGGCCCTTCTGGTAATCGCTCAGCGCCTTGGCCCGGTCACGCTTCGAATTCGCCCACACTTGCAAGGCGCCCAGTTGAGCGATGCCATATTCGATGTAGTAAAACGGATGCAGATAGATGTGCAGCTGCCGGTGCCAAAGGTTTTCGCGCACATGCTCGTAACCTTTCCAATCCACATCGCCGCCGAACCGATCCATCAATTCGAGCCAAGCGCCGTTTCGGTCCGCCTTCGTGTGCCCAGGATGCGAGTAAATCCAATGCTGAAACGCATCGACCGTTGCAATCCAAGGAAAGATTTCGACAATTCCTTCCAGATGATCTCTCCGCGCGCGTTTCGCGTCCGCCGGGCTGTAAAACGCATCGAGAAATTCGTTCCCAAGCAATTCCATGCTCATGGAAGCCACTTCGCAAATTTCTATCGGAGGGTTTCGATAGGCGTACAAATCCTCGGAGCGGATCGCCAGGGCGTGAAAGGCGTGGCCGGCCTCGTGCAACATCGTCTCGACATCGCGTTGAACGCCCACGGCATTCATAAAAATGAACGGCATCCTCGCTTCCGCCAGCGTCGATTGATAACCACCCGGGGCTTTTCCCTTGCGATTGGCTAGGTCCAACAGGCCTAAGGCCTGGAGCTGCTGAAACTCCTGCGACAGCGCTCCATCGAGCCGATTGAAAATCTGCTGAGTGCCGGTCAACATTTTTTCCACCTTCTCGAAAGGCCGCAGCGGCGGGCGATTCAAAGCGTCCACCGCCAGGTCCCAAGGACGCAAGGCCCGCAGCTTTAGTTGGCGCCGCCGCTCCTTTTGCAGTTCGCGCAGGACGGGCATGACCTCCTTTTCAATGGCGTTATGAAATTGGACGCAATCCTCCGGGGTGTAATCGAATCGGCCTCGCGCCCGAAAGGCATATTGCAGATAATTCGGGAACCCCGCGTTGCGAGCGATCTTCTCGCGAATCTTCAGCAGGCGATCAAAGATGTCATCAAACTTTTCCGCTTCCTGGAGCCGGCGATTGGCCGCCAGTTCCCACGCTTCCTGCCGAAGCGCGCGATCGGTTTCTTCCAGATAACGGGCCATCTGCACGAGCGTCTTCTCTTCTCCCCTAAATTCCACTGTGAGTGATCCGCTGAGTTTTTGATATTGCTGGCCGAGCTTCGCTTCCTCGGTTTCCAAAGGGACATTTTCCGGCCGATACAACTCGACGTGCAATTTCGTGTTCCGATCCAGGATCGCATAACGCTCGTTCGGCAATTCCTTCCTCAACGGGTGGGTCAGATAGATTTCAGCCAGCTTGAACTGGCGCGGCTTGAGGCGAGGCTCGATGTCCTCAACAAAATGCAGATACGCCTTCTCGGCTTCGGGATTGTCCGTGTGACACGTCATTGCAATATAGCGCTTGGTTCCTTCCTCATCCAAGGCGGCGCTCAACTCGCTGCCGTCAAGAATCCACTTCTCGAGATGCGGCACACTGCGGATGCCGATGGCGCGCGTTTCCAACAAATCAAACAACGGAGCGATTTGAACCCAATCACCAAGATCAATTTCTTCCGGCACAAAACGCCGCGGCTTGTGAGCAGGCAAATTCTGAAATGGCAGTAAACTCATGCGCGAAAAGATAATCAAAGATGCCCGAATGAAAATGGGAATCTGTTTGCCGAGACGTGCTGTCCTACAAACGAACACCAACCGAAACCATCTCGCTGGCAGCGCCGCCCTGCCAGCTTAGTCCAAACCGTACTTTTCAAGCCAGGCTTGCGGCAACGTGCCGAAACTAAGGAGCCAATCATTGAATCGGCGGAGTTTCCAGCCGCGACCTTGCACGAGCCGGCGGTGCAGGCGCTCATTCTCCAATCTCCCGAGCCAATAACTCATCGGGACACCAGGATAGGCGGTATACCAGTTCACATCCGCCTCAGCCCTGCCCTGGGTAAACCCGAGATGTTTCTGCATGTGCCGGACGGCTTGCTCATAGCTATAGCGGCCGGTCTGCAGATAGAGGTCCACTAGAATTCGGTGAGCGCGCCAGAGCGCATCGTGCAGTTGCTGGACGACCAACCAAGGCGAACGATCCACTTGCAGGTCCACCATCATTTGCTCGCACCAAAGCGTCCAGCCTTCGTAAAACACCGCGTGCGCAAAGAGCCGGCGCCAGCGGCGTGGATGGCGATTGGCTGTCGCGAATTGCAGATGATGGCCGGGATAAGCTTCGTGCGCGCAAGTCAAGCTAAGGCCAAAATGTTGCGCGCGCTCGGCACGCTTTTCGGCCTCGGTGGACTTCTTGAGACTCAAGTCATTGACCCAGAAAATCCCTCGTTGCTCCTTCTCGAATGCGCCCGGCGATTTGTAGGCCGCCGTGGGAAAGAGATGGCGCATGAATTCAGGCACGAGTCGAACGTCGAGCCGTTCTCCGGCGGGAAAGCTCACTGCGTTCGCCGCGCGAAAAGCTCCGGCGATGCGATCGGTTTCAGCGCGATAAACGTTAACGAGATCGCCGCTCGGGTTCCATTGCGAACGCGCCTCGGCAATGATTTCATCCGCTTGGCGCTTCTTGCCAAACTTTCGGCAAGCCGTCTGCAAGAGCGTTCCAATCCGCTGGCACTCGCCTTTGGCCAGCGCTTCAACCTCTCCCAATGAATAGTCCAATCCAAGGTCATCACGGACCCGTCGCGCCAAGCCTCGCTGGCCAAGCGCGAATGCCCCATCTTTCGCCAATGGCCGAGCCTTTAAGGCGCGTTCGTAAGCCGCAAAACTCGATTTGGCCGCGGCGAGATTTCGGGCGTCAGATGGAACTGGGTTCGCCTTCTGCAAAAGACTTGCCACTGCTTCGAACAATGCCGGAGCGCCTTGCGCCGTCTGTTCCATGATCTTTCGCCACACGGGCTCAGGGCGATCGATGAGCGTGATGGCTTCTTCGAGGTATCGCGGTGTCTGCTTCAGCAGCGATCGAATGTTCGCGGCGGCGCGCTTCGATTCATCTTCGCCTCGAAACAACTCGTGCAGAATAATATTCAGAACTTGATCGAGCGCATTAGGGTCCATTGTATGACGGCCGCGTTCGAAATCCTCGCTTTCGCGGAGCAAACGGCTGCGCAAGCCGAGTCGATCCAGTTGCTGCTCGTTCGAAAGGTCGCGTGGCGAGAGCGTCTCCAACTCAGCCAGGGTTCGTTGACGCTGTTTTTGCTGCTTTGCCTCAAAGGCTGGATTCGCCCTTCCGAGTTTTCCTTCGCCGTCACGCAGTCCCGCGTAAGTGGCCTCGAGCGGCTGATCTGCTAGTGATTGTTCAAAATACCGCTCCAGTAACCCTTCGAATTGAGACGAACCTTTGCCTTTGTTCATGCAGAACAAGGAAGCGGTAAACGTCGGGGATGTCGATGTAACAGTTGGGCAAGGCAATCAACTTGCCTATTGCCATCAAACACCTTGCCCATCGGGACATATCACTCTGGCATCTACGACGCCTACAACTCGGGTATTGAATACGACATGGCCTTGTCCCAAAGCGGACACAACCAAAAGCAATACGGCGATTGGGGGGATTAGCTTTTTCATACCCGGGACAACTTTGTCGTAAACTTCGTCAGGAACTTTGTCGAGGCCTCCTAATTCAGCCTCGCACCCGCGTCAGCGTCATTCCGACAAAGGTCGCATAAGCCGGATAGATCGCCAAATTGTCTTGTGAGCAGCGGTGCACCGCCATGCTCGCGAGGAAAGGGTGCGATGAAAATGTCGGCCGCAGCGCAGCGTTCACGCTGCAGAGCGTGAAATTGCCGAACCGCTCGAAGTTCTTCGGAAGGTTTCGACTCTGCGTACGTTTCTGCAGCGTAAACGCTGCGCTCCCGACCGACAGTTTTTAGTCGTACCCGCAAGCAAGCTTCCCACTTGCTTCCAGCAAAACAGGGCTTCTATACTGCGCGCCACTAAATATGACTAACTCACCGATTCGTGTCGCGCTTACCGGGGCCGCCGGCCAAATTGGCTATTCGCTTGTCTTTCGCATCGCTTCCGGCGCGATGTTTGGACCCAATCAGCCTGTCATCCTGCATCTCATCGAAATCGAACCCGTCTTGCCTGCGCTTCAAGGCGTCGTGATGGAGCTCGAAGATTGCGCGTTTCCGCTTTTGAAGAGTGTCGTTCCTACGGCCAACTTGGACGAAGGATTCCGCGGCGTGAACTGGGCGTTGCTGGTCGGCAGCGTGCCGCGCAAAGCCGGCATGGAACGCAAGGATTTGCTCGGCATCAACGGCAAGATTTTCATTGGCCAGGGACGGGCCATTCAAGCGAACGCCGCCAGCGATGTGCGCATTCTCGTGATTGGCAACCCATGCAACACGAATTGCCTGATCGGCATGAGCAACGCGCCCGAACTGCCCCGCGATCGGTGGCATGCGATGACGCGCCTCGACGAGAACCGTGCGAAATCGTTGCTGGCCCGCAAAGCTGGAGCGGACGTCACGACGGTGACGAATGTGGCGATTTGGGGCAATCATTCCGCCACGCAATATCCTGACTTTTATAACGCCAAGATCAACGGCCATCCAGCGACGCAAGCCATCAAAGATGAAGCTTGGCTCAAGAGCGAATTCATTAGCACCGCTCAGCAGCGCGGCGCCGCCATCATCAAAGCGCGCGGAGCCTCGAGCGCGGGAAGCGCCGCCAATGCCATCATCGACTCGGTAACATCAATCATCAATCCAACACCGCCGGGCGATTGGCATAGTGTCTGTGTCTATTCGGACGGGAGTTACGGAATTGAGAAGGGATTGATTGCCTCTTTCCCGATTCGAAGCAACGGGCAGAAACTGGAAATCGTCCACGGCGTGCCGATTAATGAATTTAGCCGTGCGAAGATCGACGCAACGGTCAACGAACTCAAAGAAGAACGCTCTCTTGTGGCTGAATTACTGCCGAAGTCGTAATTGACGCTGAGAACGGCGCGACGGGTAGGACAGCGCGTCCCGCCTGTCCTGAAACACACTGATCGTTCGAGGACAGGCGGGACGCGCTGTCCTACGTCATCTGACAATCATTGCGAAAGACAATGCCGCCGCCATTAACTGCCAAAGATCTCGCTCGTTATATCGATTACACGTTGCTGAAGCCCGAAGCTTCGCGGCTTGAGATTAACAAGCTTTGTTCCGAAGCGCGCGAGTATCAGTTTTATAGCGTCTGCGTGAATGGCTCTCGAGTCATTGAAGCGTACGCTTTGTTAGATGGCAGTGGTGTGAAAGTCTCGACGACGGTCGGATTTCCGCTCGGCGCAGCCGACGCCGATGCCAAGCGTTACGAGACCGAAGTTGCTATCGACAACGGCGCGCATGAGATCGATGCCGTGTTGAACATTGGGCGGTTGAAGGAAGGCGATCACCAATATGTCCTTCGAGAATTGCGGGATATCGTGGGAGCCGCTGACGAGCGTCCAGTCAAAGTGATTTTGGAAACGTGTCTGCTCACCCGTGACGAAAAAGTTCTGGCGTGCAAATTGGCCGTCGATTCCGGAGCGCATTTTGTCAAAACCTCGACCGGTTTCAGCTCGTCCAACGGCACAATCGAAGATGTGAAACTGCTGCGCGAAATCGTTGGACCGAAATTTGGCGTGAAAGCGTCCGGGGGAATTCGCGATACAAGAACGGCGCTGTCCATGATCGAAGCGGGCGCCAACCGCCTCGGAACTTCAGCCGGCGTCGCGATTGTGCGGGCGCTGGCTAGTTCACGGTAGCGCAGATTGCCCAGTCTGCGCTACGCCCTTAGGTCACATTCAAGCTGCCTCGGCGATAGCCTTCCAGGTCCAGAGTCACGTGCCGATAACCAATCCTCTTTAATGCGGTGGCCACAGCCTCAAACACGCCTTCCGTCAGGAGCTTCGACATTTCGTCGGGACCGATCTCAATGCGGGCCAAGTGCGCGTTTGACATTTCGTGATGCCGCACGCGCACATCGTAGAAGCCGAGATCGCGCAACACGTATTCGGCTTGCTCAATCATTTTGAGCTTTTCCAAGCCGACCGCTTCGCCATAGGGCACACGCGAACTCAAACAGGCCATTTGCGGCTTGTCTGCCGTTGGCAAACCCAGTTGCGCGGAGAGCTCGCGAATCTCGGACTTCGTCAGCCCAACTTCCTTTAAGGGAGCACGGACTTGGAATTCTGCTGCAGCCTTCGCGCCTGGGCGAAAATCGCCGGTATCGCTGGCATTTTCGCCATAGGCGAGCACAGCGAAACCTTCTCTTTGTGCCAGCGGGGCCAATTCCTCGAACAGCTCGTGTTTGCAGAAGTAACAGCGGTTCGTCGGATTGGCGAGATAATCGGGATTGCTGAATTCCTTTGTTTGAATAATACGCACCGGAATCTGGAATCGCGCGGCGATGTCGAGAGCGTCAGTTAGTTCCCGTCGCGGCAGGCTCGCTGAATCCGCAATCGCCGCCAAGGTTCGTTTACCCAACACTTCGTGTGCGACATAGGCGAGAAATACAGAGTCAACCCCTCCCGAATAAGCCACCAAACATGACTCATAGGAGCGAAGCAAATTCCTCAGTTGATCCAATTTACCGGTTGCCACGCAACGAAACTGCCACTGGTCACGCTGATTGTCGAGAACGACGCGCAAGTGTTCAGTGCCGCCACGAAGCACGCGCCAGCGTTTGGACTGCGACTGGCTTGCCAGCGTTTTTGACATGGAACGCGGCGCTCCAAACGGCAACAAGCCCACGAAAGCCCACGAAATGCTTACGAAATGTCTGTTGAAAATCCCGTGGGGAAAGGTTAGGAGAATTCCGGCGGCACGATGAAGTCCGTGTCTATGCTTGGGACAAACGAGAGCTGGTTGGCTCTTGGTTCGCTAATAGATATTTATGTTGAGCTCTCGACCCAGACGAGTTGGCAGCCTTCCCAGGAAGACCGCTCGCGAACCACGTCCAAGGGGTTTCACTTTGATCGAACTGCTCGTCGTAATTGCCATCATCGCGATTTTGGCCTCGTTACTCATGACGGCGCTGGTCCAAGCGAAGTCGAATGCGCGTTCGATTAAGTGCACGAGCAATCTTCGCCAGATCGGCCTAGCCCTTCAGCTCTATGTCATCGATAATGGTTTCTACCCATTGATTGGAACCGCCTTTAATCCATCGAAACCACAGGGCGCAAAGTGGTACGACGATCTCCACGCCTATATGGTCCAACGCTGGACCAACGATATTTATGTTTGCCCAGGTTACAAAGGTGAAGTGGAAGATGGGCGCGTCAAAACGAACGTCATTTACGCGTCAGTCGGAAGCTATGGGTACAATGTCGGCAGCGCTGATAAGGTCGGGCGGCTGCAATTTGGACTCGCCGGCAGGTTTATCGGCCCCGGCGAAATTACGCAGATTCCTACAGCTGAAAATGAAGTCAAAGTGCCGAGCGATATGATCGTGGTCGGCGATTCGTTTTCGACTTTGTCGCAGAAAAACGGAACGCTGTTGGTGGGACTCGAAATGTTAAGCCGTCAGCTTTACCCCGAGCTTGATCCGGGCGATGATGGCGAAGGTCCCGGCACCAAAGAAGCCAAAGCGCGGCACAGGAAAAAGATGAATGTTGTGTTTGGCGACGCGCATGTCGAGTCACACAATTACTCGAAAATCCTTTTGGACCTAAATCCACAGGTGCTCAAACGCTGGCATTCCGACAACGAGCCGCACCTCGACTTTTTCGAGTGACGGCAGGATAGGCGTCCCGCCTGTCCTGCTGGATTCGGGTTTTAGGTTGAAAACTCTTTCTCGCATCGCCACATTCTCGGCCATGCAATCCGTCTTTACCGGTCCTGTTTACGTCGTGCGCGATAATATCGACACCGACCAGATCATCCCTGCGCAATACCTGACGCTTGTGCCGACAATTCCGGACGAGTACGAAAAGCTCGGCAGTTATGCCATGTGCGGGTTGCCGGATTCGCTTTACCCCACGCGCTTTGTCAAAGACGGCCAGGTTGATAGCGAGTACCCAATCATTGTGGGTGGACGCAACTTCGGGTGCGGCAGCTCGCGCGAACATGCCCCGATTGCTCTCGGTTCAGCGAACGCCAAGGTCGTCTTGGCCGAAAGCTTCGCCCGAATTTTCTTCAGAAATTGTGTCGCTACCGGCGAACTTTATCCGTGTGAGTGTGTTGATCGGCTTTGCGACATTCTTACGACCGGCGATGTCGTCACCGTAGATCTGGATGCCAACACAGTGAAGGTTCAGGGGACGGGCAAGACGTACCAATTCAAACCACTGGGCGATGTTCGGCCCGTCGTCGATGCCGGCGGTCTTTTTAATTACGCGCGCCAGACGGGAATGATTCCGGCGCAAAGCTGAGCCGTAAAAGGGGCCGTAAAAGGGGTTAAATAGTTAAATCCGGTTAAATCGCTAAATTAGCTGAATTGTTAAATCGCGCCACGGAGGCGGCGGGTTTTAACCTTTTAACCCCTTTAACTGTCCCATTGCTAATTCTTCCGAACCAAATTCCCCTTCCCAACGTTCAACAGGAGGAATGGCGACGGCGCCGTTGAACTGCGGCCCGGAACACTTGGTTAAATTCGGCGAGCAGACAGAGTTAGCAATGCGCTGAGCGATTCGATCTTTTCGTCTCTGACGTCCCTGATCTCGATGACCGACGAGCAGGCGATGTGACGCGTGCAAATGCACGACGACGCTCATGCCTTTGCCCAACTCGTCCGGCGTTGGGAGGGCTCGATCCAGCGCGTCTCTGCGCCCGCATGACCGGCGATGCGCATCGAGGCGAGGATTTGGCGCAGGAAACATTCGCGCGCCTGTTTGCCCGGCGTAAGAGTTATCAACCGCAGGGCCGTTTTTCGACGTTTCTCTGGAGAGTCGCCCTTAATATTTGTTACGACGAATTGCGGCGGTTGCATCGCCGCGCCGAACCCGCATTGATCGAGGACGGCAGCGAAGCAACGGAGAGCTGGCCCGAGTTTGCTGCGGTTGAGCCAGCGCCGGATCAAAGTCTGGTGGAACGCGAACGCCACGATTTAGTGCGTAAGGCCGTGCTGCAACTGCCCGAACCCTATCGGACCGTCGTTGTCCTGCGTCACTATGAGAACCTGAAGTTTCGCGAGATCGCGGATGTTCTGGAAGTGCCTGAAGGAACCGTCAAATCGCGAATGGCCGAGGCGTTAAGCCAGTTGACGCGCCTCCTGAATCGCTCGCTCGAAAATAAAAACAAACCGTTGAAAACACCAACAAAACGGATCGAGGAAAGTTTGATGTTATGAATCACCCTAACCGAGAAGAATGGATGTCATACCTTTATGGCGAGCTTCCGTCGCGCACCAAGACGACTCTGGCCACGCATCTGGCAAGTTGTCCAGCGTGTCAAAAGAACGTCGCCGACTGGCAAAGCGCGATGAAGGCTCTTGATACTTGGGAATTGCCTCTGCGACCAGCCCGTTTGGCCGCGCTGCATTCGGCTCTGAAGTGGGGCATCGCCGCGCTATTTGTGCTCGGTTTCGGTTATGGTTTGGGTCGGTTCTCGATGCCAGCATCGAATCTGGAGACGCTTCGAGCCGGAATCGAGCGGTCCGTGCGGACGTCGCTGGAGAAGGAGTTTCGCCAACGCGTTCGAAACGATTTGGACCAAGAACTGCGCAGCATGCTTGCCACCTGTCAGCAGCAGCTCACCAACCGCCTGCGGCAAGCCTATGTGGATATGAATGGCTTGGCGGAGAAAACTCTTGTCGCCTCAGCCGAGCAAACAGGCCGGCTCCTGGCTGCGTACGATGAGAAACGTCAGGAGCAACAGCAGGCCACTTGGACCGCGCTCAATACCTTAGACACTCGGCAAAGACGCATTGCCGCAGAATATGCGTCGTTCCGGCGGGAAGTTGAAACACTCGCCGTTCTGACTGAAAAGAATTTCGAACAGGTTCTGCCTGTCTCGTTTGGGGGATCGGTGGACGAAGGCCGAAACCAACCTTAATTCTAACCGTGACTGCGCAATCAAAGTTGTCCCGGGTCGCAGGACAGGCGCCTCGCCTGTCCGCAGCGAATAGCCCGCGGCCGCTGATTGCAACCGGACTGGCAAGGCCCCTGTCCTACCGCCCGCATTTTCAACATTAACAATAACAAACAAAAAGGATACGCAATGAAAACAGCATCTCGCACGCTTGCCACACTCTCGCTCTGCGCTGGTTTGGCGGGCCAGCTTACCATGGCGCAAGTCAAACCGACGACTTCCTCAACAGCTGCACGGACTGTTCAAGATGCTCCGGAAATCGTCGCCCTGCCTGCCGCAGGCGCCGCAACCATTAGCCATCGGGGCGGCGCCGAACGCAGAGAATCTATTGGTTGCCCAGGCAGAAGCCGGCGGAGCGGGATTCGAGTTTGGCACGGCTCAATACGCCCCGCTTCTCCTCGAGGATGGCTCAGGCAGATTTCAAGTCGATGTTCTGGGCGGAACGGTTCGACCACGGACGTTCATGATCCGATTTGCAGACATCGATCCCAAAACAGTGTCGGCCATAGAAGAGGACTTGAGCGTCATGTCCAGAATCATTGCCAAGACAGTCAAAGAGAAAGATGACGACGCGGTGACCGCTATGGGAATGAAGATCAGGTCGCTGCCAGCGTCCGGTGCGCAAAATCTTTACTTGGACGGTTATGGAGCGCTGTTGCTGTTTAACGTCCGTTTCCCTCTCGTTGAACCTGCTGAAGCGCCTGAAAAGGAAACGGCCAAAGATGCGCCCGACTCGACATGGGAACAAGCGAAGCGCGAATTGTATGGCCCGAGAGAACTCCCGGCCAGTGCTCGGGTTTGGACAAGTCATCAGGCGCGCGAGGAATTCGATGCCACGAAAGTCACAAAGCTCAAGGAATCGATTCTGAAGGCGCTCAAAGACGGGACCAATATTCGCAACTTGAAGCCCAACGAATTCATCACCGTGGTCGTGTCGGGCCCAGACTATGGAGTGACGCGGCGCGTTTCGCGGATCGTTAGAAGCGGTAAGGATGATTCTACCCCCAATTTGCCGGCCATTAACGCTTATGCTTTGGCTTCGCCAAACCGGTGGGCCGTTGCAGCTCCAGGAGGCGGCAACTCGGTCATGACGCTTCGAGCCAAGAAGAGTGACACCGACGCTTTTGCCAAGGGCAGTCTGACATTCGACGAATTCCAGAAAAAGGTCTCCATCGCGAATTACTAATCTGAACTGGCGAATGAAGCGCAGTCCTCAATCTTTAGCTACGCTCTTGATCGTGGGACTTAGTTGCGCACTGCTCAGCTCGATGTGGGTTGAAACCAAAAGGCCGCGGCCTCATCCGAGGCCGCGGCTTGATCGCAAGCCATCACGATATCACCCGGAAACACCCGAAACACCAACCAAGCGGATGATGCATGCAGCAGCCATGGCCGGTAGGACGGGCGTCTCGCCTGTCCTCTTTCCAAGCCCTGCGCTGCCCTGCCGAAATGAATGTGCGCGGGGTCATTGGCGTCTATAGCTTCGAATAATGAAATTGCGTTGGATTGATTCTAAATCGAGACAAAGTCGGGAAGTGCTCAGTGACACAATAGCATCGACGATGCGCCGAGCGATTTCGCCAAAAGTATTTCCGTTGAAAAAGAGAAATGGTCCCGCGCGATGGCACTCGAGCAGGAAATCGAGGGCCGCCCCTAGAGTCAACTCTTCGAAGCGCCATCTTTCCCACCGCTGCCGGACTTGCTCGCAAGTTTCCGAGTTGTTTCCATGGAGAGCTTTTCCTCGATCGCACGATCCTCGGTTGAGGCTGGCGACAGGCTGCCAGTCCCAGTTTTTGATAAAAGCGGCTCGGCCTTGTAGCGGTGATTGTTCACCAGCACGCTCTCCATGAGCATCTCCGGAGTAATCTTCTCCACTAAGTCGAATCTCAGTTTCATCAGGCATAAGATAAAGCTTCCCCAGCGATGGCTCAAGACTGTTTCCGCCTGCCGTCCAACTTCGGATTCACACACCTTTGACATGCCTTTGGGCGCAATGTTCGTGATTTGGCTACAAATCACGCGCCGCTTGATGGACTCGACGGTCCACCACCAAAGCGGGGCGGCGCTATCGACTTTGCGCGGCCGCTACGGCGGGGGAAGTCTGAACGGCGGGCGCGTTCAAAATCTGGCTCAGCGCGGCGAGAAAAGTTTTGGCGTTCTCGCGCGTCGAAGTCTCACCCATTAACCCAACCCGCCAAATCTTGCCCTTGAGCGGCCCAAGACCGGCGCCGATTTCTATGTTGAATTCGGTGAGCAACCGTTTCCTGGCAGCCGCTTCGTCAACGCCTTGTGGGACGGTCACGGCATTCAATTGCCAAAGTTGATGCCCCGCCTGCGCGGCCAGACAGAGACCCAGAGCGGCCAAGCCATCTCGCAGCGCCAAGTGGTTTGATTGGTGCCGCTGCCAGCGCTTTTCCAATCCCTCGGCAAGCGTCAGACGCAAGGCCTCGTGCAACGCATAGTTCATTGTGATCGGCGCGGTATGATGATAGACACGTTCCTGCCCCCAGTAAGAGGCCAAGAGATTGACATCGAGATACCAGCTTTGAACCTTCTTCTGACGATGTCTGGCAACTTCGAGTGCGCGTGGACTCAGCGAGACCGGCGCCAAACCGGGAGGACAACTCAAACATTTTTGGGTGCCGCTGTAGACTGCATCGACATTCCATTCATCGATTTTCACTGGGCAGCCCCCTAGTGAAGTCACGGTATCGAGCACGAGCAAGGCCCCGGCTTCGTGGGTCAACCGCGAAATCTCTTCAACCGGCGTGAGCGCACCAGTCGAAGTTTCCGCGTGGACCAGAGCTACGAGTTTCGGCCGGCATTTCTTTAGGGCTTCCGCAATTTGATTCGCCTCGATGATGCGGCCCCAGGGAGCTTCCACCTTGATGACCTTGGCGCCACAACGTTCGGCGACATCGGTCATCCGTGTGCCAAACACACCATTGACGCCAATGATCACCTCATCTCCCGGCTCGATCAGGTTGACAAAACAGAACTCCATTCCAGCGCTCCCGGTTCCGCTGACTGGAAAGGTCATTTCATTTTGCGTTTGAAATACGACACGCAGCATCGCCTTGATCTCTTCCATCATCTTCACAAAGACGGGATCGAGATGACCGACGAGCGGACGCGACATCGCCTCGAGAACAGATGGAGCAACGTTGCTCGGACCGGGCCCCATCAGAAGCCGCGGCGGCGGTTGAAATGGCGCAGGTATTGGTGTTTGCATGACAAGGACGATAGTCGGCGCGGTACGAGGGAGCAATGATTTTGCGTGAGAAGGGTCGTGATAAGTGATGCGTAATGCGTGATGCGTGATTGGCAAAGACAGAATTCAGCTAATGGGCCAATGCTTCCGACCATGCCGCACACGAAACAAACTTCTTGAATTATTTCCTTCACGCCTCACGGATCACCTATCACGATTCCCGTCATGTTAGAATCGTTCGACGCAATCGTAGTCGGGCTCGGTGCGATGGGCGGCTCCGCCATCTATCATTTGGCTAAGCGCGGCAAACGGGTTCTGGGATTGGATCGCTTCGGGCCGCCGCATACGTTTGGCTCGTCGCACGGCGAGACTCGCATCATTCGAGAGGCCTACTACGAGCATCCTCTTTATGTTCCGCTCGTCCAGCGAGCCTATGAATTATGGGATGAATTGGAAAAGGAAGCTGGACGACAACTGTTTCTTCAGACTGGTGGATTAATGATCAGCCGTCCCGATGGCGTCGTCTTCAGCGGCGCCAAACGCAGCGCGGACGAGCATAAGCTACCGTACGAGGTTCTTTCGAGCGCGGAGCTACGCCGCCGTTTTCCGGCCCTACAGCCAGACGACGACATGGCAGCTGTTTTGGAACCGCGCGCGGGAATTCTCTTTCCCGAAGCGTGCGTCGAAGCACACGTGACACTAGCCGCGAAACACGGAGCGCGTCTTCGCCTGAATGAGACAGTGTTAAGCTGGCACTCAGACGGCGCCGGCGTTTTGGTGAAGACCGCTCAAGGCGAATATCGAGGTGAACGACTGATCCTTTCCGTCGGCGCTTGGATTCAATCGCTGTTGCCCGACCTTCGTTTGCCCCTCCAGGTTGAACGCCAGGTGCTGCACTGGTTCCGGCCAGCAAGAACTCCAGAGATTTTCGAACCGAAGAACTGCCCTGTCTATCTGTGGGGTTATGGGCGAAACCAGTTCTTCTACGGGTTTCCAGCCCTTGGCGATGGAGTGAAAGTCGCGCGCCATCATGAAGGCAAAACCGTCGATCCCAACACGGTCCGCCGCGACGTGAGCGATGCGGAAGTGGAAGGAATGCGTGAGATCGTGCGACGATTTCTGCCCGCCGCCGACGGCCCGTTAAGGAAATCCACGGTTTGTCTGTATACGAATGCGCCCGATCATCATTTCCTAATCACAACGCACCCAGGGCACAGGCAGGTCGTGATCGCGAGCCCGTGTTCGGGGCACGGTTTCAAATTCTCGAGCGCGGTTGGCGAAGTGCTCGCAGACCTGGCGCTCGAAGGAGAATCGCGCTTCGATCTGACCTTGTTTCAACTCAACAGACTGACCGGAAGAAAATAGTGATTACTGTTTGCTTTCGTTTTACCACAGAGGCACTGAGGACACAGAGAGGAGAGAATTTCAAAATCGCGCCCATCATTGTTCTCTGATCTTCGTGCTCTCCGTGTCTCGGTGGTGAATCCCAGCCTACGGCTTGTTCGGGACATCTAAAGCAGGATTCCGCTCGAAAAATCCGGAAGGCACGATTTCAAAACCGGCATGCGCTGCCGACATGACCGGCCATTCTTCGGGCCTCGGATTGTGCGTTACGCCCATCGTGTGCCAGACGACGATGTCATGATTCACGACCGATTCGTCGTCCTGGGTCCATTCATGCAAACCATCCACTCCCCTGCTTTGGTTCGGATAATAGCCGGCTCGGTTCATTTCAGCGGGTTTAAAACGCGTCACCCAAAAATGGTGATCGAGCAAGCGCGCCCGCTGGCGGACGGCTGCTTCAGGCAACGCATAGGGAACAGAGTTTTCGTGAGGAACCAACGTAAAGCCCGCCAAGTGTCCAAGCGCATTTCGCGAAGCCGGATTAAAGACATGCCATTTGCGGCTGCTCTGGGAACTCATATCGCGCCGAGCCGCCACTTCGGACGCCAGGAGCGTCTTTTCCATCGTGAACGCATTGAGGCAAGGATTTTCGGGGCCGGCAGGCAACGACCGCGTGTTCATCTCCGCCACGCTGTTGTTCGCGCCGTCGATATCGAAATCGAGCCGAAAATTGACGAAGTGTTGATGATGTGTCGCGATTACATTCGGAGCAACCAAGCTGCCGTAGCGCTCATCGCTGTTCGCATTCGCTGGGTTCTGGCCCTTCGACAATTCATCGCAGCACGAGCAAACCGCAGTCTTCACGCCCTTCGGCAACAGGATGACGGTCAAGTCCAGCCTGACCTCCAAACGCCCGTCCTGATGAAGAATTCAACTGAAGCTGTAGTCATAGTTGCTGATCGTAGCAACGTACATGAGCACGAGCTGACGAGCGCGTCGCGCTTGTTTGTGGTCGGTGTGATACTCCCAATGCCGCCAGAGAATTCCACCGTCTGCTTCATAAATGGCGAGGGCGCCGCGGTGGCGATACGGTTTGCCGGCGTCATCAGCAAATACGGCATCGAGATGAACGGCATTGTCGGGAGCGTCTTTGGAAGCGACCAGCGTGTTGGCGAGGCGTCCGACACCATATTCCCCTTCGTCGAACGCATTTCGAAAAACCCAATTCTTGTCAGGATCAGCGTACGCCACGACCATTTCGGAAAGGGAGGCGCGATGCAGGATCGGCCGCAATCGTCCGCGGTCATCGCAACCTACAGTATAAAGCACGAGGCCTTCCCTCGGATGCAGCGCGTAACGGAAACGCCAATTCTGCCAGCGAATGTCAAAGGATTTGCCCGCAGGCTGCGAAGTCTTTAATCGCTTCGGCGCTTTGCGAAGCGGCCCGACCGGTTTTTCGCCGAAGTCCGAACTCTTCGAGGCCACCGGAATGACGCCCGTATCGACCAAGTCCACTACTTGCCGCCTATTGACATTCACGACGGCCACAACGCCTTCGATGGGCCGGGCATAAGGATTCTTGGCCTTCGCCCGGTAATAAGAAAGGGTCCGCAACAGACGCGTTCCGTCCGGCGCGCTCGTCGGTGGAACGGTTCCCGGCGCCCAAAGATCGATGACGACATCGTCATAATTTGTGATGCCCCGCCTGTCCATCGCTGCGCGCCATCGAGCGTCCTGGCGGACAATGGCCGGCACCGTATCGAACTCCTCCGTCAACACTGCGGGCTGGACATTGGGAACATGCTTCCAGCTAACAACCGCGTGCTCTGACAAGTCCACAATTGCTTCGAGCGTCTGGTTGGCTTGACGGCCTAAAATCACGGCAAAGGCATGGCGACCCATCGGCGCGCCCGGCCGAAAATCGCGCACCACTTCCTTGGTTGGCTCGTGAAGGGCGATCATTGGAAAAAGGGCGTTGCGCGGCAACTTGCCGCTTGCTCCGAGAATCTCGACGGCCAGCGCGATTTCCCTTTCGTTGAGCGGGTCCAGCGGATGGGCGTCTGTTCGTGTCAAACGACCTCGCGCTGCCGCACCCGCCAGCTGTGCGTCTAGAGCCGCGAAGCTCCAAATCGCGAGAACAATCTTGAAAAGTAACGATCCCGTTCGAACGATAGATGGTCTTGTTGTGCTCATGGCAAAGGCCCGGTTGAGGGCGCTGTCATAACGGTTCCACGGAGTCAAATCAAGGAGCGAACCTGAGCGTCTTGTATTGCAACATTGCTCCCAGTCCGATCAGCGAGCAGAATAATTAAGAAGCACGAGAAGCTGGTCGCGCAATTCGCTGAGATTACGTCGCAAATCCAACTGAAGATCAAGCAGAGGCGAAAGCGCAACTCCGGCTCGTCGGATTAGGTCGGCAGCGGAATTCAGCACGTGCGATGAAAACTGTCGGTCAAGGGACGGCAGCGTTTACGCTGCAGAACGGTTCGAAGAGTCCAAACGTTCCGAAGCGTTTCGAACGTCCGCCAATTTCGCGTTCTGCAGCGTGAACGCTGCGCTCCGGACCGTGTTGATCGCACTCACTTCAGGCACCTGCCTCGACATCAGGGCCGCAATTGCCTAAGTTGACGCGAATGGCCACCGGCACTCAAAAGGTAACTCCGGCCTTCGTCGATGAATTGCGTCTCGTCGTAGGTTTGGATGCAATTGTTTCGGCCGCAGATGAGCTCCTCGTTTACGAATGCGACGCTTATACATTGGAGAAAAAGCGGCCGGACCTTGTTGTCCTTCCGAAAAGCACCGCCGAAGCGGCCGCCGTCGTGAAGCTTTGCTTCAAACACCGCGTCGCTTTTATTCCTCGCGGCGCGGGAACGAACTTAAGCGGCGCCCTGCTGCCAGTCGAAGGCGGTGTTTTCATCGCGCTGACGCGGATGGCGAAGATTATTTCGATCGATTACCGGAATCGGCGAGCGCTTGTGGAAGCAGGTTGCATCAACGCTTGGGTCACGAACGCGGTCAAAGCGCGCGGATTTCTCTATGCGCCCGATCCTTCCAGCCAACCTGCTTGCACCATTGGCGGCAACGTGGCCACAAATTCGGGCGGCCCGCACACGTTGAAATATGGCGTCACCACAAATCATGTTCTCGGGTTCGAAATGGTTTTGCCGGACGGCGAAATCATCTGGCTCGGCGCGAAACCCGACGGTGGTGAAGAAGTCGATGGCTACGATCTGCGCGGCGCAGTAATCGGCAGCGAGGGGATGTTTGGGATTGTGACGCGCGTTCTCGTTAAACTCACGCGCGCGCCGCAGGCCTATAAAACAATGCTCGGTATCTTTGGCAATGTCGATGATGCGAGCCAGACGGTCAGTGACATTATTGCGGCGGGCATTATTCCAGGCGCCCTCGAGATGATGGACCAGTTGATAACCCAGGCCGTCGAAGCCGCTTATCACTTCGGATTCCCGCTCGACGCCGGTGCGGTTCTGATCGTGGAACTCGATGGCTTGGCCGCAGGTTTGGACCGCCAAGCCGAGCGCGTGATTGAAGTATGCCTGAAGAACCGGGCCCGTGAAGTGCGCGCGGCGAAGTCCGATGAGGAACGAGCCCTGCTTTGGAAATGCCGCAAGCGAGCTTTCGGCGCCATCGGCCGGCTCAGCCCAAACTTTTTGACGCAAGACGGCGTTGTGCCGCGGTCCAAGCTTCCCGAAATCATGCGCTTCATCGCCGCGACCAGCGAGAAGTTCGGCCTGCGCATTCCCAACGTCTTTCACGCGGGCGACGGCAACATTCATCCGCTGGTGCTTTACGATGAACGCGATCCAGATCAGGTTCGCCGCGCCGTGGCGGCCGGAGAAGAGATCTTGCAGAGATGCGTGGAACTCGGCGGCAGCGTCACCGGCGAACACGGGATCGGTGTAGAGAAGATCGATTTCATGGCGAAACAATTCAGCGAACATGATCTCGATGCCATGCGGATGCTGCGAAAGGTCTTCGATCCGGAAATGCGCTGCAATCCGCACAAGATGTTTCCAGGATCCAAACGCTGCGCCGACTTCGCGCCTCGGAAACAAGCCTCCGCCTGAGACTAGAATATCGGCCCCGACCGCCTCGATCGCATTCCCCGCCCTCTTGCAGTCAAATCGCACCTTTCCAAGGATGCGAGCAATTATCACCATGGGAGCGCGGACTCGGCGGTCCGCGCTCCCATGGTGATAATTGCTGCAAGGATGAGGAGCTAGACAAAGGAGACGTTGGAGTGAAGGATAGGACATGGAACATGGTGAGTTCGTTATGGAATCCAGCGTCATCCCGGCACATTCCGAGCGTCAGGCCATGGATTGGAGCCTGGTGTTGGCCAGCCAGGAAATTCCGACCACCATTCAACGCTTAGGAGAAACAAGCTGGGCGCTCGTGGTCGATGGCGAGCATCACGAGCGCGCCTTGGAGGCCATTCGGCTGTATCGATTGGAGAACCGGCGCTGGAAGTGGCAACAGCAGCTCCCCTGGTCGGATTTCACCTTTCATTGGGGCGCGATCTTTTGGTGTCTGTTTCTTGTGTTTGCTTTCCAAATCAGCACCGTGACTTCGGCAGACCTGCGACAAGGGTGGGTCTTCAGCAGCAAAGCGGTTCAGGCGGGCGAATGGTGGCGCGTTTTCACTGCCATTCTTCTCCATGCAGACCTGCCACATCTCGTCTTCAATGCCATCACTGGTTTTGTTCTTTTCGGCCTCGCCATGGCGCGTTTTGGAACAGGCTGCGCTTTATTCGCGTCATATTTGGCGGGAGCAGCCGGATACGCTTCCGGCCTTCTCTTGTACAAAAATCACTATCAAGCGGTGGGAGCTTCAGGAATGGTGATGGGCGCTCTCGGGCTGATCGCCGTTCAAGTGTTTCCTCGCTGGCGCATGAATGGAGCCGCGCTGAAACATTGGTTTCGAAGTCTCCTGGCGGGCATTCTCCTGTTCATCTTTCTGGGGACTAGTCCGAAGACGGATGTTGTGGCACATCTGGGCGGCTTCGTCGCCGGCATTGTGTTGGGGGCCTTGCTTCACTTGTTACCGAGCCGAATCGTCCAAAGCCAAAGCATCGCGCGCGGCAGTTGGGTCGCCTTCGTTTTCCTTCTTCTTTTGCCTGGCTGTCTGGCGTCACAAGAGATTCGCGTGCGTTGAAACCACCAACGACTCCGTTGCGTCTAGGGTGGCGTCGCGGATGTGTTGGCAGCAGTTCTGCCCCGATGGCAAGACAAGCGTCTCGCCTGTCCTGCTTTTGGCGCCGGCAAATGCTGGACAGGCGGGACGTTTATCCTGCGACGGCGGTTCACGGGCAGAATTGACCTTGCGGCGTTGGGCTTGGACTGAGTTGTTGCACTGGCCAAGCAATTAGGCTATATGTGTTCATGCTTTTCTGCGTGAGAATTGATCACCCTCAGATGTCGCAAAGATATTCTCCCCAGCCAGCTCCAGCGTTGGCGGTTGTCCTCACCACACTTGTCTGCTTCTCGGTGCTTGCGCCTCGGCTGGCGGGCGCTGAACTGGAAGAGTGCCAGAAACTTTACTTGCGAGGCGAGTATTCGGACTGCATTCACAAAGTGCAGGAGACGATGCGGACCCGGTACGTCAATGAAGATTGGTCGCTCTTGCTGACGAAATCCCACCTTTCGGCCGGGCAATATCCCCAGGCTCTCAACGTCATTTCCAACGCGATGGATCGGCATCCGCAAAGCTTGCGAGTGCGCGTGCTCGCGCACGATGTCTTCCGCCAAAATGGAGAAGTCGAACGCGCGAAAAACCTTCTCGAGGAAATGAACCGGCTTGGCAGCTCACGCTGGAGTTACCGTGATTCCTCCGGCATGGTTGCCCTCGGACAAACTGCTCTGCTCTTGGGCGCCGATCCGCGTTTAGTTCTGGAGAACTTCTTTAACCCGGTCAAGAAACAGGAGCCGGACTTTCGGGAAACTTACTTGGCCATTGGCGAGCTCGCGTTGAAAAAGAGCGATGACGCTCTGGCATCGCAGAACTTTCAGGACGCGTTGAAACGTTTCCCGAAGGATCCCGAAATACTCTACGGCCTCGCCCGAGCGTTTTCTTCCGGTGATCGCACGAAGATGATCGAGCATTTGGAATCGGCGCTCGAACAAAACGCCAAACATGTTCCGAGCATGCTCCTCATGGTCGATCACCTGATCGATGCCGAAGAGTACAAAGAAGCGTCCAGAACTCTGGATAAAGCGCTCGCAGTTAATCCGTCCCACCCGGAAGCGTGGGCTTATCGCGCCGTCCTGGCACACCTGAACAGTAATGCTGACGAAGAAAAGAAAGCGCGCGCTTCGGCCTTGCAATACTGGAAGACCAATCCGCAGGTCGATTATTTAATTGGCCAGAAGTTGTCCCAGAAATATCGCTTCACCGAAGGCTCGGCTTATCAACGGCAAGCCGTTCGATCCGATGTGGATTTTTTACCCGCCAAGATTCAATTCGCGCAGGACCTTCTGCGCCTAGGCGAAAATGACCAGGGATGGAGTCTCGCGGATGAAGTGCACAAAAGGGATGGCTACGACGTTCTCGCCTACAATCTTGTCACACTGCGCGATAGTCTGTCGCGATTTCAAACGTTGACCAATCAGGATTTCCTGCTGCGCATGCATCCGCATGAAGCTGGAATTTACGGCGAACGAGCCATGGGCCTTCTGCAGCGCGCCAAGGACACATTGTCCCGCAAGTACGGCTACGAACCGCCGAAACACACGATCGTCGAGATTTTTCCCGAACAAAAGGACTTTGCTGTTCGAACATTCGGCATGCCCGGCGGCGCCGGTTATTTGGGAGTCTGTTTCGGGTGCGTGATCACGGCAAACAGCCCCGCTTCACAGACGTCCAATCCATCGAATTGGGAAGCGGTTCTCTGGCATGAGTTCTGTCATGTCGTGACACTTGGTCTCACGAAAAACAAAATGCCTCGCTGGCTCAGCGAAGGCATTTCCGTTTACGAAGAGCGGCAGGCCAACCCGGCCTGGGGCGAAAACATTACGCCACGTTACCGCCAGATGATTCTCAAAGGCGATCTAACGCCGATTGGAGAACTAAGCGGCGCTTTCCTGACGCCGAAGGACGGACTTCACTTGCAGTTCGCGTACTATCAATCGTCGCTCGTGGTCGAATTCTTGATCGAGCGGTTCGGCCTCGACGCCATCAAACGCATTCTCCGTGACCTCGGCGAAGGCAAATCGATTAACGAAACTATCGAAGCACACACAGCGCCGTTGGAGAAGTTAGAGCGAGAATTTGCCGCGTCCGCTCGAGCGCGCGCCGAGAAATTGGGTGCTGGGCTCGACTGGAAGGAACCGGAACGTGATCCGTCCGGCCGCCGCATCATCGGCCAGATGCCGGACCATCCCAAGAATTACTTCACGCTCATCCAAAGAGCGAAGAAGCTTTTGGCTGATAAGAAGTGGGAGGAAGCGAAAGCGCCCATCCAGACGATTCTCGAACACTATCCCGACGGCGCCGGCTCCGACAGCGCTCACCTGTTGCTAGCGGCCGCCCATCGCGGGCTCAATGAGACGGACCAGGAACGCGCCGCTTTGGAAAAGGTCGGCCGGTTGGATGCTGATGCGACCGATGCCTTTCTTCGTTTGATGGAGCTGGCCAGCACCAAGGAAGAGTGGGATGCAGTGGCTGTAAATGCGGAGCGCTATTTCGCGGTCAATCCTCTGGTCGCGCAACCGTACCGTTACAAGGCCCGGGCCAGTGAAGGATTGGAAAAACCAGTCGACGCGATTCAATCTTATCGAACCTTGCTCAAGCTCGATCCGGCTGATTTGGCTGACGTGCATTTCCGGCTGGCGAAGTTGCTGCATGAAGCGGGCGATCCGGCCGCCAAGCGACACGCCATTCAGGCGCTCGAGGAAGCGCCGAGGTTTCGCGAAGCGCACAAGTTGCTCCTCAGCATTGTTGAAAAAGAAAATGGCAGCTCGGCAAAAAGGCCGGACCAGCTGCCACCACGATAGCCTCGGGCAAAATGGACTTGATCCGCCGACCATCCGACAAACTCGCCGAGTGGATGAAAGCCGCCATGACAGGGCGTCTCGCAGCGCGGCTTGTGTTTCTGTTGGCCATTGCTGCAAGTATCGTATTCGCGCAGTACCGCCGATCAAGCCGGCCAGTCGAAGGCGAACGACCGCCTCGGCAAGGAATTCCGGACTGGGAACTTGAACGCAATTTCAAAAAGGACGTTTTTACCTTCGTGCGCGTGAAATACGACTCAGCCTATGGAGGTTGGGGACGACGTGGTGGTGGTTGGGCCACAGATTGGCCGGATGCCGAATTGAATTTCTCCTATCGTCTGGAACAGATGACATCATTGAGGGTGGACCCGGACGGAAAATTCCTCGAACTCACGGATGAAGAGATCTTTGACTACCCCTTCATTTACATGATTGAACCCGGGGCGATGGTTCTCTCAGATGAAGAGGCAGCTTGTTTGCGCCGCTATCTCTTGAGCGGTGGGTTTCTAATGGTGGATGATTTTTGGGGGGAGGCGGCATGGGAAAACTTTTACGAACAAATTAGGCGCGCCTTCCCTGATCGCGAGCCGCAGGAGTTGTCTCTCGATCATCCGATCTTTCGCGCTGTCTTTCCGCTCTCTGAAAAACCGCAAATGCCAAGCATTCATCACGCGATGAGCTACAAAGGAACACCCTATCAGAATTACGAGCGACCAGATGCAGCGGAAGTGCACTACAAGGCTCTTTTCGACGATAAGGGGCGAATGATGGCGATCATTTGCCACAACACCGATCTCGGAGATGGATGGGAAGAGGAGGGCGTCGACCCATGGTACTTCAATGAGTTTGCGGAAAAGAAGGCTTACCCGATGGGCATCAATATCGTCTTCTACGCCATGACACATTGAAAATGTTCTGCCTGTATCGCGTAGCGCAGCCTGCCAGTCTGCTGTTTCGCAGGATGCCATCTTGCGCGACTGCAATTGCTCCAAAAGCAAGAAGACGCCGCCGGTTGGCAATCGGCAAAACGGCAGACTGGCAGTCTGCGCTGCAAATGAGATTTCAAAAACGAAAAGGAAACCAACGTGCATAAAGTGATAGACTCATACGAAACGGAAAAACAGACCGTCGAACACCTCCTGGGCGGCCGGTCCAAAATCTCCACGGAACTCTCCAAGGTCATCGTGGGCCAAAAAGCGGTGATCGAAGAATTGCTCATCGCCCTTTTCGCGGGAGGCCATTGTTTGATTACCGGAGCGCCCGGCCTGGCGAAAACACTTTTGATCAAATCGATCGCGCAGATTTTTCATCTAAAGTTTCAACGCATCCAGTTCACGCCCGACCTCATGCCGGCCGACATCACCGGAACGGAAATTCTCGAGGAAACCGGCGAAGGACGCCGCATGGTTTTTGTGCGTGGCCCAATCTTCGCCAACATGATTCTGGCCGATGAAATCAATCGCACTCCGCCCAAAACTCAAGCCGCGCTGCTCGAAGCGATGCAGGAACATCAAGTCACGGCGTCGGGCGTTCGTCATCCGTTGCCTGAACCGTTCTTCGTTCTGGCAACGCAGAACCCGATCGAAATGGAAGGCACGTATCCCCTTCCCGAAGCGCAGCTCGACCGGTTCATGTTCAACGTGGTGATTGATTATTTGCCAGAAGATGACGAAGTGGCGGTCGTCGTGCAAACCACAGCGCGGCAACCGGAGCCGATCATACCATTCTTCAGCGACCAGGATGTGCTGCGTTTTCATGAAATCGTGCGAAAGGTTCCCATCGCGGAAGAAGTGGTCCGTTATGCCGTACGCCTCGCCGCAGCTTCCCGGCCGCGACAAAAAGGAACGCCAGACTTCATTAATGAATGGGTCAGTTGGGGAGCTGGACTGCGAGCGGCGCAGTACCTCGTCCTAGGCGCCAAAGCGCGGGCCTTGCTCCAGAATCGAAGTCACGCCACGGTGGAAGATATTCAAAAGCTCGCGCACTCGGCCTTGCGCCACCGCATCTTGATCAATTACCGCGCGGAAGCCGAAGGCATCACGGTCGAAAGCGTTGTGGACCGCTTATTGGAATCGGTCCCCGGAGTCAGAGGCGCCAGCGTCGCAAAGGCAAAGTAATTATCGGAAGGCCTGTTAGCTTGCGGCGATCCGTGCCGGGCCAAACGCGTGAGCGCTTATCTTAAGGTCTTCGAGTCGGCAAGTCTCATTAACGGAGCGCGGACGTTCCTGTCCGCAGCTGTCTGCAGTACGCCGGATCGATTTTTTTGGACATTGCTGCGGACAGGAATGTCCGCGCTCCGTCAAAATGAAGATTGGCGCATTCGAGTTTGCGCACGTTGCGGCCGACCGAAACCTCTGGTCCGCCAGGCCAAGCTTGACCTACTATACTCAGATTTGCATCGAAGTCAGTCTTGCTTGACTTTCGAATGCCTAAGCGAAAATCTCGTATTCACTTAATCCCAATCATTTATGTCCAGCGCCCCTACTCCGTCCAGAATTCTAGTCGTTGATGACGAGGAAATCGTTCTTTCAGTAATCAAGCAACAACTTCAACCGGAAGGCTTCGAAGTGACCGCCGTCAATAGCGCCACCAAAGCGCTCGAAGCGCTCGAACGAGATGAGTTTTCCGTGATCATCGCTGACCAGGAAATGCCGGGGATGAGCGGGTTGGACTTTCTTTCCAAAGTAGCTGATCCATGCCCGGGGATGACGCGGTTGCTCCTGTCGAGCACACTGACGGTAAAGGATCTGGCGGATGCAATCAAATCGAACCTGATTCACCGGTTCCTGGCCAAGCCGTGGTTGCGTGAAGAACTCTTGGTCGTTGTGCGCAACGCCTTTGCGCTTCATCTGGCGGATCAGTCCCTATCCCTAACCGCCACCGGCGGCGCAGCCGTCGAGCCGGCGGCAGCTGCAACTGCCGATCAACCGGATGGTTCGTCTGAAGCGTCCGCGAGTTCTGCCGCTCAAGGCGGCGCCACCGTTCTCGATGCCTTTATCAGCATGCTGAGGGCTTATCACCCGAACTTAGGGAATACTGCGTTGCGCACGACAGCGTTGTGTCGAAAGGTGGCGGAGATCCTCGAGTTGCCGCCTGCGGAAGCTCAAAACCTGGTTTGGGCTGCAGGACTGCACGATATTTCGCTGGTTGGCGTTGATCGCGGGATAACGCGCCGATGGCTGCGGTCCCCGGAAAAATGCACCGATCAAGAGATGATCTTAATCAAGAAGCATCCACAGGAAACGGTCGATATGCTGGCCAACTATCCGGAATTCAAGGCCGCTGGCGACATCATAGTCGCGCACCACGAGAATTGGGACGGGACCGGCTATCCGCACCGGCTAAAGGGCGAGGCCATCCCATGGCTTTCGCGCGTCCTGGCAGTGGCCATCTATTTTTGCAATAAGCATCAGGCGCCAGCTCAAGTCCTGACTGATGTTCAGTCGCAAACCGACAAGATGTTCGACCCGCAAGCCGTCGAAGTCGTGGCTAAAGCAGTGCCCTTGACGGAACTGCCTCGGGGCGAGCGGGAAATTCTCCTTATCGAATTGCAGGCGGGAATGGTGCTGGCTGGAGATATTTATAACGCAGGCGGCGTGTTAATCATCGCCAAAGGCCGCGAACTAACGATGGCCTGGATCAACAAGATTCACAACATCAACAACGCTACCCCGCTCAATCCACTCGTGTTGGTCTATTGCTAGAACACCTTGACGCCGTACTCCTGCAAGCTGGCGACTTGTTTTTGCTTGTTCGCGGAGCTGATGGGATTGCCATTGTTGTAAAGTTTAAGGAAAGGAGCAAAGCGTTTCTCGCCTTCGTGGTCGCGCTTGACGATATTTATTAGCGGAGTGAAATCCCGAATTTCGTTGTTCTCTAAAAACAGGTAATAAAGCCCGGTTAGTCCGTCCAACGGAGTCAGATCGGAAATTCTGTTATTATTCAACGATAGCGTCGACAAACCCCTTAAGTTGCCGAGGCCGTCGATATCTTCGATTTGGTTGTTATCGAGATAAAGCGAGGAAAGCTTCTTCAGGTTCAGGAGCGGAAAAATCTCCGTGATGCGATTATGAAATAGATAAAGCGAAGCGAGATTGGACAATCCACGCAAAGGACGGAGGTCAGTAACCTCATTGTGAGAAAGCTCGATGTACTGGAGCGCTTTGACGTCCGCGAGAGGTTTAATGTCCTTGATCTGGTTGTTAGCAAGATTGAGGTACTGCAATTTGGTCATCCCCTTCAACGGCTGCAAATCCGTGATATTGTTGTCTGCCAAATCGAGCGACGCCAAATTCACGCACTTTTCCAAGCCGGACAAATCGGCAATGCCCTTTCCTTTGCCTTCAATCGTAGAAAGGTTCACCAAATCGGCCTCAGTGAGCGGCTTGTCGCTATCGCGCTTCTCAAGCACAAATTTGCGAACTGCCGCCTCTAGATTCTTATCCTTAAAGATGGGCGCTTCAGCCCGAGCATTTTGGGCGGACGCAGCCAGAGAAATTAAGCCGGTGAGACACAATAGAAAACTAGCTTTAGCGTAATTCATACAGAGATCGCATTGTTTTGAGATGATTTAGAACAAAATTGTTATTCAACAAAAGAGCAAGGTTTTTTTGGTTTTTTTTTCGTTTCCCATTTAGCAGAGTTTCCAAAACTTGGTCGTAAACTTTAGCGGAATTCGTCATTCGATTAAGTTTTTGACAACGATTACGACGAAGTTTTTGCCGTGAGACAGTCTCGGGGACAGGCCCTAACCAGCTAGGAATCCAAAGCCAACTTCCTGATGCGGGCTAACCCTGATTCTGCAAACAGGGCCACGCCTAATTGCGCAACCCGACCGAAACTCGTGACAACTTGCAGGCGCGCTTTCCGAACAATTCGTAAACCGGGCGGGCCGCGTCGAGACATTTCATTACTCCCGACAGCACAAAGATCTCGTCCCGTTTGGGAGCAATCGTCAGGAGCGGCCGTGGAGCTAGAGCTGCGATCAGTTCGGGAAAGTCCCAGGGCACTGCGGAAGGATCGCAAAAAGAATCCCGATCAAGGGTTTCCCTTTCGGCGGGAACGCGATGACGGTGTCCTCAAAAGGGGGCGTTCTGAAGTCGGGATCGGAATCGTTCAGGAGGAGCACCGTGGCAGTATGATCGGCCGGAAACAACACAAGGTCCGTGTTCCAAAGGAACACGGTCGAACCCATGATAAGGACGACAGCCAAGGGCCAACGCCATTTTCGGTTCTTGCGCTGCGGTTGCCCGGATGCAGATTCGAGAGGCATCAAAGTGCGAGACGCTGACTTAGGCGATCATAAACAGGTTGGTCTTTCCTGCAATGCGTTGTTTTGGCCAGGATCGTCATTTTGCAACTCGTCAGCGTCAGCGTTCATCCCTTGTAAGCATGGCGCCTCAATTTGCGGCCGTCGTGCCGGATTTCAGCAAGTTCGCGAGCGGCTCTTTGACGGCTTCGGCCCAGATTTCGTAACCTTTCGTCGAGGGATGCAATCCATCCATCATCACGTCTCTCGGGATGTTGCCTTCGGCGTCCAGGAACTTGTTGCCGATGTCGAGGTAGAACACGTGTCTGCCATCATGAAGTTTGGCGATGGTTTGGTTGATCGCGCGGATGGCCGATCGCACCGGGTTCTCAGGCGTGCTGCGGGGAAACACGGCCAGCAAAAGAATTTTCGCGTCCGGAAAATCCTTGCGCATCTCGAGCACCACCGCGCCGATTCCCTCGGCGATTTCCGGCGGCGAGTTGCGTCCGGTATTGTTGGTGCCGATCATCAGCATGATGGCTTTGGGCTTGAAGCCTTGCCCTTCGCCATTCTGCAATCGAGACAAAACGCCCTGCGTCGTATCGCCGGAGATGCCGAAGTTCGCAACCTTCATCTCGCTGAAGTATTTGTCGAACACCGGCTTGCCCGCGAAGTTACCGGACGCATTGCGCCAGAAGTCGGTGATGGAATCGCCCATGAACAACACGTCGATGTCTCCCTTTTTCGCCAGCTCGACGTTGGCGTTGTGTTTGGTTCTGAACCCTGGGGCGAGCGATGGAACGATCGCGGTGTTGGCGCGCGGTGGATTAACCGCGATCAAGTCGGGGAATTTGTTGAGGATGGCCTTGGTGGCTGGATCGACCGTGGCCAGATACTTCTTCAGGCTTTGTCTGGCTTGTTCAACCTCGGCATCGGACGGTCTGGGAATCGTGACCGCGGGCGGAACAGGAGCCGGCTGAATTGCTTGCTGTGCGCGGGAAGGATTTCCATCGAGGGCGAGCAGCGCCACGGCAGCGAAAGTGAGGAGAGTGGTGACAGGTCGTGTTCGAGATGTGACGTTCATATCAGATTAAGGGGTTTGATTGTGCTTCGCGAAAGATGAGGTCATCCTCTGCCCGAGCGCGAGATAAATGTTGAGCTGGTTCGCAACATTCGGCGCGCCTGGCGTGCGTTTCATTTAACAGCGCTCTTCAACCGCAGCAGATAAATGCGTCCCCGAATTTGCGAATCGGCTTCGAGGGGACGGGCCGTCCCCTCTCCTGGGAAAGCTTTCGTGGAGTCTCGGCTGTGCGGCGCTGCCTTTTGAGCGAACACCAAAGACACGCACTTTCCCGCCGCACACCGATTCTTCGCAGGTCGCCTTTAGGTCAGGACACGGCGGGCGGGGCGAAGCCTTCCCGATAATTGCGTGACACAATTTCCCCGTTGGCCTTGTCGTGGTTGCTGAACTTGAAGTTCGCGGCATCCCATCGCAATTCCTGGCCGGGGAAACGCGTCGCTTTGACCGCGAGCAACGCCGGTTCCGTGATGCGCCAACCAATATCGAACGGAGTCCAGAGCGGTTTCTTGTCGCCGAGGCAATTGTCGGCCCAATCCTTCCAATGATTGCGTGGCGCCACTTCCGGCTGCGGTTCATCTTTCACTTCCTGTCCTTTGCGGAAGATTTTGAGGGCACCGTCAGCTTGCAGCAAGAGCGTCCCTTCTTCGCACACGACCATGGTGTGATTCGCGGCCGGCTTCATCGGCGGGAGACCCAGAGCGGCAAATGACGGCAGCAGCGCATCATCGTTATAGCGCACAACGAACTTTTCGCGGGCGAACTTGCCGCCGCCGGGATAGGTGATAGTGCTCTGATTGTGAGCCGTGTGACCGGTATTAGACGGCTTCGGCGTGTGCGTAATGACCGCTTCGGGTGAAGGCAGGTCATAGGCGAAGTAAAGCAAGTCGAGCAAGTGACAGCCCCAGTCGGCCAATTGGCCTCCGCCGGTCTCCCAAAACGCGCGCCAACGCCGCGGCGCGAGGTCTTCGCTGTAAGGCATGTCGCCCGTGAGCGGGCCGCGCCACAAATCCCAGTTCAAATAGTCCGGCACCGGCTTGGCTTCGGGATAACTGCTCCACGGATCGGTGAAATAAAAACCGCGCGAGACACCGCCCGTCCAGACATACGCCTCGACCGGGCGACCCAGTTGGTTCTTGCGGAGAATTTCCACGGAGACCATGCGGCCCTTGTTGCAGGCGCGTTGATTGCCCATCTGTGTCACGAGATTCGGCCGTGCCTTGAGGCCATCTCGGATCATCCGGAGTTCAGCGAGTTGATGCACGAGCGGCTTTTGGCCGTAGATATGTTTGTTGTGCTTCATCGCGGTCAACATTACCGGCGCGTGATGAAAGTCGGGCGCATCCAGAATCACGGCATCGAAGTCGTTGATCTTGTTGGCGAAGGCTTCGCGATAATCGGCTAGCGTCCAGGCATTGGGATGTTGCTTTTTGATCGACTCGAGTTGGCGGCTGTCCACATCACAGAAGCCGGCCCATTCGATCATCGGGTGGTCCTTCAAGCCGTTGCGTTGCATACTGCCGACGCCGCCGACCCCGATCTGAAGGATGCGCAGCTTGCTGTTCTTGTTGACCTGCGCCCGCGCGGACAGCGACAGCGAGGCGATTCCAGCAGTGATGAGAGCGCCGGTCTTGAGAAAACTGCGGCGCGTGACAGGAGAATGGGAACGATGTTGATGTTTTCTATTCATATTGGATTGCCCGCCATTGTGCATGGAAACCTTCGCGGCTCAAGGGAAGAAATTGAGTGTAAGGATTCTACTTCCAACTCGGGCTGGAGGCCCGCTCTCTGTCGAAGCTTGCTGCGGAGCTGGGGTTAGACAAATCCAATTAGACTGGCGCGTTGCTTTGCAAAGAAAGATTCGCAAACATTCACCGTGCATGACCCGTAAACGCAACACAAAGAAATCCACAACCGAATTCGCTTTCAATGACGATGAACAACTGGATCTGATCGGAACTGAAAAGCCATTGCGCAAGATCACACGGCTTCCGATCGTCCTAAACAGCGCTACGCAGAATGAACGTATTTTGCCGGAAAGCAAATACGCTGAGTTATTTGAGGCGAGGCGCGCTTTGCTCGATGGCAGAAAGATGTTCGCAATGCCGCTTGGAAAGGGTTGCCCTGGGATGAGTTCACAAAACTCGGAATTACAGCCGAAGGGAAAGCAGCTGCGGAACGCTTAGGATTCTCTCCAACAGAAGTGTTTGCTCACCCTTAATTGCTTCAAGAGAAGCCCGAACTTTTCGATTACTACCGCCTCGTCGCCTGCCTCTCGAATAAAGGTCCCGGTCAGATCAAATCGAAGCTCGGCACTAGGAGGAACAAATTCTCATCGCCTGAGGAGTTCGGGCTGAACTTAAGATTTTTAGCTTGCTCGAAATCTGTAACGACGAGAACGCTCGCACAACGTTCCTGACAGAGATATTCAAGTTCATCCTCCGAGAATTCTGAATTCCTGGAATCTATCAATTCTGTTTTGGAGGCTTCGCCTGCCACGGCCGCCGACGCAATTCCTCAGCGCACTGCGACTCCCGCCTGAGCTGCTTTCGCTAGCATTGAATCGAGTTGTTCGAGGCAAAAGCGGGACCACGACTCGTAAACGGACAGGTCCTTCGCTGCTTCAGAAATCGAGATGAACTCGGGCGCGACGATGCCGCTGCGTCGCCCAACGATCGCTTCATTGGGCACGTGCATGACGTGGACGACTCCGAAGTGCACGGAACCGACCTCCGTGCTGTCATCGTTAATGACCGCGACGGCTGCTTCATTCATCTCCTCGATGGCAACCTCTTCCATCAGCTCTCGGCGCATTCCTTCGTGATAACCGAGCTGGTTGGAAAAGAGTCCGTGGTCCTCCTCCGAGATGTGTCCGCCGATGCCGACCGAATACAATCCGTGCAACCGTGTTTCCTGGCCGCCTTTGCCCCGGCGATACCGCAATATCCGGTCGTTGCAGAGAATGAGGACATAAGGGATGAGCTGTTTGTAACGTTTGTCCTGCTCGGCATCGCTTCGGTTGAGATACAATATCTGCGAAGGCGAGGTTACAGCTGGCAGGTATTTGTCTATTTCGAGGCTGAGCCCCTGAAACACGCCGATCTCTTCTAAAAGCTTCCGCGGAAAACAAAGCACTCGTTCTTCTGTAGCCATCGTCTGTTGCCTTTCTGTTGTCGCCGGCGATATGACAATATGCTCGACTCCTTCGCGAGTAAACGTTGTTAGCAACTGTTGACAGGTTACTCACAATTCTTCGGTTTTGGCCTTCCGCAGATCCGGCAGAAACCACGTGAACAGTCCGATCAACGGCAGGAATGAAGAGGCGAACATCACAAAACCGACGCTGGTTGCGTCCGCCAATTTCCCAAGCACGGCTGACCCGATTCCCGCGAGTCCGAAGGCCAAGCCGAAAAAAAGGCCTGAGATGAGACCGACTTTTCCAGGCATTAGCTCCATGGCATAGACCAGGATTGCCGGAAATGCGGAGGCCATGATCGCGCCGATGAATATTGAGAGCAGTGCGGTCCAGAACAAGTTCGCGCGCGGCAGCAGCAGAGCAAACGGGGCGATGCCTAAGATCGAGAGCCAGATCACCTGTTTGCGTCCGATGCGATCGCCAACAGGTCCTCCCGCCAGCGTTCCGGCCGCGCCCGCGCCAAGGAACAGGAACAGATAAATTTGGGATTGTTGCACGGAGACACCAAACTGCTGCATCAGATAGAACGTGTAATAGTTCGTCATTGCGGCGAGGTAGATAAACTTTGAGAACATCAAAAGCAAAAGAACTCCCAACGTGATGGCCACCTTCGTCTGGCTTGCGGTTTCACCAACTGCCGCCAATCGATGGCCTCGGCGAGCTCTCTCCACCAACTTTTCCTGATACCATCGACCGGCCTTCGACATGATGATCAATCCTATAAACGCGAGCGCGCTGAACCAAAGGATGTGGCGCTGGCCGTGCGGCACAATAATTCCCGCGGCCAGGAGCGGACCAACTGCTGTTCCCGCGTTGCCTCCAACCTGAAAAAGCGATTGAGCAAAACCGTGTCGGCCACCTGAGGCAAGCCGAGCCATGCGCGACGACTCCGGATGAAAGATCGCTGAACCCAAACCCACCAACCCCGCCGCAATCAACACCAATGAATACGTCGGCGCGAGTGCGAGCAGGACCAACCCGCACAAGGTCACTCCCATGCCAATGACCAACGAGTAGGGTTTGGGATATATGTCCGTGTACAACCCCACGACCGGTTGGAATACCGATCCGGCCATCTGAAACGTCAGCGTAATCAGGCCAATTTGAGTGAAGTTGAGATTGAACGAATCCTTCAACAGCGGGTAAATCGCTGGAATCAACGCCTGAATGGCATCGTTCAGGAGATGACAGAAACTTAAAGCAAAGAGAATCGCCATCGAAGAAGTCCGAGTTGCGATGGCGGGCATCGCTGGCCGGGATTTGGCTTCTGACGCGATCGGTTGTGTTTTGGGCATAAAAAAGGCCCTGCTACCTTTCGGGAGCAGGGCGAGTAAAAGTGAGGTTCCGTTACTCTCTCGCGGGCTGCTCCCGGCTTACCCAAATCAGGTGAACCATGGAACGCTTCGCCAGCGTCTTAATAGCGACGGGAACAATGGCAATGGCTCCGCACAGCACCGGATTAGCGCCGTTCGTTACGGTCTGTGTCGGGCCATTCATGTTCATCGGACGGGACGCATCATATCGTTGGCGTCAATCTTGTCAACGAATCGGACATGCATCACATGAATCGGCAAGAAATGGCAGAGATTTCGCCAGGTTTGCGGATTTCTGGGGAACTTGGAGTGAGTTGGATTGAGACTTGGAGGGGAGCGGAAACCCGACGTGTCGGCCCGTCGCCGAGAGGGCGCAGAACAGAAGCAAACGAAGACAACGAAGAAGAGACAAGGCAGTTCATCTTTGTTTCCTTTGCTACCTTCTGTTCCAATCTTCTTGTGCTTCGATTTGGTTAGCAGATGATCTCTTTAATCGGGCGCCCCTCCTCGACCAACCGCAGCGTTCGTCCCTCGGCCTGGATCTCCATTTTCTTGTGATCGAGTCCGAGTTGCTGAAGGATCGTCGCATGGAGATCGCTGTAATAATGAGGACTTTCAACGGCCTTATAGCCGACGTCGTCGGTGGCGCCGTGCACCGTGCCGCTTTTGATGCCGCCTCCGGCGAGCCAGCAGGTGTAGCCTTTGGGATTATGATCGCGTCCGGTGGTGTTCTGCGACCAGGGCGTTCTGCCAAATTCGCTCGTCCAAACGACCAGGGTTTGGTCGAGCATCCCGCGTTGCTTTAAATCTCGGATCAAGCCAGCGATCGGTTGGTCAGTGGCTCGGCAAAGCGGCGCGTGGGCTTTCATGTCCCCGTGAGCATCCCAAGCGCCGTTGCCGCCGCCTGCGTGGCAAATCTGAATGAAGCGGACGCCCTTCTCCACGAGCCGGCGGGCGAGGAGCAGTTGTTTGCCGAATTCCTCTGTCTCCTTTTGGTCGATGCCGTAGAGGGATTTGACATGGTCGGGTTCCTGCGAGAAATCGACGGCTTCAGGCGCTGACAACTGCATGCGCGCGGCAAGTTCGTAAGCCTTGGCGCGGGCCTGAATGTCGGAGTTGATGGCGTAACGGTCGCGAAATTCCTGGTTCAGCGTCTGAAGTAATTGCATCTGCCTTTCGCGTTCGGCACTCGAGCCGCCCTTGGGAGGATACAGATTGGGAATGGGCGTTTCGCCCGCCTGAAAAGGAGTGGCCGCCACAGACGCGCCGAGATAACCACCCGTCAGTTGCACCGGCGACGAAGGACGCCCAAGGTTAACGAACGTGGGCAAGTTCCGATTCGCGCTGCCCAAAGCATACGAAACCCAACTGCCAAACGCGGGATGATCGAACTGCCGGCCACGATGGCCGGTGGAGGTTTCGATCACAGCCGGAAAATGATTGCTCTCATGACACCACATCGACCGCACGACGGCTATTTCGTCGATCACACTCCCGACATGCGGAAACCAATCTGAAACGGGAATGCCCGATTTGCCGTAGCGCGTGAATGTTCGCAGGCACGGGATGACCGGGCGTTTCATCGGCGCGAGATTGTCGCCGAAGCCGATCGCATCCATGAAAGTCCCCGCCCACTTATTATCTTTCGGGTCGAAGGTATCGATGTGGCTCACCCCGCCGCACATGAAGAGGAAAATAATCGATTTAGCTCTCGGCTCGAAATGAGGGCCGGCAATCGCGTTTTGAACCTCGCCCGCTTCGGCGAACATTCCCCCCAGCGCCAACCCCATGAAACCGCCCCCGGCTTGATAGATGAACTGGCGGCGTGAAACGCGCCCGCACGGATACAGCTTTGCGTTACCGGACATAAATGAATTCGTCGAGATTGAACAGCAGCCAGGAAAGTTGCTTCAGCCGGCCGGTGTCGCCCTCGAGATAGGCAAGCGACCACTCCTTCTCGGCCTGCGAAGGAGCACGCGCCACGGTCAGGCCATAGGCCAATTCGACCGCCGCTTCCAGGTCTCCCAGCGATTCTTTTTGCAACCGTGCGGACAGGTCTCGGGAAGCGTTTTCGATGTCGGTGCTGTTCATTAAGAACAGGGCTTGTGGCGCCGTCACCGTTTGCGTCCGCATCGGGCACGGGGCGCGGCCATCATCGACATCGAACGCTTGCAAAAAGCTCGGCACGACATCGCGACTCGATGAGAAGCCTCGAATCATATACGCGCCCCGCCGCTTCGCGTTCGTTGGTTCCATTGGAATTAGTTGGCCTTGGCCACGACGCCGGTTGTCACGTCCGTCGCCTGCGTCAAAAGAAGGTCCGCCAACTTTCAAATCGAGGGTGCCCGCGGCGGCATGCAGGGAATCCCAGATCGGCTCGGCTTCCAAACGCAGCAAACGAAAATGCCAAAGATAGGTGTTATGCGGATCAAGCTGCAAATTCGAAGTGCATTCCTCTCCCACCTCGGAAGCCATGCGGTAAGCCTGCGAAGTGACCATTAACCGATGCATCCGTTTCATGCTGAATTTTTCGCGCACAAATTCCGATGCGAGCCAATCGAGCAGCGCTGGATGCGAGGGCTTCCCACCGAGAAACCCAAAATCGCTGGAGGTCCTCAGCAAGCCTTCGCCAAAATGCCATTGCCAAAGCCGATTGACGGCTACGCGCGCGAAGAGCGGATTCTCCGGAGCGGTCAACCAATCCGCAAACCCTTCGAGGCGCCCGTCCCGAAAATCAGATTCACGCGTTGAAAACGGCCAGCCCGGTTGCACTTCGCGATTTCTCTCCGGACGAGCTGGGTCGCCGCTGGTCAGGATGTAAGACTTTTCTTGCTCGCGCAGGAGATCCACCTCAACGGTGTAGAAGACAGGAATGTTTTGCCCGCGCCGTCCAGGCTCGGCGTCCCCGAGTGCGCTGAGTTGTCTTTGCAAATCCTGATATTTCTTCCGAACCTCTTCCGGCATCACTTCGTTGAGTTTGCCGCCGTCGATGCGAAGGATGGGGAAGTAGTCATCAGCGATCTTCTGTTCCGCAATGCTGCGATCCCTTTCGGATTTGCGAATGACGGCTTGGACATCGGCGGGCAACATCGAAATGCGCTCTTCGGTCAACCGGTCTTTGTATGGTTTGATCAGTTCATTGAGGGCTCGCTCGACAGGCTGGCGTTTCTTTTCGGATTCGGTTATGGCCTTGCTGTTGGCCATCAAATCCGCAGCGCTGGCGAGCGTGATCTTGCGCAGAACGAGAGGATCGAACAGCGCTTTCATCGCGTAAAAGTCCCGCTGCGTGATGGGATCGTACCGATGATCGTGACATTTGGCGCAGCCAACGGTCATGCCCATGAAAGCGCTCGAGACAGTTTCGACAGCCGAGATCGCCAAGTCCTGCGGACTCTCTCCCGCGCCGCGCGCCAGAAATCCCAGCGCGAAGAGGTCGCCCGGACGAGGCTCTCGGCGTGAACGATAACCAGTCGCCGACATTTGCGTCCGTTCGTTAGCGCGGCGGCCGGTCAGTTGAATCTGGACGAAATGGTCGTAAGGCAAATCCTCGTGCAAAGCGTTGATGACCCAGTCGCGCCACAAATGAATTCCGGGCGCGGCAGTCATGCGTTCATCGGCATCCGCGTAACGCAGCACATCCAGCCAACGCCGGGCATAACGGACTGCGTGCTGTTCGTTTTCCAGGAGGCGATCGACCACTTTCTCGTAAGCATCGGCCGAATGGTCGGCCAAGAACGCCTCTTGTTCGGCAGGTGACGGCGGAATGCCAATAAGATCCAGATAAACGCGACGCAACAACGCGGCCTTGTCCGCCGGACCAACTGGCTTGAGGTTTCTGGCCCGCTGTTTCGCCGCGATGAACAGATCGATCGGATTAGAGATTCCAGGGACGCTGGCAGGCAACGGCGGACGTGCGATGGGCTTTAGAGACCACCAAGTTTCAGCCGAAGCCTGATTGGTCGAACCTTCCACGGCGCTCAGTCCTGCCGACGCGAACGCTATGATGCAGCCGATCCGAACTAAGACTTTCCTCGACCGGATGGCATTGATCCAAAGCAGCATGATCACGTGTTCCTTTTACCATTCCACCAGTGCTGTTCCAAGCAATACCAGCATTAGCCGTGTTAGTTTCCTCATGAAGGGGGACCATCCTATGCTCTGATGCGACGGTCCATGGAGGGTCGGCGAGCGGCGGGGGGATCCGCCCGACACTAAGAGGTTCAACCAATTCGAAGCCGATACGATTGCCACAATGGGAGCGCTTGCATGCCAAAAGCCCCATAACTACATTTCCAACCATGACCACCATCGATGAAGTCGAAAAACTCGCGCTAGGCTTGCCCGAGAGCCAAAGAGCAATCCTCGCGGCCCACCTGCTTGAATCACTTTCGCCCGTCCTTGGAGATGCGGACGAGGGGATCGCCGAGGCTCTGCGGCGAGATACAGAACTTGCCGCGAATCCATCATCGGGAATGACCATCGAGGAGCTTGACCAGCAAATTGAAGGTCGCCGACGCTGATGCGGATTATCCTTCATTCCAAGGTTTACTCAGACATCGACAGAATCATGGAGCGTTATGAGCAAGTGGCCGGTCCGCAACTTGCATCCGAATCTTATGCGGAGCTGCGGCGTTTTATGGCCGACGCTGCCGAGCGACCGGAATCCTTCTCCATCCGAGAGCGTGATATCAGACGCGTGAATCTGGAGCAGTTTCCTTATCATTTTCTTTTTCGCATCGTCGGCGATGTGGTTCGAATTCTTGCCCTGCGTCATCACCGCAGGCGCCCATCACTGGGGACAGGTCGTCGATGAAAAGAACGAACAAGCGAGGTGAACGCTTGGAGGGCCTGTTTATTTCCCGAGCCCACCCTGCGGAAATCGCGAACGTCCCGCTGGCTGGCAATTGTCATTCTGTCCTGGCAACCATACCACTCGACAAGAGTCCGATAAGAGTGTTCGGCGTCGGCAGAATCAGTCTTTGCGTTCATCATCGCGCGCTGGTAGTTTACCAGTCATCGGTTTCCGAAAAATGCCGGCTTTAAATAGTGCCGCGTTAGCAATGTCCAATCACTGGTTCCGCTTTTGCGCGGCATGAATTCGGCAACCATTAAACTTTTTCTTCCGCGAGGTGACGCCAAGAGTTTGCGAACAGCCGAAATCTCGAATTGGACAGGCAAGGCGATAGCAGCGCCGCGCACAGAACTCGACGAGTTACTTCAACGCGAGGAACTAGTTGAGGGCGGCAGTGCAAATGGACTTATTGAGTGGAGAACTAAGGATGGAAGGGTCCTCAAAGAACTCGACGAACAGGCGTAACCTACGACACGGCTAACGCTGGAATCGTGTTCATCTTGCGTGCATTTCCAAACCACCTCGACCATACTCGGCCCATGAAAACATTCCTCTTGACAATAGGGTTGACCGCGTTCTGCGCGGCCAGGGTCCTGGCGGCGGACAACGACGGGTTCGTGACGTTGTTCAACGGACGTGATCTCAGCGGCTGGGTAAACGCGAATTGCGCCCCGGAAACCTGGAGCGCGCGCGAAGGATTGATTCACTGCACGGGCCGTCCAACCGGCGCGTTGCGGACAGCGCGGCAATACGAAAACTTCATCCTTGAGCTGGAATGGCGGCATTTGAGCAAAGGTGGAAATTCCGGCGTGTTCCTCTGGGGCACGCCCATCGCCGCGCCCGGCGTGCCGTTCTTGCGCGGGATCGAGGTGCAGGTGCTCGATCACGGTTACGCCGAGCAGTACGAGAAGCAAAACGGCAGGAAGTCCGATTGGTTCACGACGCACGGTGATGTCTTTCCGATCCACGGCGCGACGATGAAACCGTTTGGCCGGCATCGCGGCGAGCGCAGTTTCCCCTCGGAAGAACGCAGCAAGGGAACACCCGAATGGAACCACTACCGCATCGTTTGCACGAACGGCGTCCTCCGCCTGAGCGTGAATGGCAAGGAAGTTTCGGGCGGCGAGGATTGCAATTATCGCAAGGGTTATCTCGCGCTCGAGTCCGAAGGAGCGCCCGTCGAGTTCCGCAACATCCGCCTTAAGGAACTGCCCTCCAGTCACCCGGCGCCCAATTTGATCGCGCCCGAGGACACCGGCCTGCGCACGATTTTCACCGGGCTGGATCTCCGTGGGTGGAAGACCAACGCGATAACGGCGCAGCGCTGGGGCGTGCGCGGCGAACGCCTGAGCCTGCGCGCCGGCGAAGCAAATCCCGATGCCACGCTTTGGTCGGAGAAAGATTACGGCGACGCCGAGTTCGTCTTCGATTGCCGCCCCGCGAAACCCGCCGAAGGCCAGCCCATGACGCCACCGAACGTTGTCGTGCGCGGTGTGGAAGTGAAGCTCCCCGATGCGTCCGCCGGCAACTACCAGCGTTACAGCGTTGCGGCGAAAGGAAACGAGATCGTCGTGAAACGTGGCGACAAGGAGTCGCAACGTTTGACGCTCCCCGCCGACGTAAAGGCACGTGGGCCGTTGGGCTTTCGTGACCACGGCGCCGCAATGGAGTTGATGAACCTCTACGCGCGGGAATTATGAACTACCCCTTGCTTCGGTGGTTCGCCCACGCTGCATTGCTATTCGCCTTTTGTGACTTCCCGGCTTTCGCCGCCGATGTTGCTCCGACCGATGACGCCATCAAAGCTGCCGTGGTGAAGTCGCTGCCGCTTTTGGAAAACGGCGCGCGCGGTTCGATGGAGAAACGAAAGCAGTGCTTCACTTGCCATAACCAGGCGCTGCCCATCATGGCTCTGACCACAGCTCGCTCGCGCGGAATCACGATTGACGTGGATAATCTGCAGCGCCAAACGCAGTTCACAGTCGGCTCTCTCACGAAGAACCGAACGAACTACCTAGCTGGCAAAGGCCAAGGCGGACAGGCGCTCACAGCAGGTTACGCTCTCTGGACGCTGGAAATGGGCGGTTGGAAATCCGATCAGACGACCGACGCAGTAGCGGAATACCTCCTTAAGTTTCAGAGCGACCGCGATCATTGGAAGCCACAAACAGTTCGTCCGCCCAGTGAGGAAAGTCCATTCACCTCCAGCTACGTCGCGTTGCGCGGCTTGAAAGTATTTGGGGAGTCTGAGCAGCGCGAACGCATCGTCCAGCGGACCGCTCAGGTTCGGGAATGGTTGCTGAAAACTCCGGCACGAGAAACCGAAGATCGCGTCTTCCGCCTTCGAGCCCTGCAGATCGCCGATGCTCCTGAAGATGAAATTCGCAGCGCAGCGCAGGAACTTCTCCGAACGCAGCGCGCCGATGGCGGCTGGGCGCAACTGACCAATATGGAAAGCGATGCTTACGCCACCGGCGCCGCCCTCGTCGCGCTCAATCAAGCCGGGGGAGTTGCGACGACTGACCCCGCTTATCGCAACGGGCTCCGTTTTCTCCTCGCCAAACAGTTGGACAACGGCTCGTGGCACGTACGAACCCGGAGCACGCCGATCCAGGAGTACTACGAGTCCGGCTACCCCCACGGCGAAGACCAGTTCATCTCAATCACCGCCGCCGGTTGGGCGACGACAGCGCTTGCACTCGCACTGTCAGCCAACCCGTAATTATAGCCCGCGCAGGCGCAGCGCATTGCCGCAAGAAGCGCAAACAAAGCAGCGCGTCCCTTTCATCGTTCATTCGTCAGGCATCAACAGTGGAATGACTTTGTTGCCGTGACGCCGATAAATGCGGAAGTCTGCGTCGAGGGTGAAGATAACGCCACCAGTTGGGTGAATTTCAGCCGCCACTACCGCTCGCTTGCCGACCACTGGGAAGTTTACGACGATTCGCAACGAACACCGCGTTTGCTAGAGACAGGACCATGAAACACCTCAAGCCTTTGACGCGCCCGAAACAGCGGCTTACGCCGGCTGGCCGCGCCTTGCGTCGCGCCGCCCGCGTGGCCCGCAAAACAGCCCGCCTCCACGGCACGCCGGTTTATTTCTGGCGCGACGGCAAAGTCGTGGCCGAGAAACCGTGACTGACATTAATATCCGGCGCATGAACGCCTTGCTCGGTCAGGAGACTACCGCTGCGGTTGATTGCATACCACATCGCCGTGTTCACGCACTGCACTTTTGCCCAGGCGAGGGTGGCTAAATTAGCGCTGATCCATGAGGCCAGCGCGATTGCTGTGTCGCGCCAACTCGACGAACAGTTTCAACGCAAAAAGCAGGGCACGAGAATTTCAGCCACAGATGAACGAGGAACACGGTTTCTCGATGCAAAGACGCGCTCCTTCAAAATGGTTTTGTAAATCAAACCGAGAACTTGCGTGGCGAGCAGCGTCTTGCCGCAGCCGGCGGGAACTTTGATGCAGAACGTGGGCAGGTCTTTGTGCAGACCGTTGAGGCGCGGTGTGTATCCGCCCAGTGCGCCGATCTCATCCCACGCCGTTTGCGCCGGATAACGCTCATCCTTGAACTTCGCCAACGCCTGCAAGTAGGCGTCAACTTCCTTCACGACCCGCTCTTGATAACGTTTCAGGTCCAGTGGAGTTCAATCAATCGTTTTGCGGTTCCAAAAGCGCCAGAGGACTGGCGCAGTCCAAAACCTCGCGGACTTCTGTAGGGCATTGGAAACATCGAACGCTCATTCCCGACCTCACTCACCGCAGATTGAACGGCACGATCATCGTGCGCACCGTATTTCCGTGTGCGGTTTCCACTCGCGTAGTGTGCTGCGATGCAACCAGATTTTCTCGGCGTAAACCACCAACCGATTGTTCGCATCTTTCGCCGCCGTTGTTTTCAGAAACTCAGCATCAATCGCCCAATCCGTCTTTTGGTGCGGCGAGTAAAGCAGGTAGCAGCTCGTGCCGCTGTGCTCACCGATGCGCCCGTTCTTCTTGTCCATGTCCACGCGATTCCACTGCCGGCTCGCAATCTGCGCAAGGCGATCATGTATTCCACGATCGGTGTGAAAGGCACCGTGCTCGAGAAATTTCGCGCCATGAAAGAGGCCGGGCTCGAAGGCGTGGAACCGATGGGCGCCATGAATCGCGAGGAGGTGCTCGCGGCGTTCAAGGAAACCGGGCTGAGAGCCGCCAGCGTTTGCGACCACATCCACTGGGTAAAGACGTTGTCCGCTCCAGACGAAGGGGCCCGCAAGCTGGGATTGGATGGACTTATACTCAGCTTGCAGGACGCCCACGCTTATGGCGCGGATAGCGTGCTGCTTGTGCCAGGCGTTGTCCGGGGTGGCGCGATTGGCCGCGGCGACTCCACCTGCGAAGAATGCTGGGAGCGCTCCATCGTGGAAATCAAAAAGGCGATTCCCGTGGCCAAGGATCTTGGCGTCAAAATCTCCATCGAGAATGTTGGGAACAATTTCATCACGAAACCGGAGCAGGCGGTGGCTTACCTCGACGCGATCAACAGCGCGTCGGTAGGCTGGCATTTCGACATTGGCAACGTGGGCCGCAATTACGGTCCGGCCGAGCGCTGGATTCAGGTGCTCGGCAAACGCATCGTAAGAATCCACGTCAAGGATTTCGCCGCCACGCCGCCCACGACAGGCGCGAGAGGCGACCGGCCGAAATTAATGGACGGCGGAACCAACTGGCCCGCGGTAATGAAGGCACTGGACAACGCCGGCTACCAGGGCTGGGGAATTTCCGAGCAACCCGGCAACCAAGCGGCTGACGTCGAAACCGCCCGCGACCTGGCGCAGCGCATGAACAAGATTTTTGCTTTGTGACCCAATCCGGGACGCCTTCTGCCTCGGATTGCCTCCGTATGGATGTCATGGATGTCATCCGAGACGGTCACCTGTCATTTTTTCGCAAGCTGTGGCGTTCGCTCGTGCGAGTTACAAAGCAAAGATGCTCCGGCGAAATCACGGCTCGGTGGGAGCCTCGCCGCGAGCCAAGCCCTACCGTTTGGTTCCGGGTTGGTCACGCTCAACGCTTTCCGCGCTCAGGTTCGGGCGGCGGCGTCAGGCCGTCGGTGGGTTGGTTCCACAATCGGTAGGGGTCATGCAGGCGACGCATCTCCGCGAGGAGAAGAGTCTCCATTTCCGCGAGCTTGGCTGCAAATTTGGGATCATTCGCCAGATTGGTCTGATAGGCCGCGGGTGTGATGCCGGTGAGGGCGGTCACGGTTGGATCATGGTGTTGCAGGAGGAACTCGTCCGGATTCTCGGCCAGATTGAAGAGTTGTGTCTCGTGGACCGCACCGTTGTCGCCGTCGTATTTGATGAGCTTCCAATCGCCCTTCTTCACGCAACGCATGCCGGGTTTCGTGCCGCCGGAATGAACGCCGTAGAGAATCTCGCGAACTGCGCGTTGACGTCCTTCGAGCACGGGTTTGAAGCTGAGCCCCTCGTTCGTTTCCGGCGCGGCAATGCCCGCGATGTCGCAAAGCGTCGCGAGGACATCGAGCAAGTAAATGTTTCCATCCACGCGCGAACCCGGCTTGATGCCAGGCCCCTTGACGATGAACGGCACGCGCCACGTGTGTTGGTACAGGTTCTGTTTTCCCTGCAAACCATGACGGCCGATGGCGATGCCGTGGTCGGATGTGTAGAAGATCCATGTGTTGTCGAGTTCGCCCATCGCTTCGAGCTTTTGCAAAACCCGACCGATCTGGATGTCGATGCTCTCGCTGCAGGCAAAGTAGCGGCCAATCTCATTGCGGATGGTGCGTTCGTCGCGGTTTTTCCACACGCCGCTGACCTGCGTTTCGTCGCGCTGATCGGGAGGAAGGGTCGTCTTGAAGGGATGTGCCGGGAGATAATTCGCCGGCAATCTCGGCTGTTTCGAGTTACCAGGTGGAAGGCTGTTTGTATCCGTGTGATTGACGGCGCCGTACTTCGCCAAGAGTTCGTCCGTCCCGTTGCGTGGATCGTGCGGGTGCGAAAAGCCGAAGTAGATCAGGAACGGAGTGCGATCCTTGGCCGCAGCGCGTTCATCAAGGTAATCCAAGACTTGTTGCCCATGCCAGGCGCTGCCAGTCGGGTCGGTGCCGCTGCGCCCTTTGGATTCCTTGTTCACCGTGAACAGTTTCTTCGCAGCCTCATAACTGTTCCCAGGCTTGCCAGTGCGCAGCGTGGCGCAGCCGGCGCGATTGAACACAGCGGCAATCGTGTTCTGCTCGAGATTCGGTGGGCAATGCTTCGACGCCTCCGGCGCGATCGACAGATGCCACAGCGTGCGACCACTCTTGATCATATGGCGCGACGGCGTGCAAACGGCGCTGATGAACGCGCCCATGTGATAAGCGCCATCAAACGTCATGCCTTCGGCTGCGAGGCGGTCGATATTGGGTGTGTGCAATGTCGATTTCGGATTGTAGATCTTAAGGTCAAATGGCGATTGGTCATCGGCGATGATGAACAGGATGTTGGGCCTTGTGTTTTTCGCGGGCGCCGCTACGGCAGCGGACATCGTCAGCGCAGCGAACAGCAGTGCGACGAGCGTGACGGAAGCTTTCAAAGGCGAGGCAAGGATGGTTGCTGGGATTCTCATGCGGGGTTCAATTCAACTCTCACGATGGCTCCAAGTCCAGCCATGGATTGCTCGTCCAGTTTACTTCCAAAACGAAGCCGCCCTGCCCTGTGACTACTGCGAAATCGCTTAACGACGCTTGCATCGAAGCACAGAAGATTGCACCAGAAGGCAAAGGAAACAAAGATGAACCGCCTTATTCCTTCTTCGTTACCTTCGTTTCCTTTTGTCAAGTCCCAAGCACGCGTGCGAAGCACTGTCCCTATGGGGGTTGTTTTGATTTAGCTTAGCCAAAAGACAGCCGGATTCGCGGATAGCGGCCGTCTCTCTGTCTTTTCATCTCTTCGCCCCTCCCAAGCCCAGGGGGCGAGACGCCCATGCACTCGCAGGCGAGGACGCCCGCGCTACTACTCGCCGTGTATCACCGGACGTTGCCGAGGAATTTGCGCTTTGAAATCCCCAAGCCACGGCCAAAGCGTGCGCTGGTTCAGGTCCACTTCGGCGACGCAGACGGTTCCCCATTCTCGCGCGCAACTTCAGGAAAGAATCCGTCGTAACAGATCATCATGCCGATCTTGCCCAGGCGTGTCTCGAAGACCGGATAATCGGTCCCCGGCGACATCCCTTTGTCGTATTCGCCGTCTGGCAAGCAGACTTTGCGATATTTGCCGATGAGCTTGCCGTCTGGTGCAATGAGCACGGCGACGTTGAAGAGTTGATGCCGGTCACGTTCGATGAGGCCGGCCACAATATGCAGCTGATCTTTCTTCGCCAGTTCACCGAAGTAATCCGTCGAAGGACCAGGAATCGGCTCGGCGCAATCCGCGGAGTTCGAGCCGGCGCCGGCGCAGGTCAATGTTTCGCCTAGCACAACCAAGCCGGCTTTGCGGTGGGCGGCTTCCTCAACGAGGGGCGCGAATTGTCGGCAAGCGTCCATGAGCGTTTTTGCGCCGCGCGGACGATAATGCACGGCGGCGAGGCGAACTTTGCGTGGCGTCGGCGATTCGGTGTGTTGGAAGACAATGTCGCTCCACTGGACTCGGCCGTTCGGGGCCCACAACAGATGTAATTCAACCCGCGCCTGGGTTGCGCCCGGAGGCGCCCGGTAAACGCCGGAGACTTCAATCCAGCCATTGTGGTTCACGCTCTTCGCGGCTATCTCCCCTGGATATTCCGGTTCGGCCGCTGCCACTACATTCTTTGCAAAGTTCGTCAGCACACCCTCATGGCGTGATACTGAGTTTCCTGCGGCATCGCTCCAGACGATCCGCGCCAGGACACTGCGCCGCGGCACGGCAACGTTCTCCGTGCGTCGCCATGCTGAAAAGCGGTAATGCTGTCCATCGGCCACCGGAAAAGTCTTTTGCCACTAGCCATGCAGACCTTCGCGTCCGTCCGCGTGGATAGCGAAGACACCGTGTCCGGACTTGCCGCCGATTTCCGTTCGTTGAAATTGGGGGCGAATCTCCTCACGCGGCGCGACCGCTGTCCAGTCGTTGGGAAAGGCGGTATGAGTTTGAAACGTTGCCCAAACGACGCAGGCGAGCGCGATGATGATAATCATGTGTCAAAAATCCCTAGAAGCCCAATTTGAAGCAAGATGGATAAGGCCGGGCCGCGGCTCGTCTTTTCAGAGTTCAGCGCTGATCGGTCTTCGAACTGCACCACAGGAACGAACTCTCCGCGCGTTCCAGCAGCGCACTGTCCGGATAAGAATGTCCCGCTTAAAAGGCGCTCGCATCTTCACTCGCTACGTGGCCTCTTAAGGCTCGGTGGCAGCGACTCATCCGTGAGGCACTTCAGAAATGCGATCAGCGCTTTCTTATCGGAATCGCTTAAGGGCACGCCACCGTCCGGATGCTTGGCGAGGTTCGGATCCAACGTGGGCGACCGTTTCACCCCAGAAGCGTAGTGCTCGATGACGTCGTCCAAAGTCTTGAATCGGCCATCGTGCATGTAAGGTCCAGTTGCTGCGACGTTGCGCAGCGATGGCACGGCGAACCTCCCTTTGTCGCCTTCCTTCTTCGTAATCAGAAACCGTCCTAAGTCTCGGAATCCGGAATCGAGGCCATTATTCCCGAAGCTTTGGCTTTGAAACAATGGTCCGCCATGGCAATGAAAACAATCGGCGCCAAATTGACCTCGACGCGGATCGTACTCGGTGTGGAACAACTCAAAGCCGCGCTGTTCTTGTTCGGTAAATTCAGCCCGCCCATCTAGAACGCGATCGAATTTCGAGTCGTACGAAACCAGAGTCAGAAGAAACTGTTCCAGGGCCCGGGCGACGCGGTCTGCAGAAATCTCTGGCGTGCCGAAAGCCTGCCGAAAGAAAACCGCGTAATCCGAGTTGCTCTTTGGAGCAGCGGATGCAAGGAGGCTCTTATCGACTTCGAAGCCCGTGCGTCGCGAGTCGATTGGGAAGGCGTGAACCTCCTCACGTCCCCTGCTCCGCGCTCGGCCAAGCTTGGCGACAACATTCGTCATTGTCTCGTGCATCTCGATGGGATTCTCAATCGGCTGCAGAACTTGCTCACGGAGCGTTTTCGTGCGGCCATCCCAGAAGTAAGATGACTTCCAAGCAAGATTAAGCAGTGGCATGGCGTTGCGTGCACCAGGCTTTCCTTCGACGCCAACGCTGACAGCTTTTCCGGCATCGACAAACGCAGCATCTGCTTGATGGCACGAGGCACACGCCTGCGAGTTATTTGCGGACAAGAGCGGGTCAAAAAACAATCGACGGCCGAGCGCAACGCCTTCCTCCGTCAGAGGATTATCGGTGGGCAAATCGGGACGCGGAAAGAAACGCGAAATCGTCAACTTATAAGGCGTTGCGTTGGGCGCCATCTCGATCATTTTTGAACTGACAACGTTTTCAACCGGACCGGATGAATGAGTCCGGGCCACCGAAAATGCGCCTTCGATGTTAATGCGAAGCTGGCTGGCCAACGCATCCTCTCCCCGCGAATGCGTGGAGAGGGCAGCTTCACTCAATACGATCCGATTGGGCTGGTCGAAGATGCGATCCACGTTCAAGACCAAATCCAATCTGCGATCGTTAGGCGCTTCCAGATCCACGTCTAATTCAACAGTCATGAGCTGGCGATCCGTCGCCAGGTGAAAGGAATAGCCTCTGCCATCGCTCTCCTTATCACCCAACATCCGTCCACTCCAGCGGCCTTCAATCGCCAGGAAGACGTATCCACCCATCCAACCCCAATGCAATCCGTTCAAGTTTGGATTGAGCGGATGATCGGCGGGATAATTGGCTGGGTCTTGGTGATTGATCTCCGGCAACAACCCAACGCGAAAGCGCAACCGATCATAACGTCCCAGCGGGAGATCAGGCACTTGAAAACTTGTTCGGCCTTCCCGCGCGCTGATATACGCTTGCCAATTCGTAGCCGTCAGCCAAGTCCCATCTGCACGACGCAACGCGATTGTCGAGATGAGAAAATCCAGACGAGTGACTGACACAAACTGACCTGATGACGTTTGATAATGGACCCGGTCAAAGACAAGGGGCTCGTTCTGAAATCGCGGAACGATCTCGATTAGCAAAGATTGTTCGCGACCCTCTGTCTGAAAGGGCGGACGGAAAAGCAGAAGAAGGAGCGCGCAAGACCAAAGCGACGGGCTCAATCCGTGACGCCTTTTCCAAATCTCGATCATGCCACTTACTCCGTTCTTTGGCCTCCGAACGGTCCTCTCTGAATCCTTCTTTGCATTCATCGCTCGACGAGTTTCCTTTACCTGCATTCATTCGCACCGGCCGACAGCTTCGGTGCGTGAGGCATTGGACTTAGGATTAGCGAGTGGTTGTAGAACTATCAGAAGAGGCTGAGGCGTTTTGCGCTACGTTAGCGTTCGCGGGCGCGCCATCGTAATTAGCGAGAGCCGTCCGATTGACATGAAAAAACCGAATCTCTGACTGGTTGCGTGCGATGGACGCCTGCGCTGATGCTCCCGAGGCGGTGATCGGTCCGGCGATCTGTGTCCAATTGGCGAGATCGCTGGAAGCTCGCACGACATAGGCGCCTCCTTCCACAGCACTCCAAGTAATCGTGACATCGCTTGAATAACTGGCCGCTGCCGGAGTGGCCATTCGTAATGTCGAATTAGCGCCGCCGACGAAGTTTGTCGTGACCGTTTCCGAAATGTTTTGGACGGCACTGCCAGTCGGAGTGCCGCAGAAGCTTCGGCCAATGTTATACGGAAAGACAGGTGTGCCATTGGCGTTGATGCTTACAAAATAGGCGTAACTTCCATTCGGAAACTCCGGCGTCACCGTGAAACGGCCGTTGTATTCGTCCAAGTCGAAGTCCACACCTTGGACCTTGCCGAGATCACCAAGGTAATCATTGTCCTGCAAGTAACGGCCGAGTGAATATTGCGTAGAAACGGCTGGGCCATACTGGCTGGCCGTTAGAGCCGTGGAACGGTTCTGCGCGCGTGCGGCCCATGCGGGCAGCGTCGTGCGCCCATTAGCAGCCAGATTCAGAGTTCCATTGGCGCCGTTTCGCAGGACAAATCCCGAAATCATCCGACGCACACCGCTCGCTGGATTCTTGGGATCGGAGTATCCGTAGGGCCCGTAAATGGGAAAGCCATCCCGGACCCAGCCAAGAATCGGCGAGTGGTGCAGGTTCGACGGATTCTCGCGGTACACCTTGGTCGCAACATCATAATCGACGTGGTCACCCAACAAATGCCGCAGCGCGATTGGATTCGCATGGTAATGATAGGTGCCCGACTGTTCCTGGTGCGCGTTCGCTGGATCAAACGTGATTCCTTCATTCACGTAGGCGTCGCGATTCCAAATCCCGCCGCCACCCATCCCGCCAGATTCACTCGATCCATTCCAAGAAAAGCCATCTTGGCCGTCAAACATGGCCACGCCATCAACGAAATAGCCAATAACTCCAAGACCCGTGAGCGTCTTGGTGGTTGCCACTACCGGTCGGCGCGGAATCCGATAAAGCGCCTTCTTGTTTCTAGGCAGGTTGGGAAAGAGCTGCGTTTTCGCCGCGTTGAGATACCACGGTCCCATCACATGGCTGCCCAAGCCCGAAGTTCGGATGTAAATCCAGTCCGCCGAGGAATAGATTTCCTGCACGCCGCTATAGGCGGGCAAACTTTGGTTAACAGCCCCGCGGCTCCACGTTGTCTTCGCGTTGCCAGAGCTTAAGTCAGATGTCGTCGCGTAGAGGCGGGCATACTTGCCGGAATGCTGAGTAAACCACGAATCCAGGAGCGGGTCTTTGGCTGGTGTGCTCACGCTGATAGCAGCAAGCGCTGCCAGCGCCAGAATCGTGGGTGACAATTGGTAATCGGTTTGGTTTTTCATGAGGCCACTTTACGCGAACAGACATTAAGGCAGCGTTAAGCAGTGATGCAGCATTCATGGAATTAGTCGGTTATAGCGTGTCTCAAAACAGATTGCCGATAGATAGGCAAGTGCTGCTGCGCTCCGGGCAATCCAGCAGGCTTGCCTTGCCTATCCAGAAGGTTGGTCCGAGCTGGCGACAAATTCTCCACGGCAGCTTTAGCTAAGAAGACTTCGCCCACCGCGGCTGCTCAGCGGGCGTTGGTGGGTTTTCCTTGAGAGCTTCAATTCTCGGCGCGGCATGTTCGGCTTCCGCTTTGATCCTCGGGGCTTCCTGTTCGAGTTTGCGATGACTTCGATGAACCAAGCTTTCGTACGCGCATTAATACAGTTGTCGCGGAGCAGAAGGACAATTCCCTCGGCGAACTTCAGATCGGCAAAACATTGCTGAGTCTCGGACGAAATGCCGGGCGAACGGGTTTGTTTGTTCCAACCGAACTAACGATGTTAGGGAAAACGTTGCTTCAGTTGGACGAGATCGGCCGTTTATCGTGAGGCGTTCCGTTTTGGAAATGCGTCCACTCCACGTGCCCGCCCGACCGCAGGTGATACACTTGGTCATCAAGAATGAGGGCTGGGTCTGCGGCTAGACAGTCTGTGCATCTCTCGAACATCGAGAAACTGAGAAAGAGAACGCAACGCAAATATTTCATTCGCGAAACTATAGCACGCTGCCAGAATCGGGCACCGAAAGTTCGGTTTCGACGGTAGCGACGGGCATCCTGCCTGCCGTAAAGCTGGGCATCCTGCCCAGCGGATGACGCGTCGGATCAAAGAACACAAACACCGAGTTTCAAGCATCCCTTCGGGCGGCAGGATGCCCGCCGCTACGATTGGCCCATAATATAATCGCAGAATGTGGATCGTGGGACCTCATCCCCGGAATAGACTTGCGGGAAGCGCTCTTCTTTTGGCGACTGCGGCCACTACAGCGGCACAAGTGAACTCTTAGCAGGAAGGAACCCTTATGATTCGCATTTTCTTCGGCGTGCTGATTGCGGCTCTGGGCACTCTCGCAGGCTTTACAATCGGTGGTGGACGTCTTTCGCCTTTGTTTCACCCGGCCGAAGTTGTAGTGATCGGCGCAATCCTGATCGGCGGATTGATAACGGCCTTCGGTTTGGTGCGGCCTTTCGGGATGCTGTTCGATGCTTTGGTGGGAAGGCGCCACTCCTTAGACCGAATCCAAGTCAATATTAAAATCTGCGAAAGCGGGTCTTGCTTGGGGATTTTGGGAGGCGTGGCCGCAACGCTTTTGGGCGCCTTTATCACATTGGATGGATGGGATGGGGACGCCAGGTTTCTCGCACTGAAGTTTGGAGCCGCGATAAGCGGCACGGTCATCGGCCTGATCATCGCGGCGACCATTTTCCAGCCTTTGAAGTTCTATTTTCACAAGCAGGCCATTGAGACAGCTAGCGCGACTACGAAGGAATCGCCTTACCAGCCACCCGTCCTATCCGGATTGGGGGTTCCTTGACGTAGCAATACTTGTCCCCTACTGTGACGACCATCGCAAACGATGAGTCTCGAAATCACAATTGAGTATTGCGCGGCTTGAAATTACGAGCCGCATGCCGTCAGTTTGGCGGAGAAACTTTTGAAGCTCAAACAACACATTCGTTCGTTGAAGCTGGTTCCTTCGAGCGGCGGTGTCTTTGAGGTCAGCGTGAATGGACAAAAGATTTTTTCGAAAATCCAAACCGGACAGTTTCCTGAACCGGAGGCCATCGTTAAGGCGGTTCGAGCAAGACACTAAATGGAAGCGCAGCAATTCTCGTTTCACAAATGCATCTGGCAAGGACGGATTCCACTCCGTCCCTGATGTTGTTCGGCATTGGGTTGGAGGGGTATGATTTTCGGAGAGTGATGGGTGCCTGGTGGCCATCGCAGTCTTCAAAACCGTTGCAACGCCGTCCCAACTTTTCCCCAGAAACCTCAGAACAACCAATGTTATAAATGGTGTCGTGCATGTCTCTCGTCTTGCCGAGTCGGCAGGTCCCGACACTATTTCTGACACGAAATCTGTCGGCAATTGTTGGCAATTCCCAACGGTGTTGGGGACCGTTTTGCGTCGGGCAACGCCCCTGATCTTCTCGAAGTCCTCAGCGGGAAGCTCGGCCAGCAGTTCAGGGCTCAGTCGTGCGGTTGGCGTTAGTGGAAAGGTTTTCTCTCTAAAATGCCTCAGGACGATTTGGGGGGCATTAGGGTAGCGGCCCCGGCGGAAGCGTTGCAGGGCGATGCCAAAGCGCTGCCGTTCCCATTGCCTCGGCTGACACGCGAGCGCGGGGACTGGAGAAAAAGGAAAGGCGAGCCGCGACATGAAAGCTCGCCCTTTAGCGCACCCGAAATTATTGGTGGTGTTTCAGGATTCTCTCGGTGGCCCGCCGCAAGAGCCTTTGCGCCGCTGCTACGTCGTCATCGGCTTGCGCCAAGATTTCGATATAAACCTCGTCAGCCGTTCCTGAACATTCGCCCGAAATGGATTTGCGCACGTGTTCAAGCAAATACCAGATCTCAATCAGCCTTGCGTAGCAGTCCGGGAAACGCGCCCCGGCTTGGTAAGTTGCGGTTTTCATTTACTGAGCTCCGGAATCGGTCGATGCGCAAAACGCTTCGACATGGCGCAACGCGAAGTCCGTCATCACGTTGACGGTTACTTCCACTTCGGCCGTCTTCTTTCTCGAATATGGATCAACCACGATCTCAATCCCGGCCCAATCGCCAATGATCGCCTGGCTCCAATCTCCAAAGATGACGCGATCACTCGGAATTTGTTTGGAGCTTTCGAATCGATAATCGTTGGCCTTGCCATCCTGCAAAAGGAACACAGCTTGGTTGGTGACTTTGACCGTAGTTTTCCATTTCGCCTTTGTCGTCGGCGTTGAGACGTAGCCGAGCGAACCCTGCAACGCGTTGTCAGAATCTATTTCTTTTTCAAAATCAACCACCTTAGCCCACGTCGGCGCAGCGCCGAACGTGAGCGAGTTAATCCCGCTCGTATTCAGGATACCGGGCGGTTCGCCCTGCACTCCGCTGCCGTTGATGCACGCGCGATCCTTCTCGATCGCAATGATCACCCTCAGGTCCATTCGGACGAACCCCTCGACCTCGATGGAAGCCTGCGTGAGAAGCTGCTTGCTAAACGCCGTGTTCGCGCACAAGCGATGCCGCGAAAGTAAAATCTGGCCAAAGTTTTGCTGAGCGGATGTCACTTCGGCTAATTCACTGAGCCAATAAGCCGTAGCGCCGCCCTTGTGCGTCGGGATCGCGATGTCACCGACCAGACCGCCGAGCGTGCGCGCGCCCATCGCCGTTACGATCGTGCGATTGCGCAACAATTCAATCATGCTGCTGCCGAGTGTTTCGGTGCCGATGACATAACCGCCAGCGCTCGGCGTGGTGGCATTCAGTCCACGCGTCGAGAAGCTGCGACGCGTGACTTCCTGAGGGATGAAAGATTCCTGCGGCTCGCGGCGAATCTTTTTGGCCAACGCATTCGACGCTTCAGCCTCAAGGCCGTCCAGGGGCTTGCCGGAAGATAAGCGAAGAAGCGCCCGGGTGACCGAGTAGTCATCGATCTCGCGGTCGGACATGCCGACATCCGAGTCGATGTGACCGACCTCGCGCGCGTTATACTTCGAGCGCAAAATGAATTGCCTGAATTCGTCTTGCGTCTTCCCCCCATTTATAAACTGGCGAGTGTCTTTGATTCCGATGCCGTAAACTTCAGAATGATGCCTTCTTTCTGTTCCTCCAGTTTTTGGCAAGCAATCCGTTCGCGAGCCAAGACCTTTTCCATGAGCTGCTTGCAGTTTTCCGGGAAATGCTCGACGTGAATCGTGGGCACCAACGGGAC
>VHDE01000007.1 GCA_016871515.1 Verrucomicrobiota bacterium
TCTGCAATTGGCCGTTGCCATCGCTCGCACGCTCACTTATCAACAGAACGATCGATGGAAACGAACGAGCTTTCGCATGTCCGGTGCGATCTTTGCGGCGCCGATGACAGCCAGCGTGTCCTCGAAAAGGAAGGCGCCTGCTACGCCGAATGCAAGCGTTGCGGATTTATTTACGCGCACCCACGGATCAATGATCCAGAAGCCTTCAACGAAGAAATCTTTCAGGAACGATTGCAAACATACGTGCAAAAGAATTACTCGGCGAAAAAGCAACGGGATTATCGGCGCGAATTGCGTCGATTGGAACCGTTCCGGCAAAACAACCGGCTTCTCGAAATTGGCAGCAACGTGGGCGGCTTTCTCTTTCAGGCCCGTCAACTCAATTGGTCGCCAATCGGGCTTGAACCGGTCGTCGCTTGTGCGCGTTATGGATGCGAACAGCGCGGACTGAACATCATCGCAAGCACTTTGGAGGAGGCCAGCCTTCCAGACGACCACTTCGACGCGGTTTATTCGAACGCTGTCTTTGAGCACCTCGCCGCGCCCAGTGTTTGTTTTCAATCCGCGTTCCGAGTGCTAAGGCCGGGCGGTGCACTGTATGTCGACACGGTCAATTACGCTTGTTGCACGCGCGAATATTTAGGGGCGGGTTGGAAACTGCTCAAGCCGCGCGAACATTTGAGCTTATACACTCCTGCTACTTTGCGGGCGTTTTGTGAAAAGGCTGGCTTTGAAGTCCTGCGCATGCAAACGAACGGTGTCCGTTTCCGAACGAATGAAGATCGAAAACTGCGCGGCCTGGGCCGGCTTCGGGAAGAACTGGCAAAATTTCCGATCAGCCTGGCCTGCCGTTTTACTTTGAAGGGCGACAGTATCACCGTCCTCGCGCGCAAGCCTTCCGCGTCAAGCCGCTAGCCCCCAGTACGTGAATGCTTGGCGTAACGCAGACTTTCAGTCTGCCGTATCGCCGATTTGCAATCGGCAGACCGTCCGCACGTTCGGAGATGCCCGAACTAGCGGGCGATCCGCAGAATACAATTCTGCGCTACGACATGGCATCGCTAAACACGTACTTAGGAGGGTGTTAATGAAAGGCTTGGGCCGGAGCGCCGAGGAGTGCGCGAATTCTCCTTGCTGGTGTCGTGTTGCGGAGTAAAACGCCTTTGGCTCGTTCATATCGACACATAGGAAACATTATGAAAACACTCTCACGATTCGCTCCGCGATACCTCCGCGTTTCATTAACTCTTGTGACCTGCGCCGGAGTCATTGGCTGGCTGGCGCTTGCCCAGAATCCTTCTTCCAAATCGAAGCCCAATGCTGCTGGAAACATCAAGAAGGTTCACCGACTCGGTTTGGCTGCGGGAGACTTGCTTCTGGAGAGCATTCGGAACTTTATCCGCGACCAGAAAATTACCGATGGCGCGGTCCTAACGGGAATCGGTTCGCTGAGCGAGTGCCGCCTGCATTGGCCGAAAGAGCCAACCTATCCACCGGAAGATGTCTTCCATACTTTCAAAGGGGCTCTGGAAATCGCCGCGATTCAAGAATCATCGCCGATGGAGAACCTCACCTGCACATCATGCTGGCCGAGAAAGGCGACGCCCGGAGCATTGGCGGGCATTTGGAAGATGGCTCCAAGGTGCTGTACCTCGCTGAGATTACGATTGCCGAGTTTGACGGTCCGCCCATGACGCGACGGCCGAATCAGCAGAATGTAAGGATGCTTCAAGTCAAGTGATCCCCGGTTGTGCTTGCGGACATTGTCGAAGCGCGCACTGGGACCCTGAACCGTGCTGTAGCGGCGTCTCGGAAGAGCGCCGCAAACTCGGTAGTTTGGAAATGACGGCGCTCTTCCGAGACGCCGCTACAGGGAAGCCGAAGCTTAGAACGCAGCCTTTTCTGACGGGGCGACTTCGAGCCCCCGTCGCTTCAGCAGCGGGCGGATATCCGGATCGCTGCCGCGAAAATTGCGGAACAGCGTCATTGCTTCCTGGCTGCCGCCGCGCGAAAGCAAAGTGCGCCGGAAGTGATCGCCGTTGGCGCGGGTCAATCCGCCGTTTTGTTTGAACCATTCCACACTGTCCGCGTCCAGGACTTCGCTCCAGATGTAAGAATAGTATCCAGCCGAGTAGCCGCTGGAAAAAATGTGCGAGAAGTAAGTCGTGCGATAACGTGGCGGCACAGGGGCAAAAGCGACGCCTGCTCTCTTCAGCGCGGCAGCCTCGAATGCGAGCACATCAGCAGGAACTTCATCCGCCTTCAACTGGTGCCAAGCCTGGTCCAGCAACGCCGCAGCCAGGTATTCCGTTGTGGCAAACCCTTGATTGAATTTTTCTGCGGCAAGCACTTTCTCGAATAGTCTGGCGGGGATCGGTTCGCCCGTTTGGTGATGCTTCGCGTAATTCTTCAATACCTCCGGCCACGAAGCCCACATCTCGTTTACTTGAGACGGGTATTCCACGAAATCGCGCGGGACAGTTGTTCCACTAAAGCGAGGATACCGGACGTTCGAGAACATGCCGTGCAAGGCATGGCCGAATTCATGGAACATCGTGCGCACTTCATCCCAAGTGAGCAGCGTCGGTTGGCCCGCCGGCGGTTTCGGCACATTTTGATGATTGGCGACAACCGGCTTCCTGTTGAACAGTCCGGCTTGCGGCACGTAGGCATTCATCCAGGCGCCCCCACGCTTGGATGGCCGCGCGTAAAGGTCCGCGATAAACACCGCGAGCGGCTCAGCGTCCGCATCGAAGACTTCGAACACACGCACGTCTTCTTGATAAATGGGAAGGTCCTTGCGTTCCTTGAAACTCAGGCCGTAAAGCTTGCCGGCCGCATAGAAAACGCCTTCGGTCAAAACGCTGTTCATTTCAAAGTAAGGCCTCAACTCCGATTCATCGAAGGCGTACCGTTGGCGGCGAACTTTCTCGGAGTAAAATGCCCAATCCCACGGCGCGAGCTGGAATTTCCCGCCTTCCCGGTCGATCAAAGCTTGCATATCAGCAGCCTCGCGCCGCGCGTTGGCCACAGCGGGCGGAGCAAGTTCAGCCAGCAATTTATTCACGGCCGCGACTGTTTTGGCGGTTTGCTCTGCGAGTTGATAAGCGGCGTGAGTCTCGTAACCGAGCAACGCAGCGCGTTCCGCGCGCAAGCGCGCCATGCGCGCGACCAGCGAGCGATTGTCAAATTCGCCGCCGCGATTGCCGCGCACGATTGAAGCTTCGAATAACTTCTGACGCGTCGCGCGATCTTCGAGCGTGGCGAGGCTCGGTTGCCCCGTCGTATTTTGCAGACGCAACAGATACTTCCCTTCCTTGCCGTCCGCTTTCGCTGCCGCCGCGGCTGTTTTGATCGCTTCTTCGGACAATCCTTTCAAGGCCGAGAGATCATCGGCGAGAATCGACGATGCATTAACTTCCTTTAGCACACTTTGAGAAAAAGTGGTTGAGAGCGTCGCCAGTTCAGCATTGAAGCCTTTGAGCTTTTCTTTGTCGGCGTCAGAAAGCTTCGCCCCTGCACGGACGAAATCGAGATAGTACCGTTCGAGCAAGCGCTTTGATTCGGCGTCCAACCCAAGTCGATCCGGCTTTTCATGCAAAGATTCAACGCGGGCGAAGAGCCGCGGATCAAGCAAAATGGCGTCGCTGTGCGCGGCAAGTTTTGGCGCCATCTCTTTCTCGACTTTCTGAATGTCGGGATTGGTGTGCGCGGCAGCCAGATTGCCGAAAAGACGATGAACGCGCGAGAGCAATTGTCCGGAACGTTCGAGGGCAACGACCGTATTCTCGAAGGTCGCAGCTTCCGAGCGATTGGCAATCTCGTTCACTTCTTTCAACGCCTCTTCCATTCCTCGTTCCAGCGCCGACGCGAAGTGCTCGTTCTTGACGCGATCGAACGGCGGGAATTGATAAGGCAACGCGCTTTCAGCCAGGAGCGGATTGTTCGCAGTGGAGAGAACCTCGGCAGCGTTGGGTGAGGTTTGAAGTCGTGCCATCATGAGAGCAACAATGAAAGCGAACAGCGCCAGCGTAAGCCGCGACCATTCAATTGAATTCCAGTGTAACATGACAGTGACAATAAACGCGAAGAACGTCATTGACGAAGAAAAAAGGTGTCTGCCGATTGCGCCGCTTGTTTCCGACACATCCCTCTTGCCGGATGCGCTCGCTTTGGAGAAAGTCCAACCCGATTTATGATAAAACCCTTTTCTATTGCCGTCCTCATCTTAGTTGAAGCTGTCTCGATCACGACCTTGGCTACAGTGAACCTGGACCACGATTGGCCGGCGTGGCGCGGACCGACAGGCAACGGCCTCGCCGCAGCTAACCAGAGTCCACCCGTCCGCTGGAGCGAAACAGAGAATGTTCTCTGGAAGACGGCGATTCCGGGCCGTGGGCACAGTTCGCCGACGATCGTAGGCGAGCGCGTTTACGTGGCGACGGCAGATTTGGAAAAGCAAACGCAATCCATGCTGGCGCTCGATCGGCGAAGCGGCAAAGAAGTCTGGCAGGCAATCGTTCACCAGGGCCAACTGAGCAGTGGCGGGCATCGCAACAGCTCCGAGGCGTCCTCGACAGCCGCGTCCGACGGCGAACGCCTTTACATTAATTTTTTGAATGCGGGCGCGATCCATACCACAGCGCTCGACATGAATGGCAAAAAGATTTGGCAACAGAAAATCTGCGACTTCGTCCGGCATCAAGGGTTCGGCTCCTCACCGTTCGTTTATGGTTCGCTGGTGCTCGTGACTGGGGACCATCGAGGCGGCGGGACAATCGCGGCTTTGGATCGCGCCACAGGACGCGTCGTTTGGACTCAATCCCGGCCGAAGATTCCCAATTACACTTCGCCTGCTGTTATCCGGGCGGACGGGCGCGAACAGATGGTTCTCGCAGGTTGCAACCTCATTTCCAGCTTCGATCCTCAGACAGGCAAGAAACTCTGGGAGATTGACGGTTCCACAGAAGAATGCGTGATCTCGATGGTCACGGACGGCGAGCGAGTCTTCGCAAGCGGCGGTTATCCAAGAAACCACACTGTGGCAGTCCTGGCCGATGGTTCTGGCAAGATCGCCTGGCAAAATGGTTCCCGCATCTACGTCCCTTCGCCAATCGTCAAGGACGGATACCTCTATGGAATAATGGACGCCGGCTTCGCGGTTTGTTGGAAAGCCGACACAGGCCAGGAGATGTGGAAGATCCGTTTGGGCGGTGACTTCTTCGCATCACCGGCGATGGCGGGCAACCGCATCTACGCCTCGAATGTGTCGGGGAAAACTTTTGTCTTTGACGCCACTCCCGAAGCCTTCAAGAGCGTCGCCGAAAATCAGCTTGGCGACGAAGCCTTCGCTTCACCAGCAATCTGCGGCGGTCGCCTTTACCTTCGTGTCGCAAAGAAAGGGGACACACGCGAGGAATTCCTCTACTGCATCGGAGATGCGACGCGTTAGAGGCCCCTCACTCATGGCGATTCGATGGCGCGCACGGACAGCATCCCAAGATCGTCGGAGAACAAAAATGTGGTGTCCGGCAAATGCCCGGATGGGAAAACGCCAATGGCGAATTTGCGGATTCACGGTTTGAACCGTTCGGTCCGCTGCCGCGCGATTGGCGCCGATGGGACGGTCATTACGTTATCGGCGATCAGGTCGCGCTCGCTTACACGGTGCTTGGGACGAAAATCTACGAGCAGCCAACAATCGAGTTCTCTTGAAGTTAGCTAAAGGCGTTCCCGCCTCTTTGTTTCGGGTCGTGATTTGGCAAGGTTCGCCAACGAATCAGATCATGTCCACGGAAGGCTTTCATGAGTGCTAAGTCTAAGAAGCCTTTTTCTCGTCGAGCATCACGATCCGGAGTCCTCCCGACGGTTGCACAGGCTGTGTGAAGTTTTCGAGAAGACTTGAATTTGCGGGTTGAGCGGCAGGAGCCGGGACAGTGGAAGGTGCGGCAGGTTCCAACGCGGAACGCAAAGCGCCTTCGACCAATTGCGAGCAGTGAATCTTCATCGGCGGCAGCGGGCCGAGGTCGCCGGAAAGTTCTTCGCCGGTCAGCGACAACGCTTCTTCGATCGTTTTGCCACGGATCATCTCGGTCGCGAGGCTGGCGACAGCGATGGCCGTTTCACAGCCGAACGACTGGAAGGTGGCGCGATCAATCACTTTCTTGCCGTTTTCTTCTTTGAATTTGACCCACATGCGAAGCATCTCGCCGCATTGCGAGTTGCCGACGGCGCCCACGGCGTCGGCGGCCTCCATTTCGCCCATGTTCTTCGGATTCCGAATGGCTTCCGAGATGCGTTGTTGGAGATCGTTGTCGTTCATCGCTCAGCTGGTGTCGTTGCCGTGCTGGCTGGTTCAAGGCGATAGCGCGGGACGTTTTGATCGACCTCTTGAGACCACGCGTCAATACCGCCGCGCAGGCACCGCACATTTGTGAAGCCGTGTCCGAGAAAGTACGCGGCTGCATCCAGCGCGTATTTCCCTTGATGATCGATAATCACAAACGCTTCATCGCGCGGCCAGCGGGCCATAATTTCTTGCATGCTCGGCTGCGACATCAGCACAGAACCTTCGATCCGCACGGCTTCGAATTCTTCGCGCGACCGCACATCGAGCAATTTCAGCCGTGGATTGCGGGTTCGAAGTTCCGCGAGCTCGCTGTGAGAAATGAGAATTTGCGCGTCCTGTTCGTGGCTGGATTGGATGTGCTTGAGGACTTCGGCAACGTTGAGGCTGTTGTTGCGGCTGCAGAGTTGTTCGAGAGTTTCGCTTGGCTGAAACGCACAGCTGCTGCAACCGCCAATATGATAACGGCGGAAAAGCGCCCGCTGGGCTCCCGGATAAGCATCGAGAACTTCGCGCATGGTGCTCTGCGATGTAATGGGTGCGTTGGTTGCAGTCATGCGATTAATGGCGGCTGGCAAAGAACTTTTGGATTTCCTTAAGCACCTCGACCAAGCGGTCCACTTCGGCTTGCGTATTGTACAAATAAAAGCTCGCCCGCGCCGTCGCCTCGACGCCGAGCTTTTTCATTAACGGTTGATTGCAATGATGGCCGCCGCGCAACGCGACGCCACATTGGTCGGCGACAGTCACGAGATCATGAGCATGCACGTCGGCCGTGAGAAAACTGACCACGCCCGCGCGTCCGATATGCGGCCCCAAAAGGCGGACGTTTTTCAGACGCGCTAATTCTTCGTACGCGTAAGCGGCCAGTTCATGGTCGTGCTGCGCGATCTGTTCGCGGCCGATGCCATCCAGATAATCCATGGCCGCGTGCAAACCGATGACGCCGCTGATGTGAGGCGTCCCTGCTTCAAACTTATGAGGCACTTTATTCCAGGTGCTTTGTTGAAAATCGACGCTGGAAATCATGTCGCCGCCGCCCTCGTACGGAGGAGTCGCTTCGAGCTTTTCGAACCGGCCGTAAAGAACCCCGATGCCAGTTGGCCCACACATTTTATGGCCTGAAAAAGCGAGGAAGTCGCAACCGATTTCCTGGACATCGATTCGGCAATGCCCGGCGCTTTGCGCGGCATCAACCAGTGTCAAGGCGCCGACCCTGCGCGCCCTCGCACACAGTTCCATCACAGGATTCACCGTGCCGAGCGTGTTAGAGATGTGCGTCATTGCGAACAGTTTCACGTCCGTGGTCAGCCATTCATCGAGATGATTCAAGTCGAGCAAACCGTTCTCGACGTTGATCGGCAGATAAATCAGCTCCGCGCCCACGCGCTGCGCCAAGAGCTGCCATGGGACGATGTTGCTGTGGTGCTCCATCTCCGTGAGCAGGATTTTGTCGCCAGCCTTGACGTATTTGTTGCCCCACGCTTGCGCGATCAGGTTAATCGCTTCGGTCGTTCCGCGGGTGAATACGATTTCCTCGGCGCGTTTGGCATTGATGAAGCGGGCCACGCGCTTGCGGCTCGCTTCATAGGCTGCGCTGGCGCGGTTGCTCAGTTCGTGAACGCCGCGATGGACGTTTGCATTGTCAGTCTCGTAATAATGACGCAATGCGTCAATTACCTGCTTTGGTTTCTGAGTAGTGGCCGCGTTGTCGAAGTAAATCAATGGCCGGCCATGCACTCTTTGATGAAGAATCGGAAAGTCTTCGCGCAGCGCAGCCCAATCGACTTTTTTGCTCTGCAGTGGCGTTATTTGAACATCTTCGTTCATAACCGCGTTCCCCGTTCGCTGATCGCAAGCATGAACCGACGACGGAGCGCGGACATTCCTGTCCGCAGCAGCTCTCGACATTCCAGACCGCCGCAGACGGGTCCAGGGTATTCCGCCAGATGGACATTGCTGCGGACAGGAATGTCCGCGCTCCGTCGCAGGTTCATAAAGAAGGCCAGAGTTTTCACGGCTTAATAAAGGCCAAGTTGAAGCTTGGCCGCGTCCGACATCATCGCTTGATTCCAAGGAGGTTCCCAGACAAGTTCGACATTGACGTCGTCAATGCCTTCGATGGAAAGCAATTTGTTCTGCACATCCTGGCGCAGGTACTCGCCCATGCCGCAACCTGGCGCGGTAAGGGTCATTTTCACGTCGACGTGGTTTCCCGGACCATCTGATTGCGGCGCGACTCGGCAATCATAGATCAGACCGAGATCGACGATGTTAACCGGAATCTCGGGGTCATAGCAGGTCCGCATCTGATTCCAAATCTCTTTCTCCAATTGTTCCGGGGTAGCCGGTTCTCCACCGAGCGCAGCGACGGGTGCAACGGCTGTTTCCTTTCCGAGCGCGTCGGCATCCTTGCCGTCGATGCGGAACATGTTTCCGTTGACGATGACAGTGTAGCTGCCGCCCAACGATTGAGTGATGTACGCGGATTCACCTTTCTGAAGCGTCACTTTCGTGCCCGCCGGAATCACGACTGCATCACAATCGCGCGTTAATGTAATGGGTTCGTCCATTTGCATCACAAACCATTCCTCGCGGCGCGGAGTTTTACTCTGTTGTATCGCCGGCTTGCAGCCGGCAGTGTGTCCTCATTATCGAGCGGCATCGATTGTGCGACGGCGCAGCAGACTCAACGTCTGCGATACGGCAGAGTGAAACTCTGCGTTACCGCTTCAGACATCGATTTCATTCTGTCGAAACGGGTTCCGTTTCGCCTTCGATCGCCGCGACGACGGCGTGCCACGGCAAGATCGCGCATTTGACGCGTGCGGGAAATTTATGGACGCCGGCGAACACGGCGAGTTTTCCGATGTCGTCACCGTTGACTTTTCCCGTGGTCACCATGTTGTGCACATCGTCGAAGAGCCGTTTCACTTGTTCCTTGTCCTTGCCTTTCAAACTGTCCGTGAGCAAAGACGCGGACGCTTTTGAAATGGCACAGCCCGAGCCTTGAAAACTGATGTCTTTGATCACATCGCCATCCATCAAGAGGTACATCACGACTTGATCGCCGCAAAGCGGGTTTTTGCCGTGCGCGACACGATTGGCGTTGCGCATTTTCAGAAAGTTCCGCGGGCTTTTACTGTGATCGAGAATCACTTGTTGATAAAGGTCGCCGAGATCGTCGAACATAAAGCAGAGCCTTTCTAGTGTTTCTCCGCGATCTGCGGATTTTGTTCGAGGCGTTGCCAGATCAATTGATCGAGTTCTTCCCTGGCCGCGCGGCATTTGACGCGGTCGATGATTTCGCCAGCGAACGCGTGAATCAACATTCGGCGCGCTGTATCGAGGCCGATACCGCGAGCTCGAAGATAAAAGATCGACTCTTCATTCAGTTGTCCGATCGTGGCGCCGTGAGTGCACTTGACGTCGTCGGCGTAAATCTCCAATTGCGGTTTCGTATCGATCGTGGCGCTGTCTGACAGCAAGAGGTTCTTATTCGTTTGTTTGGCGTCCGTTTTCTGCGCTTCCGGTTGGACCAAGATTCGCCCGTGAAAAACGCCTCGCGAGCGGCCATCGAGAATGCCGTTGAAGTACTCGTGGCTGTTACAGTGCGGCTTCGCATGTTCCACAATCATGTGGTGATCGGCTAATTGGTCCCCTTTGGTGAGATAAAGTCCGTTGAGCACGCAGTCGATCCCTTCACCAGCGAGAGAAGTCCGGATGTTATCTCGCGCCAGGCGCGCGCCAGTCACAATGGAGTGCGAAGTGAAATTAGCGTTCCGGCCAATTTGGGCATGGATCGTGGCAATATGAAAGGCTTGGGAACTTTCGTCTTGAAATTTGCAATGCTCGATCACTGCTCCTTCTCCAACAACCAACTCAGTGACCGCATTGGTCACGTAAGAATTCTCGACGGTGCTAACGTGGGTTTCGAGGACCGTCATGCTGCTCCCCTTTTCGGCGATGAACAGGTTGCGGGGATGTGAGGCCGCGCCGGGCTCGCTCGCGGTGGAAATGAAGAGCAAGTGAACAGGATCTTCCAATACGGTATTGGCGGGAAGAAAAAGAAAAGCGCCATCGAGGAAGAACGCCGTGTTCAACGCAGCGAAGGCATTGTCTTCACCGGAGGCATAGTTGGCGAGGTGCTTCTCGATCCGCGCGGAATCGCTGTTCAGTGCCCGAGCGAGGCTGGTTATTTTCGCGCCGTTGCTGATCGGCAAAATTGCCGAAAGCTCCTCAGAAAAATGGCCGTTGATGAATACCAAACGATGGGCCTTTAATCCAGCAAACGTGAATTGCTGGACGCCTTGGGCCGTGATTCCGTCGCGCGAGTATTCCGAGACCGGCTTGAAGGGCAGCTTGACGATCGGGGCGACATTGGTGAACCGCCAATCTTCATCGTGCGGGGTTGGAAAGCCAAGTTCGGCAAAGCGAGCCATGCCCGCCTTGCGAATTGGGAAAACCCACGCCGGCGCCGCCAGCCGGTTTTGCTCGAACCGTTCGAAGCTGGCCAAGTACGGATTTGCTGCCGGCGTCTCACGGGTTTGTGGGGCTTGAATCATGATGTCGAGGTTCGAATCCATCTGTGGTTTTCAGGCTGCTTCTTTGATCAGCCAATCGTAACCTTTCTCTTCCAGTTCGAGCGCAAGCTCCCGGCTGCCTGATCGCACAATCCTTCCGTCATACAAAACATGGACGTAATCCGGCACAATGTAATTGAGCAGACGTTGATAGTGGGTGATTAAAAGTTGCGCGTTGTCGGGCCGCTTCAATTTGTTCACGCCTCCCGACACGATCCTTAAGGCGTCGATGTCGAGCCCGGAATCGGTTTCATCCAGAATGGCCAGCTTCGGTTCGAGAACGGCCATTTGAAAAATTTCGTTGCGCTTTTTCTCGCCGCCGGAAAAGCCTTCGTTCACCGGACGTTTCAGCAGGTCTTCGCTAAGGTCGAGCAACTTCATCTTCTCTTTGACGAGCGTTAGAAATTCGATGGCATCGAGTTCCGGCAAACCCTTCGATTTGCGAATTTCATTCAAGGCTGCTTTTAAGAAGTAGGTGCTGTTAACGCCAGGTATCTCGACCGGATATTGGAAGGCCAAAAAGACGCCCTCGCGCGCGCGTTCTTCGGGATCCATTTCGAGCAGGTCTTTTCCATCATAGAGCACTTCGCCTGTCGAGATGCTGTAGCCATCGCGGCCAGCCAGGACTTGCGCGAGCGTGCTCTTGCCGCTGCCGTTTGGTCCCATCACGGCGTGGACCTCTCCGGCTTGAATTACAAGATTGATGCCCTTGAGAATCTGTTTGCCGTCCACTCCGGCGTGTAAATTTTTGATTTCTAACATAAATAAGAATAACAACTCTCCGTAATCTCTGCGGTGGTGAATCAATGTTAGTGCGAATGCTCAATGTTCGAGCTCGCGCGCGGTGGCGTCAACCGACACTGCCCTCCAGGCTAACCCCAAGTAATTTCTGGGCTTCGACCGCAAATTCCATAGGCAGTTGCTTGAAGACCTCTTTGCAATAGCCGTTGACAATCATGTTGACGGCGTCCTGGGTCGAAAGACCGCGCTGGTTGCAATAAAAGATTTGGTCCTCGCCAATCTTCGAGGTAGTAGCTTCGTGTTCGACCTGAGCCGATGTGTTCTTAACCTCGATGTAAGGGAAGGTATGCGCGCCGCATTTGTTCCCCAAAAGCAATGAATCGCATTGCGAAAAATTCCGGGCGTTGGTTGCGCCCTTCAATATTTTCACCAAACCGCGATAGCTGTTTTGCCCGCGTCCAGCAGAGATTCCCTTCGAAACGATTGTGCTGCGCGTGTTCTTCCCTACGTGGACCATTTTGGTTCCCGTATCAGCTTGTTGATAATTGTTGGTCAGCGCCACGGAATAGAATTCGCCGATCGAATTGTCCCCTTGAAGGATGACGCTCGGATATTTCCACGTAATGGCGGAGCCAGTTTCGACCTGAGTCCATGATATTTTTGAATTAACTCCTTTGGCCAGTCCCCTTTTGGTGACGAAATTGTAAATGCCTCCTTTACCGTGTTCGTCACCAGGATACCAATTCTGCACCGTCGAGTATTTAATCTCGGCGCGATCATTTGTAAATAGCTCAACCACAGCAGCATGCAGCTGATTCTCGTCTCGCATCGGCGCCGTGCAGCCTTCCAGATAACTGACATAACTGGCTTCTTCAGCGACGATTAAAGTGCGCTCGAACTGCCCTGTATTGGCAGCGTTAATACGAAAGTACGTCGACAGTTCCATCGGACACCGGACGCCCTTTGGAATGAAACAAAATGAGCCGTCGCTGAAGACGGCTGAATTCAATGCGGCGTAAAAATTGTCGGTGTACGGCACGACTGAACCCAGATATTTTTTGATGAGATCTGGATGTTCCTGAACCGCTTCGCTAAACGAGCAGAAGATAACTCCCTTTTCCGCGAGCTTTTCCTTGAAGGTGGTTCCAACCGAAACACTATCGAATACGGCGTCCACAGCCACGCCCGCCAATCGCTCACGCTCTCGCAATGGAATGCCCAGTTTTTCGTACGTTTCCAAAAGTTTCGGATCTACTTCATCCAAGCTCTTCGGGCCATCGCCGCGCTTTTTCGGCGCCGAGTAATAGATGATTTTCTGAAAATCTATCGGCGGATATTTAACCTGCGGCCATGTGGGTGGCGTCATGGTGAGCCAATGACGAAACGCCTTTAGGCGCCACTCGAGGAGGAATTCAGGCTCGTTCTTTTTCTTCGAAATCAGCCGAATGATATCTTCGTTCAAGCCCGGCGGAGCGGACTCGGTTTCAACGTCGGTGACAAAACCGTATTTGTATTCCTTCGAAACGAATCCCTCAATTGTCTCCGTTGCTGTGCTCATTTCTCAAAGTGTTTATTGTTTCTTGCCCGCAGCGCAGCGATTGCACACTCCGCGAACCGAGACCTCGAAATGCTCGACGGTGAATCCTTCGGGAAGCTGCACTGGGGGAGCTTCGAGGTTGCCGGCGAGGCCAATGTCATAAACTCCGCCGCAATCGCTACAATAAAAATGGCAATGTTCTTTCATGTTTGGACAAAACCGCGTGGCGCCGCGGTCCACGTTGACTTGTCGAACGAGTCCACACTTTACCAGAGCGTCGAGGCAATTATAGACCGTTGCGATGGAGATATCAGGCATCTGCGGCTTCGCACGCAAGAAAACTTCCTCAGCGGTTGGATGATCTCGTTTTGCCAGCAACACGCCGTAAACATGTTCGCGCTGAGCTGTGGACCGGAACCCGCTCGTGGCGAGCCGCTCATTTAATTCTTTGGCAATTCTAGATTCTCCGGCGAAATCCATGGCAAAAACCTAGTAACCTTTCCGCCCACTGTCAATACTTGGAATAATTCTAAATCTCATAAAGGGGTTTAGGAGCCTTGTTGCTCTGTTGCTCTTCCACTGCCGAGGTCGCCGGAGGCCCATGATGTTCTGTTCCACGTGGAACTCCATAGCGATAGCACGTTAAGATCTCTCGCTTGCTTTAGCGGGTTCCGTATTCGCTCGAGGAGCGCGCTTCATCCAAACCATTACAAGCGCAATGTCCGCCGGGGACACACCCGAGATTCGAGAAGCTTGGCCTATGGTCGTAGGACGAACATTTTCCAGCTTTTGGCGCGCTTCAACGCGCAAGCTTGGAATCTCGGCGTAGTTCAACCAGACTGGTATCCTCTTCTCTTCCATTTTCTTAAACTTTGCCACATCCATGTCCTGTCGAGCAATATAGCCTTCATATTTCACTGCGATCTCGACCTGCTGGATCTCTTCGGCAGTTAGTGAGGCATTTGGGTCCGGAAGATCGCTGTAGCTGATCTCAGGTCGCCGCAGCATCTGTAGCAGACTGACGCCAGCAGACCGTTTCTGTTGAAGTTGTCCAATCTCATGCTCAATCGCAGCCCGCTTCGCGACGAGCTTCTCAAAGTTCCGCGAAGGTAAAAGGCCGATTTCATACCCGAGCGGGGAGAGACGCAGGTCTGCATTATCTTGTCGCAGCAAGAGGCGATACTCCGCGCGCGAAGTAAACATTCGGTAGGGTTCGACGGTACCCTTTGTGATCAAATCATCGATTAGCACTCCGATGTAAGCTTGATCGCGGCGCAAGACGATTGGGTCCTGGCCTTGCGAACGCCTTGCCGCATTGATCCCGGCGATCAATCCCTGCGCACCAGCTTCTTCGTATCCCGATGTCCCATTGATTTGGCCCGCCAGGAAAAGGTTTCGGCAAACTTTTGTTTCCAGCGAGGAACAGAGCTGGGTCGGGAAGGCGAAATCATACTCGACGGCATAGGCCGGTCGCATGATTTCCGCGTTCTCGCAACCGACGATCGTCTTGATCAAATCGACCTGCACTTCGAAAGGCAAACAGGTCGAAAACCCGTTGACATAAATCTCGTCTGTGGCGATGCCCTCGGGTTCGAGAAATATCTGATGCCGCTCCTTGTCTGGGAATTTGACGATCTTATCCTCAATGGACGGACAGTACCGCGGTCCGACGCCTTCGATTACGCCGGAATACATCGGCGACTTGTGAAGATTCTGTCGAATCAGTGTCGCAGTCGATTCGGTCGTGAAAGTGATATAGCAGGGGAGCTGGCCGTTAATTTGATCCAGAATAGAACCGGGCGGGTAATGGCTGCTCGGTTGCGAATGGGTGTGCGTACCCGGCCGTTGTTCCACGTGGAACAAATCGTCCTTCCAAAAACTAAAAAACGGAACCGGCTCATCTCCCGGCTGAATCTCAGTTTTCGAGAAGTCTATCGAACGGCGGAGCAGGCGAGGCGGAGTTCCCGTCTTTAGGCGGCCTAGTTGAAGTCCGACCTCCTGTAGCGACCCTGACAATCCCATGGCGGCGGACTCGCCTGCTCTGCCGCCGGACTGCTGGGCTGCTCCGATATGCATCAGGCCACGCAAAAACGTCCCCGTCGTGACGACCACGGTTGTGCCATGATAGCGAACTCCCAAGGTCGTTTCGACGCCAGACACTTGCCCACCGTCATGGACCAACTTCGCGGCTTGGCCCTGCTTTAAATCGAGGTTTGGCTCACGTTCGCAAATCCACTTTAAACGAAACTGATACGCCTTTTTATCACACTGCGCGCGCGGCGCCCAAACTGACGGTCCTTTCTTAGTGTTGAGCATCCGGAACTGAAGCCCCGTCATGTCGGTCGCCTTTCCCATCTCCCCTCCGAGCGCATCGATCTCGCGAGTGAGATGGCCCTTGGCCAATCCGCCTATCGCAGGATTGCACGACATTTGCCCCACGGTGTCGACATTGATCGAAAGAAGCAAAGTTTGGCAACCTATGCGAGCAGCCGCCAACGCTGCTTCTACGCCCGCATGCCCAGCACCAACGACAATTACGTCGTAACGTTTCGGATAATCAAACATGTCAGCCACGAAACTAAACGCACTCGTACGTCGCAGCAAATGGCGTTTGGCCTCGGTGCTTCCGAATACCCCGATCAGCATTGGCGGCGAGATGTTCGCATATCTTAAAAACCGGCTCGAACTCGGCGTGCGCTCCGATCCCACTGGCAATCTGTGCCGACGTAAGCCGATGTCCCCTTTTCTCCTTGAGATAACTCAGCACCTTGAGCTGCAGCGCAATGACAGCACCGGCCGCCTTCTTGCCAGCTTCTACCCCTGGCTGATGATACGCATTAACGTTGATCAACGATGCGTACAATCCGACCGCTCTCTCGTAAAGTGCGATCAGCACGCCAATCGCAAATGGTGTCACCGACTCGATTGTGATCGTAATTGATTCCCGGTCTTTTTCATAAAGGGCTTGCCGAGTGCCAAACAAAAAACCGCTCAAATAATCACCCGACGTTACATTCGGCTCAACCAGCAGCGATTCTGTTTCGCGGTCTTTCAGTACCTCAATAAAAGTCACAAAGAAGTTATGTAAACCTTCTCTAAGTTGTTGTAAATAAGCATGTTGATCGGTTGACCCCTTGTTGCCGTACACCGCGATGCCTTGATTGACAATCTCACGGCTCAAACTTAATTCCTTTCCAAGTGACTCCATAAGAAGTTGTTGCAAATATTTCGAAAAGAGTTCGAGGCGATCTTTGTAAGGCAAGACGACCATGTCTTTGGCGCCTTTGCCGTTCCCGACGTAGTACCACATCAAGGCTAACTGGGCGGCCGGATTCGATTCCACAGAAGCTTGCCGCGTGACCTCGTCACAGGCTTTTGCCCCAGCCAACATTCCTCCTATATCCAATCCCTGCAAAGCGGCTGGCAACAGTCCAACTGCTGAAAGTTCGCTGGTTCGCCCGCCAACCCAATCCCACATAGGAAACTGCTTTAACCAGCCGCCGTTTTTGGCGACGTTGTCCAGTTCGCTGCCGCTGCCAGTCACCGCCACAGCATGCGACTCAAACTTCAGCCCGGCCTTCTCGTAGGCAGCCTTCGCTTCCAACATCCCGTTACGCGTTTCCTTAGTCCCTCCGGATTTTGAGATCACGATGCACAACGTTTGTCCTAGCTTGCTCGAAAGTTTTGCCAGGACCTTGTCAATCCCATCCGGATCGGTGTTATCGAAAAAATGGACATCGAGCTTGTCCTTCGCCGGATGCCCCAAAGCATTAGAAACAAATTGCGGCCCCAGCGCAGAACCGCCAATTCCGATCACAAGCAGGTTTTTGAACGCCCCTTTGGCGCCTTGGACCGTTCCGGAGTGGACTGCAGAAGCGAAAGTCTTGATCGATTCAACAGTCTCCTCGATCTCACGCCGAATCGCTGCCGCAGGCGCGAGTGCCGGGTTCCGCAGCCAATAATGCCCCACCATTCTATTCTCGTCAGGATTGGCGATCGCACCCTTCTCCAGTTCAGCCATGGCCTCGAATGCCTTGCATGTTTTTGATTGCATCGAGGCGAAGTAATCGTCGGCAAAGTTCATTCGGCTGAGATCAATCGACAGCCGCAAGGTAGGAAATTCGGCATAGTACTTTTGAAAGCGCGTCCAAAGCTGTTCGTTCGTGAATTTCATAAGAGTCAAGAAACCGCTGGATTAAAACACGAAATCTTAGAATTTGGAAGGAAAGTAATTGGGGAGCGGCTCGATGATTTTGAGCTTCACCAGCAAGACGATCAGCGGCGTATAACCGACTGAGATGGGCAAATCCTTGATAAGATCTTTCGCGAGTACGATGAAGATAGGTTTGTGAGGGCCATCTTCGCTCCCTTCTGCATTAGAACGAGACCGAGAACGTTGGTCAGCCAATAACCAATAACAAAGCTGGCCGTGGATGCCGAGGCGCTGAAGAGGCTGACGATCCAGGCGAAAGCGAACGCCAATGGAACATTCACAAACAGATCGTTCCACCACGAAAGAGGCGACAGCAGAAAGCCAACTAAAGCCAGCAGGCCACCTTTCACTCTTCGGTTTGCATCCATACAACGCCGCCGCGGCTTGCTTCGATGGCAGCTCGGATCGGGCGCTGAAGGTAGTCGGGAGGAGATCGGCGCGTCAAGCGCTGTTCAAAACATCAAAACATCGAGTGGTTCGTCATCCGCCAGAGCTCTCGGTAGGCTCCGTAAATCCGTAAACCGGTGTCATTGACAATCCGTCATACTTTCGGTTAGGTGCTAGGGCATCCGGTGTATTCAGCAAAGAGAAACCGATGTCTATGACCGCTCAAGAAATCCTCGCTGAAATTAAGCCGCTCGGCAGTGAGAGCTACAAAAGGATGCTCTTCAAGAACTATGGCGTTAAGGAGCCCTGCTTCGGTGTTAAGATCGGCGCCCTGAAAAAAATCCAGAAACGCATCAAGAAGGATTATCAGCTGGCGCTCGATCTGTATGACAGGGGCAATTACGACGCGATGGGATTGATCGCCGATGACGCCCGCATGACAAAGAAAGATTTGCGGCGTTGGGCGGGCAAAGCGTACGCCGGCGCCCGGCCCGGATCGACCGTCGCTTGGGTCGCCGCTGGAAGTCCTCACGGACGCGAGCTGGCACTCGAATGGATCGAATCGCCCAAACCTCTCGTCGCGTGGGCTGGTTGGGCGACATTGAGCAGTCTCGTGGCGCTAAAGCCAGACGCTGAGCTCGACTTGGCCGAGTTGAGGCGGTGGTTGCAGCGCGCGCAAAAGACGATTCACAATCACAAGGCGCCGGACGCCGTGCGATATGGTATGAACTAGTTTATCATCGCCGTAGGAAGCTATGTGCAATCGCTCACTGAATTTGCCATCCACACGGGAGAAGCCATCGGCTCCGTGACCGCGCACATCGGCAATAACAATTGCGAGGTCTTCTTCGCCCCCGATTACATCGGCAAAGTGCAAAAGAACGGGTCGATTGGAAAGAAGCGCAAGACGGTGAAGTGTTGACCGAGCCATTTTGACAGACCGGGGCCGCCAGGATTCCAAAAGCAGCAGGTTGCGCCGACGCCCACCGCAAATATAGTGCTGTTGCTCAAAGAGAAGGCGGTCGCAGGGAGGTTTGTTTTGGGAACGTTTCAGAAAATTAAGACCGCCTTCCCAACAAACCGCATCAGTTGATTCCCAAGCGGATCTTGGCCGGCCAACGGTACACCGCAGTGTGCGAAGCCAAGCCATCGGCGGCAGGGTGCGATTAAAACCTCGGGTCCGGAGCGCTGCGTTTAGGCGCGTTTACGTTGCAGAAACGCACGCAGAGTTGAAACGTTCCGAAGACTTCCGAGCCGTTGGGCAATTTCACGTTCTGCAGCGTAAACCCGTAAACGCTGTGCTCCCGAATCGACAGATTCAATCCCACCCGCAGCAGTATTGCGGTTTTGACAGGCCGATAGCGTGCTGGCATGGTACCGCCATGACGAAGTTTCTTGGGTCCCTCTTACTCGCGGCAATTGTTGTTCCAGCTTTGGCGAGCGAACCAGTGCCAGATTTTAAGCTCGTGGACGTGAACTCAAATTCCGCTCGCGGCATGAGCGAGGTTTCTCCACGCGATTACGTTCTCCAAGTTTCCGGGTATTACTTTGGCGCGGCGGGGTGAGGTTACTGCCGTGCCCAGTTTGGGTACCTCGACGCCATCCAGTCCGAACTAAGAACCGCGAACACCGATCTGAATATCGAGATTCTCGGCGTTAACCAAATCAGCGACGCGTCGGCCAATTCGCTCGCCGTAGCCGGTCGCACCATCCCCTGGCTGCAGGACACGGTGGAGCAAACGGTCTGGGTCAATTGGGAAGTCGAATATCGCGATGTCCAAATACTCGATTCCCAGAATCGCGTTTACGCCGTGTTCAATTTGACCCGTAACGATTTGGCCATAGAAAGTAATCGCGAGATTCTGAAGCAAATGTTTTTGGCCGCAGCCAAGATTGTAGATTCGGACAAGGACCGGCTTCCGGACGACTGGGAGTTGCGCTATTTCAACAAGCTTTCGGGAAATCCGGCAGATGATCCCGACAGTGATGGCGCCGACAATTTCACAGAGTTTGCCTTTGGAACAAACCCAAACGACGCGAAATCGCGCTCATCATTTCAACCACGGCTTGTTCGGAACGGACAGCAAAGTCTCCTAACGGTTCCCTTCCGCCGTCGAGCTGGCGGAGGAATCAATTACATCGCCGAAGTCTCGGCCGATTTTAAGAATTGGACCCGCAGCTCGACCGAGATCACAGCGGCATCAATCAAGCTTCTGTTTGATGGGACAGGAACTTCGCAAGCGACTTACTCGCTCAAGAAGCCGGCCGAGGCTCAACCCTATTCGTTCGTTCGAATCAGAGCGCTGCCGGCAGTCCAGTAACACACTGTCCTATCACGTCTAGAGCGTTTCTCGAAACAGATTACCGAATAGGTAGGGCAAACCTGCTGCTTTGCCGGAAACGCGGCAGCGTTTCCCTACCTATTCGGTAATCTGTTTCGAGAAACCCTCTAATCACTTCGTTGAAGCGTCGCGGATGAACTTGGCCAGATCTGCCTTTTGCTTTTTTAGATCGGGCAAGTTGAGATACATCATGTGACCCGCCGTGTAATCATCCATAACAACATTCTTGGACAACGCAGGGTCAACATCGAGATGGTTGAAAGTGTAACGAGTGGCAAAATACGGCGTGGCCAAGTCGTAGTAGCCGTTTGATACGTGGACCTTCAAAAAGGGATTGCGTGTCAGACTTTCCGCGAGCGTCTCGGCCACATTAACGTAGCTGTTTCCGCTGCCCCAGTTCCACGGGTTCACGCTGCCGGTAAGGATTTCATAAATGAGGTCGCTCTCGAATTTCAGTTCTGTTCGGATGTAATGATTAAACGTCGAGGTGTAAGCGCTGAAAATCGCTTCGCCGCTCGGATCATATTCCATGTTATTTGCGAGGCGATCGCGCACGTATCCCTTGTAACGGCTGTCAAACCTTCCCACCACTCGGCCTTCTTCGCGCAGAAGTTCTTCGGCAAAACGCCCGATGCTGATGCGAAGGTCGGAACGATCCACGAACGTCTCCGAGAGCCCGGTGAAACGCGCCACTTGCTTGGCAATTTCCTGATGCTTATCGCGCGGCAGCGAGGTTCCTTGCAAAAGCGCGCTGTTGTAATCGGTGACAGTGAAGGCTTCCGCTTTGCCCAATACCTCGGACAGTGACAACCGCTGTAATTCCGGTGGAAGCTTCTTGTGGTACCAAGCCGTCGCCGTATAGGTCGGCAAATAGAGCAGATAAGGCAAATCATTGCCCGCTGCGAAGCGGATGGTTTGGAAATTCAGGACCGTGGAGACCAGCATGATCCCGTTCACGTTCATACGATGGCGTTCGCGCAGTTCACCAGATAGCCCGGCCGCTCGAGTTGTCCCGTAACTTTCGCCGATGATGAATTTTGGCGAAAGCCAGCGCGTGTTGCGCGTGGTGTACAGGCGAATGAACTCCGCCACCGAACGCAAATCCTCCTCGACACCGTGAAACTTTCTCGCGTCATCCGGCTTCGCAGCGCGGCTATAACCCGTGCTGACCGGATCGATGAAGACAAGATCGGTTTCGTCAAGCAGAGAGAATTCGTTATCGACGAGCTGATACGGCGGCGGAAGCGGACTGCCGTCGTCCTCCAATCGAACGCGCCGCGGTCCGAGCAACCCCAAATGCATCCAAACCGAGGAAGATCCGGGACCACCGTTAAATGAAAACGTGACCGGACGTTTGGACAATTCACCGGCGTTATCCTTGCTGTAGGCAATGTAAAAAATGTCGGCCGTTGTTTTATTGTCGCGGTCGCGGAGTTGAATGGTGCCAGCTCTTGCGGTGTAGTCGATTTTTTGTCCGCCAATAACCAAACTATGTTTGGTCTCGACCTTTTTCTCGTCGGAATCGCCTTCTTTCTTTTTAGGTGGGTCGCTCGGTTTGTCAGCCGGTTTGGCCGCCTCATCAGCCGCCGCAAATACGAGGAGACCACCCAGTGCAGGGAACAAAACCGTCAGCAATATTCTCTTGCGCATGGCGAGCAAGGCTGCCCGCAGAATGCTTCGTTGGCAAATCGAAAGCTAGGCATCGCAAGGGGACCGGGATGGTTCATGCCCGTGGTTGAACAGCCGCTTTGCTCGGACACCTCCCAGCACGCGTTATGTCCGCGCCACAAACATCTGACCCAGGAAGTAGCCGCACCAAACAGCCGCCAGGCAAAGCGTAACCGAGAGACAAATGTTTGCGGCTGCGAATATCCATTCGCCACGCTGCGCCAAATGCAGCGTCTGTACGCTGAACGCGGCAAACGTTGTGTATCCGCCGAGGATTCCGATCATTAAAAAATCTCGGACGGCTGGGATTATCCGAGGCGGGACCAGATCCGGGCTCAACGCCGCAATCAAGCCAATCAGAAACGACCCTGAAACGTTAACGATCAGCGTTCCAAAAGGAAATGCGTCGCCCAGCCGATGCGTCATTGCCTGGGAAAGCCAAAAGCGTCCCATCCCACCTATCGCGCTGCCCAGACCAATCCAAAAGTAAGTGGCCATTTGCATTCTTCGTAGTTTCGCTGTGAAGCTGCGGTAAACCAATCCGCTGTTGTTGATGTTCGCTCGGCTGCCGGCCTGCCTTATAAGCATCGCTGCGGTGCAGCAGTTCAGATCTGAAAATCAGACCGGCCAATGTCGCGGTCACGCTTGCTCAAGACCTTCACATTGACTTCCTCGTAAAGGACGAGGGAATGCGGCGGCACGCTGTGCATGAGAAACACGTTCGCACCAATGGTGCTCCCGGCTCCAATGACCGTTTCGCCGCCGACAATTGTCGCTCCAGCGTAGATTGTCACATTGTCCTCGACCGTCGGATGCCGCTTCTGTCCCCGCAATTGCTGGCCGCCCGACAATGAGCGCGCGACTAAGCCGACGCCTTGGTACATCTTGACGTGGTTGCCGATAGCGCATGTTTCGCCAATCGTCGTACCGGTGCAATGATCGACGAAAAAATGCGAACCAATGCGCGCTCCGGGATGCAAATCCATTCCGGTCCGTCCATGAGCCCACTCGGTCATGATGCGCGGGATAAGCGCGATTTCTTGAAGATATAGCTCGTGTGCCATGCGCTGCACGGCGATTCCTTCAACGAACGGATAAGCAACAATGACCTCCTCCTTGCTGAGCGCGGCCGGATCGCCATTGTAGGCCGCTTCGGCATCGGTTTGCAGCAACTCGCGAATCTTTGGCAATTTGCCGAGGAAGTTGCATGTCAGCTCGTGCGCCACGCTCCTGAGTTCACTTTTGCTCAGCTTTCCAGCCGGCTTATATTCCAAACTTTTGTAAATCTCGTCTTCCAGGCGTCCCATCACTGAGTCCATGAGATTAGCTGTCTCCATCTTGATTTCAGACGAATGGATTGGCTTGTCGTCAAAGAAACCCGGGAACAGAAGCCGCAGCAGATCGACTGTAATCAAGCCAATCGCGCTCTTGGAAGGCAGATTGACGCCGTCGAGGTGATTGATGCCTCCAACCCGGGCGTACGAAGCCACCAACTGGCTCGTGAGCTCGGTTACCGTCGTCTTCATTCGAACACTATTACGAAAGGGAATTGTGAAAGGCAAGGAATGTGAAGATCGTCATGAACCTGGCGCATAAAGCCCCTCCCCATGAACCTGAACTTGGTAGGGCGGCGTTGCTGCGCCGCCGCGATTGCTGTTCGCAGGCTGCGGAGCACCGCAGCCCTACCTTCAGGTTCATGAGGAGGGGCTGCTTTTTGCCTGCGCCAGCCACAGTTCACAAGCAGGTTCATGGAAAGCACGAGATGCGTTTAGGATTAAGGCATGCTTGTTCTTTGACTTACCAGTCTCAGCCGCTATCGTTCGGTAAGATGTCATTTCGCCAGAGGAATTTCTCAGAATATGACGAATAGAAATGGACCAAGTCATCTGAACCTTGCGTTTGCGGAGGCTTTGTACGCCGACTTCTTGCGCGATCCATCTTCCGTTCCTGAAGATTGGCGGGGCTATTTTGAAGCGATGGAAAACGGCGAACGCCAGCCGCCGCAAATGGCGCCTTCATTCCGCCCACGCAGTTTGTTTGATCCCGCTAACGGCAAAGCCGAGGTGTCTGGCACAACTGAAGTGACAGGTTTTGGTCTGCAAGACCGCGTGGATCAGCTCATTCGCGCCTACCGCACACGCGGCCATATGATCGCATCGATCGATCCTTTAACGATGGTGCGTCCTTGCCCTCCGGAACTGGACCCAGCCTTCTACGGTTTTACCGAAGCCGACCTGGACCGCCGATTCTCGTGCGAGACGGTGCACAGCGGCGGTCCATTGTCGTTGCGCGAGATTTTGCAACGCTTGCGCAATACCTATTGCCGCTCGATCGGCGTCGAATACATGCATATCGACGATTTATCCGTGCGCCGATGGATGCAGCGGCGGATGGAGTTCACCGAGAATCACACGCAGTTATCACGCAAAGAACAGATTCGCATTTTAACCCGCCTGACCGACGCGGTTACGTTCGAGGAATTCATCCGCAAGAAGTTCATCGGCGCAAAAAGTTTTTCTCTCGAAGGTTCGGAAAGTTTGATTCCGCTTCTCGACTTAGCGATCGAGAAAGCAGGCGAACAGGGCATTCGTCAAATCGTCATGGGGATGGCGCATCGCGGGCGGCTGAATGTGCTCGCGAATATCCTCGGCAAAAGCCCGCGGCAAATCTTCCGCGAATTTGCCGATGCCGATCCCCACCTCTATACGGGGCGAGGCGATGTCAAATATCATTTAGGCCACCATTCGGAATGGAGAACATCGTCGGGCGGCAAGATTTATCTGTTCATGTGCTTTAATCCAAGCCACCTCGAATTCGTGAACCCGGTGGCTCTCGGACGAATGCGCGCCAAGATGGATCGCGAGGGTGACGCCGAACGCGAACGCGGCATGGTCATCCTGATTCACGGTGATGCCGCATTTCCTGGTCAAGGAGTAGTGCAGGAGACACTCAATTTAAGCCAGCTGCGTGGTTATTCCGTGGGCGGCACGCTGCATGTGATCGTCAACAATCAAATTGGCTTTACCACTTCCTCATCCGAAGCACGGTCGAGCACATATGCCACCGACGTTGCCAAGCTGCTCCCAGTTCCGATTTTTCACGTGAACGGTGAAGACCCCGAAGCGGTGGCCCAAGTCGTCCGATTGGCGCTCGATTTTCGCAAGCAATTCAAGAGCGACGTTGTTATCGATATGTACGGCTATCGCCAGCTTGGCCACAATGAAGGGGATGAACCTTCCTTCACCCAACCGGTTTTGTATCGCGCAATCGAGAAGCGAAAGCCAGTGCGTGAAGGTTACCTGGATCATCTGCTCCGTCTCGGCGGTGTCACGCGCGAGGAAGCGGATGAAATCGCCGAACGCCGACGCGCCAATTTGGAAAACGAATTGTCCGAATCACGGCGCGAGACATACAAGTTTCCCCCCAAAGAGCTGGAAGGCATTTGGAAGGGATACTGCGGCGGTCCGGAATCCGAGGTGGAAGATAGACCAACGGGTGTCGAGAAAGCGAGACTGGCACAGTTACTCCAGAAGCAGACTGAATTTCCGGAAAAGTTTCATCCTCACCCCAAACTCACTAAGTTTCTGGAAGCGCGCCGCACCATGGCCAAAGGTGAACAATCGCTGGATTGGTCAGCGGCCGAAGCTCTCGCGTTCGCCAGTTTGGTGGCCGAAGGCTATCGCGTTCGTTTGAGCGGCCAAGACTGCGGACGCGGCACATTCAGCCAGCGGCACGCAGTTCTCCATGACTTTGAAGACGGTCATACGTTTGTCCCGCTGCAACACGTCTCTTCAGACCAAGCTCCCGTAGAGATTACTAACAGTCCTCTTTCCGAAGTCGGCGTCCTCGGTTTTGAATACGGCTTTAGCCTCGATTGGCCCGAAGGTCTGATCCTGTGGGAAGCGCAATTTGGCGACTTCTGGAATGTTGCGCAAGTGATCGTCGATCAATTCATCGTCAGCGCCGAAGACAAATGGCATCGACTGAGCGGCATTGTGTTGTTGCTTCCGCATGGTTTCGAGGGTCAGGGGCCCGAGCATTCAAGCGCGAGGCTGGAACGGTTTCTAATGTTGGGCGCCGAAGATAATATTCAGGTCGTTTATCCGAGCACTCCCGCGCAATACTTCCACTGTCTGCGACGACAAGTCATCCGTCGGTGGCGAAAACCGCTCGTGATCATGACGCCCAAAAGTCTGCTGCGACACCCGAAGGTCGTCTCCAGTTTGGAACAATGCGCGCAAGGAAAATTCCAACGCGTCATTTCGGATTCCTCGGAACGAGACCCAAGACCGATTCGCCAGATCATTCTTTGCACCGGAAAAATCTATTACGAATTGGAAGCGCAACGTGATGAACTGAAACGCGATGACGTTGCTGTGTTGCGTTTAGAACAGCTCTATCCATTGCCGAAGGATGAATTGAACGCCGCATTGCAACGTTATGCCGATGGGACTCCTGTTGTCTGGGTTCAGGAAGAGCCGGAAAATATGGGTGCGTGGCGCTTCTTGCGGGTTAAGTTGGGAACAAGATTGTTCGATCGATTCCCCTTCTCCAGTGTTTCGCGTCCCGCGTCGGCCAGTCCCGCAACAGGCTCGTTCAACAGCCACAAACATGAGCAAGCCAGATTGCTGGCGGAAGCATTTCAGAAGCGGTAACGCAGACTTAAGAATCTGCGTTACCAATAGGAACGGAATCGTATGGCCATCGAATTGAAAGTTCCCTCAGTGGGTGAATCGATTAACGAAGTCGAAATCGGCGAGTGGCGGAAAGCCAAAGGCGACTCGGTTCAAAAAGACGAGACCGTCGCCGTGCTCGAATCCGAAAAGGCAACCGTCGAGTTACCGTCCCCATTCACCGGCACGGTTGGCGATATTCTCAAACGCAAGGGAGAAACGGCTACCATCGGCGAAGTCATCGGCTACATTGAGCAAGCTGGCAAGCAAGCGGAAGCCAAGTCGGCCGAGCAAATCCAACAAGGCGGCATTCCGACCGGAGTTCAACCTCGTGTTATGCCCGCCGCTCAACGCGCGTTGGCCGAGCACGGCATCCAAGCTGAAGCCGTCAAGCCAACGGGCCCAGGCGAACGGCTTCTGAAGGAGGATGTGATGCGCCATGTTGAAGCCAAGTCTGCAGCTGCTGAGCCCAAACGCGCCGACGTCATTCAAAAGCCTGGCGAACCGCTTCCTGCGCGTCCCAAAACCACACACTCAACCCCGTCTTCCGCGGCTAAGGCCACGACTTCCACGGACCGCGAAGAAGAGGTGGTGCCAATGAGCCGGCTGCGCCGGACCTTGGCGGAGCGACTTGTCGAAGCCCAACACAATGCAGCGCTCCTCACAACTTTCAATGAGATCGACATGTCGGAAGGGATGGCTCTGCGCAGGCATTACGGCGAAGCGTTCCAGGCCAAGTACGGCCTCAAACTCGGGTTCATGTCATTCTTTGTAAAGGCGGCCATCGACGCGCTCAAAGCGGTGCCGCAGGTCAACGCCGAGATTCGCGGCACTGACATCGTCTATCACAATTACTACGACATCGGCGTCGCGATTGGCGGCGGCAAAGGCTTGGTCGTGCCGGTGCTTCGCAATGCGGAACGAATGAGCTTCGCCGAAATTGAAATTGCTATCAGCGATTTCGCCAGGCGCGCGAAAGAAAACAAACTGAAGCTGGAAGAACTTCAGGGCGGCACATTCACGATTAGCAACGGCGGTGTTTATGGATCGCTGCTTTCAACGCCGATCATCAATCCTCCGCAGAGCGGCATTTTGGGAATGCACACAATTCAAGAGCGGCCCGTGGCGCGCGACGGCGCGGTTGTCATCCGTCCAATGATGTACGTCGCGCTGACCTACGATCACCGTATTGTGGATGGGCGCGAGGGCGTGACGTTCTTGAAGCGGATCAAAGAAGTAATCGAGAATCCAGCCAGGATGTTGATCGAGGTTTGAACTTCGGCAATCGGAGCGCGGACCGCAGAGTCCGCGAGCGGAACAATCACAAGCCAATAACGCGCGGACTCGGCGGCCCGCGCTCCGATAAGCTAGCGGCAATTCTTTGGGTTTAATTGTATGGCACAGAATGAACATGATCTCGTTATCATTGGCGCGGGTCCGGGCGGCTATGTCGCGGCGATCCGCGGAGCGCAACTCGGATTCAATGCAGCGTGCGTCGAGAAAGAACCTCTCCTCGGTGGAACTTGCCTTCGCGTCGGTTGCATTCCCAGTAAAGCGCTTCTCGAATCGACCGAACTTTACGTCGAAGCAAAAGGAAAACTCGGCGAGCATGGCATCCGCGTTGGCAGCGTCGAAGTTGACTTGCAGAGCTTGCTGCGCAGGAAAGAGAAAGTTGTCAGCACGCTAACCAAAGGGATCGACGGTCTATTCAAGAAGCACAAGATCACGCGTTACGTCGGCCATGGAAGAATTGACGGGCCGGGCAAGGTAATGGTGGAGCAAACGGATGCGGCGATTGAGCTTCGCGCAAAACATATTCTCATTGCAACCGGCAGCAAGTCCAGCAACCTGCCCGGCGTGGCCATCGATGGAAATCGGATTGGAACCAGCACGGAAGCGCTGGCTTATCCGGCGGTTCCTGAACATTTAGTGATCATTGGCGCAGGGTACATCGGTCTCGAACTCGGTTCGGTCTGGCGGCGTCTCGGATCGAAAGTCACCGTGCTGGAATACCTCAACCGGATTTTGCCAGGCATGGACAGTGAAATCGCCACAGAAGCCCAAAAGATTTTTGAGAAGCAAGGTTTTCGATTTCGACTGGGCGCAAAAGTGACGGCGGCACGCGTCGAAGGCGATCAATGCATCGTCGAATGCGAAGGATCAGAACGCGTCGCGTGCGATCGTGTCTTGGTCGCGGTCGGACGAGCTCCTAACACAGATCGTCTGGGACTCGAATCCGTCAACATTCAACTCGATTCCAAAGGGCGCATTCCAGTTGACGAATATTTTGCCACTCCAGTGCCCGGCATCTATGCGATTGGCGACGTCATCCGCGGCCCGATGCTCGCGCACAAAGCTGAGGAGGAAGGAATCGCTTGTGTGGAATATTTGGCGACCGGTTTTGGGCACGTGGACTACAATTCGATCCCGGGCGTCGTTTATACCGAGCCAGAGATCGCGTCGGTGGGTAGGACCGAAGAGCAATTGAAAGAGGAAAAGGTCGAGTTTAAGAAAGGTGTCTTTCCTTTTCTAGCCAACGGACGCGCGCGTGCGCTGCACAAAACAGAAGGACGGGTGAAAGTTCTTGCGGACGCCAAGACCGATCGCGTCCTCGGAGTTCACATTCTTGGGCCTCGCGCGGGTGATCTCATCGCCGAAGCCGCGGTGGCGATGGCCTTTGGGGCAAGCAGTGAAGACTTAGCTCGCGCGTCACACGCGCACCCGACACTCGCTGAAGCAATTAAAGAAGCGGCCTTGGGCGTAGCCGGACAAGCGATTCATTTCTGAGGACAGGCCGGCAGGTTTTGGAGCGCGGCAGTCCTCTGCCGCTTTGGAGTAAAGCGCACCCCTGAAAAGCGGCAGAGGACTGCTGCACTCCAAGACGCTGTCGCGCCGGATGAAGACCACCATTTCATCTCACCGCGGCGTAAACCAAGAACTGGACAGGCGGGACGCCTGTCCTACCAGCCGTGATTCTCCCGCACCTGGATCATCGCGGCCAAAATGTCGTTCCACGTTTGCTGCTTCATCATGACATCGTTCGGGAACATACAGCCGTCCCAGCAAATATGTTTGAACTTCTTCGTGACCTTGCCGCTGTCGTCACGCAACCAGTAACCAGCATCGCGCGCGATGTTCAGTTTGCCGTTCGGATCCGTGGCCAAGCAGTGGCGTCCGGTCTTGTCGTGCGAGCCCGAGCCTTTGACCGTCGCGTCGTTCTGGGCAACGTGAAAATCAATCGTCCATGGACGCAGTGCCTTAGTAAGCTTCTTCATGGCGGCGTGGAACTTCTCGGGTTCCCAATGATATTTATCAGGCACGATGCGATGTTCCGGCGCGTTGTAGCCCAGCGTGTAAAGAAGCGTGTGCGCCATGTCCGCCTGGAATCCGACGTGCTTGGGCTGACCGACCTCTTCGAGCAACTGAACCATGTGCTTCCAACTGTGCATGCCGCCCCAGCAAATCTCGCCTTCCGCCGCAAGGCGTTCGCCATGGTCCTTGGCCACTTTCGCTGCTTCCTTGAACGTCTTCGCGATTTTCTTGGTGTTGCCTTTCGGGTCTTTGTCCCAATCGGTGACACCGCAGGCCGAATCAATTCTAACCACGCCGTAAGAACGGACCTTTAGGTCGCGCAACTTCTTCGCGATGCGGCACGCCTTTTGAACTTGCGTCACAAATTTCTTGCGATCCTCTTCGCCGCCCATCGCGGAACCGCCACCGGTCGGCGGCCAGACGGGTGCGACGACCGAGCCGACGACGAAACCTTTGCTGCGAATTTTGTCGGCCATTTTCGCGAGATCATCATCGCTCATGTCGATGCTGATGTGCGGATCGAAGAGGAAAATATCGATGCCATCGAATCTCGTGCCGTTGACCTCGGCCTTCGCGGTGAGGTCCAACATGGTATCGAGATCAATGCAAGGTTCGGCTCCGGGGCTGCCTTTGCCGACAAGGCCCGGCCACATGGCGTTGTGCAATTTGGGGAATTGGTTTTTGCTCATAGGCGATGTAGTTAGACCGAGATGACTGGGCCAAGCAATGCCAAACTGCGCAGTTCGGCGCAACTTAACTTAGCGCAACTTGTTCGCAGATTGCACCCATGAACCATTTCGCTGGCAGGGCGGCGTGGCTGCGCCGCTGGCATCGCGCGTTTGATAAGGCGTCGCAGCAACGTCGCAGCAACGCCGCCCTGCCATGAGATCATGGGGAAGCTTTACCTCGCGAAGTAATCCGGCCTCCGGATGGCCATCGGCGGGGTGCGATCGGCGACACGATCGCTTCGAGCCATCTCGAAAGCGAAACGAATTGGCGCCGGGCCGAGATCGTTGGAACGGCCATTGGAAGAACGCCTCGAATTGTTCAAGGGCGATTTCGGAAGCGGCTATCGTGTTCGACGCCGAGTTCGCAGGCAACGTCAAGGGCGGCAAGTTTCAGCCAGCAATTCTCGTTATCAGAGCGCGGACCGCTGAGTCCCCGCTGTTTTCGCTTTTTGCGTTTGTTTGACTCGCGGACTCGGCGGTCCGCGCTCCCGTCATGAGAGTTGCATCCTTTCTTCCGGCTTGCATGGTCGCGCGGAATTCGATTTTCTATGGCGCACGCACAAAATCTCAAATTATGAAACCACTTCGCATTGGATTGATTGGCTACGGTTTTATGGGCCGGGCGCACTCGAATGGCTTCCGCAAGGTCAACAATTTTTTCGACCTCGAATATCAACCGGTTCTCAAGGCCATCTGCGCCCGCAGTGAAGACAAGGCCAAATCCTTCGCCGCGAAATGGGGTTATGAATCCATTGAGACCGACTGGCGAAAGTTGGTCGAGCGCGAAGACATCGACTTGATCGACATTTGCACGCCGAACAATACCCATGCCGAAATCGCGCTCGCCGCGGCCAAGGCTGGCAAGATGATCCTCTGCGAAAAGCCGCTCTCGATGAACGGTCCCGAAGGCGAAAAGATGGTCAAGGCCATCGAAAAATCCGGTGTGCCGAACATGGTTTGGTACAATTACCGGCGCGTCCCCGCGGTCACTTTGGCCAAACAATTGATCGATGAAGGCAAACTTGGCCGCATCTTCCATTATCGCGCAAAGTTTCTTCAAGATTGGACGATCAGTCCGGAATTGCCGCAAGGCGGCACTGCCCTCTGGCGGCTCGATGTTAAAGCAGCCGGCAGTGGCGTGACCGGTGATTTGCTCGCGCATTGCATCGATACAGCCATCTGGTTGAACGGGAGTTTTGACAAAGTCAACGCCATGACCGAAACCTTCATCAAGGAACGCAAGCACAACATCACTGGCAAAGTGGAGAAGGTCGGCATTGATGATGCCTGCGCGTTTCTGGCCCGTTTCAGCAATGGTTCGCTGGCGACATTTGAATCGACCCGTTACGCACGGGGGCACAAGGCGCTTTACACCTTCGAGATCAATGGCGAGCACGCCTCGATCTTCTGGGATTTGCACGACCTTCATCGGCTGCAATATTTCGATCACCGCGACCAGGGTATTGTGCGCGGCTGGCGGTCGATCCATGTGACGGATGGTGACCACCCTTATATGGGAAACTGGTGGGTGCCGGGTTTGCAAATCGGCTACGAACACACGTTCGTTCATCAAGTCGCGGATTTCTTGCGCGGCCTGGGCAACGAGAAACCGGCCAGCCCAACGTTCCGTGACGCTCTCGAGACCCAGTACGTTTGCGACGCGGTTTTGAAATCCGCCAAGAGCGGGCGTTGGGAAAAGGTGAAGAAACTAAAATGAATTTTTTTGACGCGTGGTGCGTCTTGAAAAAGATTAATACGATACCTATGTCAAAACGCATTGTGATCGCCGGCATCAGTTCTTTGATGATTTCGCTCAACGCTTTTGCCGCCGACCCCGATATCAGCAAGTTGCCGCCGGCTGCCAAACAGACCGGAATGACCTACGATAAGGACATCAAACCCCTTTTCGAAAAGTCCTGCCTCAAATGTCATGGCCCAGAAAAGCCCAAGAGCAAATATCGCGTCGATAGCCGCGAAGCCGCAATTAAAGGCGGGAGCAGCGACGAGGCGGCCGTCATTCCAGGAAAGAGCGAGAAAAGCCCGCTCGTCCTCTACGTGGCAGACCTTGTCGAAGAAATGGAAATGCCTCCCAAAGACAAGCGCGACCAATATCCTCCATTGAAGCCCGAACAGATTGGGCTCATTCGCGCTTGGATCGATCAAGGCGCAAAATAACAAGCCGCCCTTTTGTGGGTGCCACCGGCCGGGACAAACGCAAGTCCGCGTCTGCCTTCGTCATTCCATCGAGTTGATTTTCCGGTTGGTTAACTTCCAGACCGAGACGCCAGGAATAGGGGACAGCAAATTCACGAACTCGGGAACGATAATCATGTTCCTGAGTTTGTGAGTGCTGCTGTGTGTTTTGTTTTAAGTCTGCTTTCTGGGCCGAGCCTCTGTCTTAGCCTGTCCGCTTTTCGGACACGGCTCTTTCCCTCTGTGACGGTGGGAAAGATCGTCTTCTAGTTGGCGCCGCTATTCTTAATCAGCGTTGCGCCATGGGTCTTGAGATAGTTTTCGACCGTCTGAATTCGCTCCAGCTTAACCGGAACACCCTTTTGCTTTAGATGGGCCAGCCGCCGGTAATGGGTCAAGCTTTTCCCCATGGCAACTATCTCGATATGAGAGTCTTCCAGTTTCCAGACCTGCCCTTTTTCGAGCTGGATCGCAGCGAGTCGATTCTTTAATTTCATATTCAAACAGACCAAAAGGTCGTCAAAAGGTTCAAAGAAGTCAATTCCCGCGCTTCAATGGCCACTGGGAAGCCACTAAACCCTTGTACCCGCCGATGAGCGAATAAACGTTGCGATAGCCCATTCTTTGAGCGGCGTCTGCAGTCAGAACGGACCGATAACCCCCACCGCAATACATAATAATCTCTGTGTTTGGATCGGGAAAACGAGCTTCCAAATCACGCTCCAAGATTCCCTTGCCCAGATGGATAGCTTCCGTGGCATGTCCGCTTTGCCATTCATGATCTTCGCGCACATCCAACAGAATAGCCTTGGGGTTCGCCGCCAGCCGTGCCCGCGCCTGCTCGATAGAAATCTCGTTCACATGAGGGCGCGCTTCATTGACCAGTTTCAGAAAGCCAGGCGAATGATCCATAGCCAACAACTTAGTGCGGTTCGACGGACGGTCAACGAAATTTCCCGTTGCCAGAGCAAACCTATCGGTTGCAGCATAACCGCAGAATGGATGTAAAAAATCTGAGCGATGTGCCGGCTTTCATTACGAAAGACGGCTCCGAAATTCGGGAACTGCTGGCTCACCGCAACTCGATTATCCGTCATCAAAGCCTCGCCGAAGCCCGAATTCCTCCCGGCCGCAGCACTCAAGAACATTATCATCCAAAGGCCGAAGAGATATATTACATTGTGGCCGGAACCGGTCGCATGCGGATTGAGGACGAATGCCAAGATGTGAAACCTGGCGATGCCATCGCGATTCCGCCGAGGAAAAGGCATAAGATTTGGAATACGGGCCGCGACACATTGAAGTTCCTCTGTTGTTGCGCGCCAGCCTACGAGCACGAGGACACGATTATTACCGAGAATGAAACCGAAGAATGTTCGACTGTTCATTAAGCCCTACTGCGGCTGGTGCCACGAAGCGATCGATTGGCTTGACGATCGAGGCATTCAATACGAGACCTTGGATGTCATTTCCGATCCCGTCGCGCGGCGCGAGATGCTGGAACTTTCGGGCCAAACTTTGGCGCCGGTGATCGATGTCGATGGCGAGATTCTGGCCGACTTTGACACCGATCAGTTGGAAGTCTTTTGGAACAAGCTCAGCCAGGCGCCGGGTTGATTTATGACATATCTCGAAACAGATTTTCGGAAAGGTGGAGCAAACCTGCGGGTTTGCTGGAAACGCGGCAGCGTTTCCCTACCTTTCCAGAAATCTATTTCGAGAAACAATCTATGACCAAGATTGAAGAAAACGCCGCTGGCCGTCCGCGCTTGCCAGATTGGTTGCGACTCAAGCTGCCGAGCAGCGATACGTTCTTTCAAACGCGAAGCCTTCTCATCGACTTAAGGCTGCACACCGTTTGTGAAAGTGCTAAGTGTCCCAATCACTGGGAATGCTGGAGCAAAGGGACGGCGACTTTCATGATTGCTGGAGACCGCTGTACGCGGGCTTGTGGGTTTTGCGCGGTTACGACGGCCAAGCCTTTCGCGTTGGAGATGGACGAACCAAGCCGTGTTGCCGAAGCGACCCGGCGCATGAAGCTGAAACATGTCGTGATTACGGCCGTAGCGCGGGACGATCTAGCAGACGGCGGGGCGGACCACTTTCGCCGGACCATCGAGGCCGTCCGCGAGGCCAATCCTGGAATTGTTATCGAGGTTTTGGTCCCCGATTTTCTCGAGAAAGAAAATGCCATCGATTGTGTGTTGTCGGCCAATCCGGAGATTTTCAACCACAACCTCGAGACGGTCCGCCGGCTGACACCGACGGTCCGTTCGCGTGCGACTTATGATCGCTCGCTCAATGTGCTGGCCAAGGTTAAAGCGAAGCGCGGTGATAAAACCTACACGAAGTCCGGTCTAATGCTCGGCCTTGGCGAGACGGAGGAAGAATTATTCGAGAGCATGCAAGATTTGCGAGCGGTAGGTTGCGATATCTTGACGCTCGGCCAATACCTTCAACCAACTCTGAAACACTTGCCGGTGGTCGAATTCATTCATCCCGCAGCCTTTGCCAACTACAAAGAGGTCGCGGAGAAGATGGGATTTTCGCATGTCGCCAGCGGACCAATGGTGCGCAGTTCCTATCACGCGGAAGAATTTCAGCTGCGGCGAAGTAACGCAGCTGCCTGAACCGCGTTTCATTTCATTCCGTCTTTCGCTTCAATCCTTCACTGACTTAACGGAAACCGCAACAACGCTGCTGCTTGCCGCATACGCGCATCAGTCGTGCATAATGGCCAATCCGCTGAGGTTGGGCGAACATGAATCCTAGACCTGCAGCCGATACCCGACTCCATGGACGGTCTTGATCCACTCTGGAGTTTGGACATTTGCTCAGGCAATCCCAACGGGATTGCAATCATTTCAGCCCGTTGGGATGACAGTGCCGCCTGCCCAACCCTAGCTGCTTTTCTCGTGAAGCGACTCGACATTTGCTGGCGAGGGGTTTGAGATTCGTCGGGCTATGAATGATTTCATCGCACATAACCGGCAGGCGTGGGATGAGCGCGTTCGCCGCCGCGATCGGTACATTGACACGGCGACGGAAGCCGACTTCAGGAATCCTCTGGGCGTTGTCGATCCATGCGGCTGGTTGGGCGGAGAGGTAGCAGGCAAGCGTTTGCTTTGTCTCGCTGCAGGAGGAGGACGGCACAGCGTGTTGTTTGCGACCGCCGGCGCCAAAGTCACGGTGGTTGATCTTAGTCCGAAGATGTTGGAACTGGATCGAAGAGTGGCTGCTGAACGGAAGCTGAGCATTCAAGTAGTCGAGACTTCAATGGATAACTTGTCAGCATTCGCGGAAGCGAGCTTTGACATTGTGATCCAGCCCGTCAGCACGTGTTATGTCGGGGACATTGGTGCGGTATATCGTGAGGTGGCGCGCGTGATTGCTCCCGGCGGCATTTACATCAGTCAACACAAGCAACCCGTCAATCTGCAGGCGGACGTTGTTCCATCGTCGCGAGGATACTTGCTTAACGAGCCCTATTACCGCACCGGCCTGTTGCCTCCAGCAGTCGAAGGAAGTTGGCACAGGGAATCAGGAACCGTGGAATTCTTGCATCGCTGGGACCAGCTTCTTGGCGGCCTGTGCCGGAGCGGATTTGTCATTGAAGATGTGGCTGAACCGCGCCATGCGAATCCGCAAGCGGAGCCCGGCAGCTTCGCGCATCGGAGTTGTTACGTGCCGCCTTACATCAAACTAAAAGCGAGGCGACAGAGTGAGCGCGTCCAGCCCGTCGAAAAGAAGATTTGGAAGCCTGGTTGAGTGGCGGCTCAATGGAGCCTGCCAGCGGATGCCCGCATGAACATTTGGTAGGACAGCGCGTCCCGCCTGTCCTGCTGCGACGCAAGGTTCGTGGGGAGAAGTAAAGGCGCATGTTTATCGGGTTGGCTCCTCCCCCCAGCCCTCTCCTCGCTCGCGAAGAGAGGGAGAAGGCTCGTTGCATCCCGCCGACTTAATTTCTGTTCTTTCATTCACAAGTTAACGTTCCGCCCGTGGCGGTGACTTTAAATTCATCCTCGGGCGGAAGCGCGGCCGCGGATTTGATGATGGCCCGTTCTTCGAAGGCTCAGGTGAAAACCACTACGAAACGGCACGAAGCTCTTCGTCAGCATGTCCAGTCATTGCTGGCCTGCCGGCGATGTCCGCGCATGCTAAAGCCGGTCGTTTCGGGTGGAGCTGTGCTGAGCAAAGTCATGTTGATCGGTCAAGCGCCGGGTGCGAAGGAGCCGGTGCTGGGCAAGCCGTTTGCCTGGACGGCCGGACGAACGCTGTTCCGGTGGTTCCACGAAGCGGCTTCCATTACGATTTGATTCCACTGCCCCATCCGTCGGGCGCGTCGACATGGCCTCAGGTCGAGCCTGGCAAAACGTTGTTAAAGCGCGCGCTCCAATTAATTGCCATGCATCCAGCGATCACGGCGACGGTGCCGATTCAACCGGTTGAACCGTGCTTGCATAACGACGCAGGTACTTGAGCGCGACCACCAGGTCCTTCGGGCGTGGAGCGGCTATGGTCACGAGGCGTCCCGTCGCTGGACGATTAATGGAGAGCTGTTCAGCATGAAGCGCGACCCGATTGATCAAGGGCCTTTCCACTGCTTTGGGCTTGAGCCGGTATTCGGACTTCAAACTCGAGAGCAAAAGCGGCTTGCCGCCATACAGCGAATCGCCAACCACTGGGACCCCGGAATGTTGCAGATGGACGCGGATCTGGTGGGTTCGGCCGGTTGCAGGCCGGCATTGTATCAAGGTAAAACCGGAGAAGCGTTCCAAGACTTCAAAGTGAGTGAGCGTTTTCTTGCCGCGCTTCGAATCAATACGCATCAAACCGATCTTCACTGGGTGCGGCGCCAACTTCGCTTCCACCGAAAAGGAAAGTTCCTTGGGCGTTCGATGCACAAGCGCAACATAGACCTTCTCCGGTTTGTCTGTGCCAAATTGGTTCGCGAGCGAGATCAATGTGGGCTTATCTTTCGCCAAGAGAATCACACCAGTGGTTTCGAAGTCTAGCCGGTGTGCATTCGCCAAGTAGCTTACGCCGCGGTCCCGCGCCCAAGGCGCTCCCCGAGCGATGTCGCGGTGGAGGAGCTTCATCAAGTTTGGCCGTTCCGCATCGTAACGGTCCGGCGAAGTGAGAAGGCGGCTCGGCTTGTTCAAGGCGAGCAGATGATCATCTTCGAACAGGACTGGAATCTCCCAGAATTCGCGCGTCGAAGGCGACGAGAGTTTGATGATCGCAGTCATCGATTGCTCCTAGCGGGTCCCGCCTGTCCCATGCACCACAAGACCATTAGGACAGTCGGGACGCCTGTCCTGCGAAACGCCTAATTGGCAGCTTTGTTCTCGGTCTTGTCGGTTGGCAAAATGATTTGAGCCAATTCGCGCTCTTTGCGGAGCCATTCACTAAACGCCTCGTACTGCCGCGATCTTCGCAAATCAGCCAGGAAATCCGGCAATTCCTCTTTCACGCGGGCGTCGGAGACGGGCACCTTGGCCTGCAAACGAACAATGAACCCACCATCACTGGCCTGGGTGAAGCTGCTCAATTTCCCGGGCGAGAGGGCAAACGCGGAATTCTTTAGAGAGGGCAAACTATTGCGATATGGTAATTCGGGCAGGACAGTTGTTTTCTGCGAGAATGGCGGCAGATCAATGGAGGTAAAGTTCGCTTCGGCGACCGCAGCCGAGAAAGCTTTGCCCTGGGCCAAAGCATTCGTGATCGAGTTGTACAATTCGTTGCCGGCGTTGCTCACTAATTCGCGGACCTTATTTCTGCGGAAATCTTCCTCGACTTTGGCGCGAATGCTGTCCAACGGTGGCAACGAACTAGGAATTCTTTTGTTCCACCCAATAAGATAAACGCTCTCTTCACCCACGATCGGCTGTTCGTAAACAGGCTCCTGAGGACTGAGACTAAAAGCGGCTTGTGAAAAAGTCAGCGGCACTTTTAGGTTCGGCGGCTCCTCATTTTGGCCAAATGGTTCAGTGATTTGCGAGAGGAGGCCCTCGGCCGCGGCCAAATTCGCCAGATTGTTCGTCTGCGGCGGCAAGGCTATTAACTTGTTCGCAAAGTCGATGGCTTTCTTGTGCGCTTCGGTTAACCCAAGAGTCTGGCGAATCTCGTCCCGAATCTTTTGTTTCGCTGCGTCGGGTGTCATCGGCTGATTGTTGGCATCGACGAACGAGTTCGTCCCGCGCTGCTGATAGGTTGCTTCGACGATTTGGTGGATGTTCGTCATTTGACTCAGCTTTTGGTCCGCTTCGGCCAAATGATTTGTGGCATCGAATTTGACGTAACTCACTTGAATGCGTTCCGGGTCCCGGTAAGACGCGGCATTATTTGTATAAAACGTCGCCAACGCGGTTGGGTCCATCGTGACGGCTGAGAGATAATTTGAGGAGGAAAGAAAGACGGCTTCCGTGTCCACTTGCTCGTGTTCGCGACGATAAATGGCTTCGGCTTCTTGAGGGGTGACCAGTTTGCCGCTCAGACCGGCGACGTTGATTAGATGTTGGATGCCAACCTCGTGACGAACGAAGCGTTCGAAATCCTTTTGGGAGAGCCTGCCTTCCGGCAACGTATTCTTGATGAAATTCTCGTAAGCATCTTTGCGAAACGTCTTCCGCTCGCGATCCTGGAACGCCTCGACGATCCAATCCGCGGCAGCCTTTTCGCTGACCCTCACATCGAGCTCTTTCAGCTTCTCGGTGAGCAAGAGACGATTGCGTGTTTCCTGCTCCATGATCCCAAGCTGGCGGGTTGCTTCGTCATTTTCCGGCCAGCGTCCGTAACTGAAGAGATAACGCAGGTGCGCCTCCCGATAGACATCGAGATACTCGTCGCGTGTGATGGGGCGACCGTTGATCGACCCGACGGGTTCGGTGCCGGAAGTCTTGCGCGCGAATGGATTCTGTTGATTCGGGCTAAAGAAAGCGACGAAACTAATGATCGTGACCGCACTGATAAATATCCAAAGCCACTTCTGATGACGGCGAATACTCGCAAACATACTGGTTGTCCAAAAATAATTAAGCCCCGCACCCTACTCGCTCTCACTGAGCATGGTCAAACGGAAAAACAAATCCAACTTTACAACGCGCCAGGGCTTATGTAACGCTGCACCTGCGTATGATCATCCTCAAATGGACCGCCTGTTTGCTCGCGATGTTGGTCTTATCCGGCTGTTCCACGACCATAACAACAAACCTCACGCCATCCAAACATGTTCGGAATGCCAACGGCCTTTACCTCTTTGAAGTCGCGTTAGACAGCAACCAACAGACTTTGCGCAAAGAGACGATCAAACCGTACGTCGTGATCGGTTTCGACAAGTACCCGATGGTTCCTGCGCCCGTTTTGAAGAATCGCTGGGAGACGCTGGTCGGGCCGATACCGGCCGATCGGACTCACGTGAATTACCGTTACAAGTTCGATTACGAGTACAACCGGTTTCCTCAACGCGGATCCAGCAGCAAGCTCTCGCCGCCTTACCAATTGGAAATCATCGATAAGCAATAACGCAGAGGCGCAGAGAGGCAAAGGCGCCAAGCTTTGAACCAAAGCGGTTGAGAAAGACTCGTTTGTTGCCGCTCACCGATTGGGTGAGTTTCGATTCCTGTTCGGTTCAATTCTTTGAGTCTTTGTGTCCCTTTGTGTCCTTGCGCCTTTGCGTTAAGTTAAGTCTAAATCTAAATGCCGGATTTAAGCTGAAGCAAGAGATGCACTGGAGCGCGCTGCCGCCAGCTCCTCCTCAAAATCGACAATTTCTTTAATCTGCATCAGGAACCAGCGGTCAATTTTGCTGAGCGCAAAGATTTCTTCGAGATTGAACCCGGCGCGGAAGGCATGGCGGATAAAGAAGATTCGCTCGGCGTTTGGCACGCTCAATTTTCGGGTAATCACATCGCGCGGAAGGATTGCGCGATCCTCATAAACTTCGTTGCCAATGCGCCAAGGTTTGCCATCGCCGCCCAAACCGCTGCGGCCTATCTCGAGCGAGCGCAAACATTTCTGCAGAGACTCCTTGAAGGTCCGCCCGATGGCCATCGCTTCGCCGACCGATTTCATTTGTGTGTTTAAGGTCGGATCAGCTTGAGGAAACTTTTCAAAGGCAAACCGCGGAATCTTGGTAACTACATAGTCGATAGTTGGCTCAAAGCTGGCGGGTGTTTCGCGTGTGATGTCGTTCTTGATTTCGTCGAGCATGTAACCGACAGCCAACTTCGCGGCAATCTTGGCAATCGGAAACCCAGTCGCCTTGGAAGCGAGGGCCGAGGAACGCGAAACTCGCGGGTTCATCTCGATGATGACCATCCGCCCGTTATCCGGATTAACGGCAAATTGAATATTGGAACCGCCGGTCTCGACGCCAATCTCGCGAATGACCGCAAACGAGGCGTCGCGCATGATCTGATATTCCTTGTCCGTCAACGTCTGGATCGGCGCGACGGTTATGGAATCGCCCGTGTGAACCCCCATCGGATCAAAGTTCTCAATCGAACAAATGATCACGCAGTTGTCCGCCTTGTCTCGCATGACCTCCATTTCGTATTCCTTCCAGCCCAGCAACGATTCTTCGACCAGAATTTCTGAGACCGGCGAAAGTTCGAGGCCGCGCTTGGCCAATTCGTCAAACTCTTCGCGATTGTAAGCAATACCGCCTCCGGTGCCGCCCAGAGTAAAGGCGGGCCGAATGATCAGTGGAAACCGGCCAATCTTTTCCGCAACGTCGCGCGCTTCGTTAAGATTGTGCGCTGTGCCGCTGATCGGCACATCCAAACCGATCTTGATCATCCGTTCCTTGAAGATTTGCCGGTCTTCACCTCGCTCAATTGCTTGGGCGTTGGCGCCGATCATTTCGATTTGGTATTTCTCCAGCGCACCAGACCGGAAGAGCGCCATCGCGGTATTCAAAGCCGTTTGCCCGCCCAAAGTTGGCAGAAGAACGAGCTTGCCTTGCGCACCGAGACGCTTCAGTTCTGCAACTTCGCGCGCAATGATTTTTTCGACGCATTCCGGAGTAATCGGTTCGATATATGTGCGATCGGCGAATTCCGGGTCCGTCATGATTGTGGCCGGATTGGAATTGACCAGAACGACCCGGTAATTCTCCTCTTTTAGCGCCTTGCACGCTTGCGTCCCGGAATAATCAAACTCGCAGGCCTGGCCAATAATGATCGGTCCGGCGCCTATGATTAGAACTGAATGAATGTCCGTGCGTCTCGGCATAAAATGCAGGGAGACTTTAGGCATTCCCGCATTCTTGTCATTTGTTTTCTTCGGCGGCAAACGCGTTCCCTTCGCGTTCCCTAGCTGGCGAAGCCAATCTGCAATGCAATCCAGTTGGTGACCCCCTTTGCAGTCCAATCGCGACACTAAACAGTTCGGACTTCGCTCGCGCCGCGACGGCGCAGCGCCATTCCTCCACCTCGCTAATGTTGCGCGAGAAGTCTCACCAAGCGAATTCCTATCAGCACGGCCATGACTAAGAACGACGCCCCAGAAAAGTGTGACATGCGCACGAGCGTCTTTGTCGAAAACTTCCCGTGTCCGAGCGAGACAACAAAACTCAGAAAGATAAACCAGGCAAAGGCGCCGGCGGACATTCCAATCACGCACGCACCCTTGCTCGGCCAGGTGTCCTCAATCCATTCGTGTGAAATAAAACTGGCTGACAACGTGATCCAAAAGAGCAGAACCGTCGGATTCCCCAGCACACGCACAAATCCGATCATGAAGGCTGTGTGCGGATGCAGCCGATGTTCAACGCGCTCCAGGCTTTTGCCCGTGACAGGCAGTTCTTTGATCAAAAGATACTTGATGCCTAGATAAACCATCACCAGGAAGCTCAGCAGCTCAATGGCGGCGCGGATCAAACGCGAGGTGAACAACCCGGAAAAACCAGCGAAGGCGACGCTGCAATAGATGAAGTCCATCGCGATGGCGCCCAACCCTATCAGAGCGGCCCATCGAAAGCCGCGCGTCGCGCCTTCGTTCAGGATGGTGATGTTGATCGGCCCTACCGGAATCGAGATAAGAAAGCCAGCCACCAACCCGATGATGCTGGCCATCAACAGTTCAGAAACTTCGGCCATGCCCTTTATCGTTCCATTTCAGCCGAATCGTCCTCGTCCTCGTCCTCGATTTCATGGCGCATCCGACGCGAGATGCGTGGTCGAACAAACCCGTAAATCAGGTAAGCCGTAAAAAGCGCCGGCAGCACAAAAGGCAGAATCTTATCGCGGAGCACGAGCAAGAAACCAATGAACAAAATGGCAATGACCATCTTGGTGAAGGGCCTGGTTGCACGAAGGTCGAGATTTTTGAAGGAAGGATACTTTCGTTCGCTGACCATCATGAACGAGACGAAAAGCAGGATGCACGGCAAAATGTAGCGCCAAGTTCCCTTGGCGAAATCGCGATCCTCCCACCACATAATGAACCATGTTAGTGACGCCACGAGGCCAGCCGCCGCCGGAATCGGGAAGCCCAGAAACTCCTTGCCTCCTCCTGTTCCAGCCATCGCTGCCAGGCAGTTGAACCGGGCCAGCCGCAGCGCACCGCAGATTAAGTAAATCGACGCAATGAACCAGCCGATTTCGGGATGATTCACAAAGACATCCTTCAAAACAATGCGATGCACCAAAAAGGCCGGCGCCGCGCCGAACGAGATTAAGTCGGCCAAAGAATCGAACTCGCGCCCGAATGGGCTTTCCGATCCCCCCATCCGCGCCGCGCGTCCATCCAATAAATCGAAGATGCAAGCCAGGAAAATGAAAAAGAGCGCATTCTTAATCGCCGGAAAAAAAATCGCCGGATCGCTGATGTCTGCTTCGACGATCTTAGTTAAGGCCACAAATCCGCAGAACAAATTCCCTGCCGTCATCAGGTTCGGCAGAAAATAGATTCTCAGTTTGGACGAATCGGTTCCCGGAATCGACTGGATTGTCATAGCCTCGTCAGTTGCGTGTCGCCATCACGGTTTCGCCGCCGGTCACTTTATCTCCTAACTTCACCGCGATCCGTGTGGTAAGCGGCAGGTAAAGGTCCACGCGCGAACCGAAGCGAATCAGGCTGATCCGTTCACCGCGCTCCACAACGTCGCCGGCACTCGCCCATGGAACAATTCTGCGCGCCAAAAGGCCGGCAATGAGACGAACGGCGATCTTCTCGCTAGGTTGTTCGCTGGACTCAAACCCAATCAGGACGTTTTCATTTTGAGAACTGCATTCGGGCTTCATCGCATTGATAAATTTTCCGGGGCAATGTCTCAGGTAAGCGATCTGCCCAGCCACGGGCGCGTTCTGCACGTGAACGTCAAACACGGAGAGAAAAATGGAAATGCGCCGGCAGGGACCTCCAATAAACTCATTTTCGGACGTCTCATCGATGATGTCCACTTTGCCGTGGGCCGGAGAAACGATTGCTTGAGTATTCTTCGGAACCTTCGGATCGGGGTCGCGGAAAAAGTTCAGCGAGAACAGCGCAAAGAGAACCCACAACACGATCAACGTTGTCGCTATCGCCGCGACAATCGATCCAATAATAGTCGCCAGCACTCCGCCCGCGATTGACACTATCAAAAGGATTAGAGTCCAGAGGATGAGTCGCATCCCCGCTTGTCTGGCTTTTCCTTTGTGCTTCATACCCTATTGTAACTCAATCTGCTCTCTGAAACATCCCGCTGCTTTGAATTAGGTGTTTGCTCCGCTAGAACTGCCCATCGATCATGCCCGCATCGTCCATATAACCGTTCATAGCGGAAGTATTGTGCCGCTCGCTTTGAAGTCAACGCTCGGCTGGGAAAGTCTCCAAGTCAATCTTAACGCAGACCGACGATCGCGCATTAAGGTCGAGTGGAATCCGACAGCTCCGCCAGCCTGCGGCCTAGATCGCGCGAGCCATGGATTAAGCGCCAAGCTTGCAGGTTTTTTGCAGAAGCCAATCGCGTGTCCCGGGCTTTTCATTTTCGCGACGGAGCAAGTCTGGGGATTCCTTGCGCGTGGACACCGTTGAGCACCCGGATAAGGCCGCTCGAGGCATCTCGTAGCGGCAGGCATCCTGCCCGGCGGACCACGCGTGCGAGCTAGAATGCCGCATCCGCGCTTCAAGCGTTGTTCCGGGCGGCAAGATGCGCGCCCCCTACGGCAGGCAGGATGCCCGCCGCTACGGACAGCTTCCAGATGCACTGGACAAAATGGGAGCCGAAATGAGAACCGTGAGATCCGGATCCGTCCTTGTCCGGACGCCTCCGAACCGCTACCCTCCGTTCTCGGGTGAAAAGGCTGAAAAAGCATTGAAAAAGCATGAAAGCTTGGGCCTCTCTATTCCTTTTCCTTTGCGTTGTCTTCAAAGCCGCGGCAGCCGCGGATTCACAGCGCCCAAACATCCTTTTTTGTTTTGCGGACGATTGGGGCCGTTACGCGAGCATTTATGCAACGGTCGAGTCGCGTCCATCACCGAACCAAGTCGTTCGGACGCCAACCATCGATCAGATCGCCCGGCGCGGTGTGTTATTCAAAAACACGTTCGTCGGTTCGCCCTCTTGCACGCCCTGCCGCAGCGCGTTGTTGTCGGGGCGGTACTTCTTTAACACTGGCCGCGGGGCGATCCTCAGTGGTGCGGTGTGGGATTCGAATATTCCGAGCTGGCCGCTGCTGCTCAAACACGCGGGCTACCACATCGGCAAAGCATTCAAAGTCTGGAGTCCAGGCACACCAGCCGACGCACCGTATGGCGGGCAAACGCACGCCTATCAAAAGGCCGGAAATCTCTTCAATAATTTCTCCGAGAACGCGACAAAAATGGTGCGCGAAGGAATGACGTTCGAGGCCGCCAAACAACGGATGCTCGATCAAGTGCGCGACAACTTCGCCGCCTTCCTCACGGAACGAAAGCCAGGACAACCATTCTGCTTCTGGTTTGGTCCGACGCTCACGCATCGCACTTGGCAGAAAGGTTCAGGCAAAGCGCTTTGGAACATCGAACCCGATTCGCTCAAGGGCAAGCTGCCGAAATTTCTGCCCGATGTCGCCGAAGTGCGCCAAGATGTAGCCGATTATCTCGGTGAGGTACAGGCGTTGGACGCAGGCATCGCCGTCCTTATTAAAGAGCTCGAGATAGCCGGAGAACTCGACCGCACGATCGTTGTGCTGAGCGGCGATCATGGCATGCCCGGTGTGCCCGGCGGAAAATGTAACCTTTCTGATTTCGGCGCCGGCGTATCTCTCGTCGCCGCTGGACCGGGCATTAAGCCTGGCCGCGTTGTGGACGATTTCGTTTGGTTGCCTGACCTTGCGCCGACATTCCTCGAACTCAGTGGCGCGAAACTTCCAGCCGGGATGAACGCCCGCAGTCTTTTGTCTGTGCTGCATTCCGAAAAGTCCGGCCAAGTGGACCCGACTCGCACATCGGTTGTCACAGGACGCGAACGCCATGTCGGGGCGGCCCGCGAAGGGAACCTGCCCTATCCGCAGCGGGCTTTGCGGACACACGATTTCCTTTACATCCGTAACTTCAAGGAAGACCGCTGGCCTATGGGCAGTCCCAAGACTGTGACCCCCACAACGGCGCCGACGACCAGCGAACTCGAAAATGAGACCTATGCGGCATTCGCAGACATGGACGCCAGCCCGACGAAGGCGTGGCTCATCGCGCATCGCAATGACCCCGAGTGGAAATGGCACTATGACTTCGCCTTTGGAAAACGTCCCGCCGAAGAACTTTACGATCTCCGCAACGATCCCGATCAAGTGAAGAATCTCGCGGCTGATCCCGCCTTCAGTGTGAAAAAAAAGGAACTCGCGGCACAGTTGATCAAGATTCTTGTTGATGCTGGTGACCCGCGTGTTACCGGCGATGGCTCAACCTTTGACAAGCCTCCATTCGTCGAAGCGCCAAATCAGCCCACGGCCATCGTTTTTCCAGGCGCAGCTTGGGAAGAAACTAGTCCGCAATCGCAGGCGATTAATCCAGAGAAACTGCAACGCGCTATCGCCCATCTCGAGGATTCGGTCACTGGATGCTGAACGAGGGCAGATGGAATGGCCGGCCGCTAATCTCTGCGGAATGGATGCCCGCAGCAAATCCCGCGACCACTGACGCTGCTAACGCAGAGGCAACTCGAGAACTGAAGGCAAGGAGCTCCGGTTGCGCTGTTCGGTTCCACAAGATGCCTTGGCTCAAGGCGGGCTCTCCATTTATGGCGCCGAATGCGGCCGTTATCCGGCATCGCCGGCAGTCATTGTCGAATGGTAATCGCTGGTTTGCTTGGTCTCAGCAGTAGAAAAGCTCGTGACAACGCACTGATTTTGCCGACGCTTATCGGCTATGAAGAATCAATCTGTCCAATCGACCACCGCGATGTTCCTGGCCGCGATTACCGTCAGCGTTTTTGTCGGCTGCGCTAGCCCGCACGGTCAGTCCAAGACTCTTTCTGGCGAGGAGATGCGTGCTCTCTATCCTCGCGAGTATCTGGATTCATTGGATCCATGGGAACGCCAAGGCGTGGAACGCAGAATGATTGAGGACGACCTTAAACAGAGAGAGCGCGAGAGACGCCGATAACATTAGTGCCAAACCAGCCGATGGCCTCTGAATGACAAGGAGCGCGAGCACGTAGCGGTTTCAATCGAGCGTTCTTGGCGCTCCTCGTCATCGGTCAGCTTGGTCGTTCGTGGCCCGTCAACCAATCAAAACACTTGCGGCGTTGCGCTGGTTTGCACTTAACTTCGAATCAATCAGCACGGAACTGGAAAGTTCCGTGACCGGCGGACAAAGAATGTCTGCTTTACGATTACGTGGGAAGTCATCATGGACATTATCGAAAACCTAAGAAGAACGGTTCTGCGCGACCTTGTCTTCATTGCCGCCGTCAGCCTAACCGGTCTGGCACTTACCACCTCCGCTCAAGTGACAACGGCCCCAACGCGAGAACCAATCGTCGCACCGCAACACATCGCACCGGCTGGTCTTGATCCTGGCGAACTGTTGATAAGCGAATTGAATTGCGTGGCCTGTCATCAAGCTCAGTCGGCCATCAAAGCGCGCCTGGCCTCTCGAACTTCTCCGCTTCTCGGCGAATCTGGGTTGAGGATAACCCCCCAATATCTGCGAGCGTTCCTCCAGGATCCACATCGAGAAAAACCTGGCACGACCATGCCCGATGTCTTGCATGGAATGAACGAATCTCAGAAGGCGGAAACTGTCGAGAATCTCGTCCACTTTCTTGTATCACTGGACAAAAGGCCGGCCGCTGATCCCATAGGCGCCGATCACTTCAAAATCCAGCAAGGCCGGACACTCTATCATCAAGTCGGTTGCGTCGCATGCCATGCGCCGGACGAACCGGCCGAGGCTTTGCGGCCAAAACCATCAGCGCTCGATGACGAAGCGCCCGTCAAGACGAGTTCGGCAGACTTGGAGAATCTGAAAAGCACTTCGGCGCCCCTCGGCAATCTCGCGAAAAAAACAACCGTCGAACAATTGACTCAGTTCCTTCTCGACCCGCTGAAAACGCGACCGTCCGGACGAATGCCTTCATTGAATCTCGACCAAGGCGAGGCCACAGCCATCGCGATGTATCTGCTCCGCGATCAGGCCAACTCAACTAACACGGGCAGTCGGGCGCAACGCATAAAAGGCGTCAGTTACCAGTACTTTCAGGCGCAGTTCAACGATTCGCCTAATTTCGACCGGCTGCGCGTTAACGCGACGGGCTTCGCCGATCACTTCACGCTGGCTGTGCGCAAGCGCAATTCCAACTTTGGACTCCGTTTCAGCGGCTTCCTGAATGTGCCGACCGAAGGAATCTACACGTTTTATACCGAGTCGGATGACGGCTCCCGGCTTTACATTGGCGATAAGTTGGTCGTGCAGAACGATGGCATGCACGCGCCGCAAGAGCGATCCGGAAAAATCGGGCTCAAAGCGGGCGAGCATCCCATCCTCGTCACCTATTTCAATGGCGGCGGTGGCGCGGAACTGAAAGTTTCGTACGAAGCACCCGGTTTGTCTAAGCGCGAGATTCCCGCATCGGCACTTTCGCATATTGGCCAGCCGATGTATCCGGTCGGTGAAGAAAAGCTTGCCGTCGATGCCGTGAAAGCCAGCCGTGGCAAAGAACTTTTCAGCTCGCTCGGTTGCGCCGCTTGCCATCAAGTTGGTGGAGTCATGATCGCGTCCTCTCCGGTGACGAAGGCATTGAACTCTCTTGATGCCGAAAAGCCAGACGGTTGCCTCGGAGCTCGGCCCGGACAAGGCCTTCCTCGTTTTTCGTTCAGCGATTCTCAGCGCGCAGTCCTTCGGAACACGCTTCAGCGCGTTGAAACACTGACACAGTCTGTCGACGCGAAAGCACAAATCAACCGGACCATGGCAGCGTTGAATTGTTTTGCCTGCCACTCGCGCGACGGCATCGGCGGCCCGGAACGAACGCGCTCCGAATATTTCGGCGTCATTGGCGAAGCCGATCTCGGTGACGAAGGCCGAATCCCGCCGCATCTCACGAAAGTCGGCGACAAGCTCAAGCCCGAATGGCTGCGCGAAGTGCTATTAAGAAGCGGAAAGGTTCGGCCGTACATGGCCACACGCATGCCGCGGTTCGGCGACGCGAATGTCGGGCACTTGCTGACCGCATTTGAGCAGGCGGATAATTCGAAAGAACTCAAAGTCCTAGCTGAAGCATCTGCGCGAGATGCAAAGTTCGGCCGGAAACTCGTTGGACGCGAAGGTCTGACCTGCATTTCCTGCCACACATTTGGCAAATACAAATCTTTGGGAGTTCCCGCGATGGACCTGACACAAATGGCCAAACGTTTGCAGAAGGATTGGTTTCAGCGTTACTTGCTCGATCCGGTTTCGTTGCGTCCCGGCACACGCATGCCGACATTTTGGCCGGAAGGAAAAGCTGCGAATAAGGAAATCTTCGATGGCGATACCGACCGCCAAATCAACGCGATCTGGGCTTACCTCTCGCGAGGCGCGGAAGCGGAAGTTCCCGATGGCTTAATTCAGGCGAAGCTGGAATTGGTCGTCGAAAAGGAAGCAACGATCTATCGGAATTTCATCGAGGGCGCCGGCTCGCGGGCGATTGGTGTTGGCTACCCGGAGAAAGCGAATCTGGCCTTCGACGCCAATAATGTGAGGCTTGCTCTTGTTTGGCAGGGGGCCTTCATTGATGCATCGCGGCATCGGAGTGATCGCGGTGTCGGATTCGAGCCGCCGCTCGGCAATCAAGTAACGCAAATGCCGCCCGGGCCATCGTTCGCGATTTTGGCAGACGCCAACGCTCCCTGGCCCGAAGTTGCAGGCAAAAAGGGCGGTTACCGTATGCAAGGCTATCGGTTGGATGAGAAACGACGGCCGACGTTCCTCTATTCGTTCGGAGAGGTGCAGATCGAAGATTATCCCGTTGGTCGCGCCGGCGAAGTCGATCCTGAATTGGTTCGCACGCTGACGCTTCATTCGGACAAGCCGATCGAGAATCTGTATTTCCGCGCCGCGGTAGGTTCCAAGATGGAAGAAAAGGATGGCGGCTACGCTGTTGATGGACGAATGACAATTAAGTTGACTAACTCCGGCGCTAAACCGGTCGTGCGGCAAAGCAATGGACGCTCCGAATTATTGGTTCCAGTCGTGTTCAACCTGAAGAACGCACAAATCGTGGAAGAGTTTCTTTGGTGAACCAACTCATCCATCGTAACGCAGAGTTTCACTCTGCTGTATCGCCGACTTGCAGTCGGCGGCATTTCGATCCGGCCAACGCTTCCGCAACCACTGCGAAATCGATTATGATTATGATTAGGATTAGGATTAGGATTAAGATTGCGACGTACGCCTGGACGATCATTTGCGCCATCGCAGCGTTCAGCGTCACAACCCATGTAACTTCGTTCGCCGCGTCTGACATCGCTGCCGCAGAAAGCCGATATTATCAAATCGTGACAGTTCCGGTTCCTCAAGGAATTCTTCTCGAAGCGGGCGCTCTCCAAGTGATGCCGAACGGTCAGTTGGCTGCGTCGACACGGATTGGGGACATCTACATGATCGACGGCGCTTTCGACAATCCGCCGGTCAACGCGAAGTTTCGCCAGTTCGCGAGTGGTTTGCATGAGGTGCTCGGACTGGCGTTGCGCGATGGCTGGCTTTATGCCACGCAACGTGGCGAGTTTACCCGCATGAAGGACCTCGATGGCGACGGTCGCGCCGATTTGTTTGAAACCGTCTGCGATGGTTGGGGCATCACGGGCGATTATCACGAATACGCGTTCGGCTCGAAGTTCGACAAAGACGGCAACATTTGGGTTGTCCTTTGTCTGACTGGTTCGTTCACCAGCGAAATAGAATTTCGCGGGTGGTGCTTGAGAATTACACCTGAAGGCAAAGCGATTCCGACTTGCAGCGGACTTCGTTCTCCCGGCGGCATTGGGGCGAATTCGGTTGGAGACATGTTTTACACGGATAATCAAGGGCCATGGAACGGCGCTTGTGCTTTGAAACATCTTGAACCCGGTGGGTTTGTCGGCAACCCCTCGGGCAACATGTGGTACAAATTGGCGGACGTGATGGGCAAACGGCCACGCGATCCGAAGAGCGGCAGCCGAATGCATATCGAGGCGAAGCAAATCCCCGAGTTGGTTCCTCCTGCCATCTTGTTTCCTTACCCGGCGGCTGGCCAATCTAAGATGGGCCAGTCCGCCAGCGGGATCGTTTACGATTCGACAGCTGGAAAGTTTGGACCTTTCCAAAACCAACTCTTTGTCGGCGATCAAACCCACAGCACGGTGATGCGCGTTTATCTCGAGAAAGTCAACGGACGTTACCAAGGCGCTTGCTTTCCTTTCCGGCAGGGATTCGCGTCCGGGAATCTGGCGCTGGAATTCGGACCCGATGCTTCGCTGGTCGTGTATGGAACTGATCGCGGCTGGGGCGCGCGCGGCGGCAAACCCTTCGCGCTGCAGCGATTAGTTTGGAGCGGGCAGACTCCGTTTGAAATCCACGAAATGCGAGCCAAGCCAGACGGTTTCGAACTTACTTTTACACAACCGGTGGATCCTGCGACGATTGCGGCACCGAGTTCGTATCGCTTGGAAACCTACACTTACATCTATCAAAGCAACTACGGCAGCCCGGAAGTGGATAAAACCACGCCGGCCATCAAGAACATTGTAGCGGGCAAAGATGGCCGGAGTGCGCGGCTTTTCATTGAAGGCTTGCAAGAAGGACACGTGCATGAACTGCACTTGCCTGGCGTGCGCTCGATCAGCGGAGAACCGCTGTTGCATCCCGCGGCGTACTACACAATGAATTACATGCCACCGCAGCCGTAGCCACGCTGCTTATCTGTCTAGAGGGTTTCTCGAAACAGATTTCCGGTTAGCCAGGGCTGGTTTCCCTGCCTACCTATCCGGAAATCTGTTTCGAGAAACCCTCGATTTACGGAATTGATTGCTCCAGCGGTCCATAAATATGGATGGCAAAGGGATCGAATTCGTCCTTTACCCAGTTCTTTTCGGCCGCCACAAACCTGTCTTCGCCCAGAACAAAAACCGCGCCTTTCAATGGTTGCGGCGATTGAAAACTGTAAGTGTGTTTCTTGGGAGTATTGTTAATAGCGACCACGTAATCTCCGCTGGGAACTTGCTTGTTCCCATGCTTCACCCTTAACAGCACAGAGGTAATACTGCTTTCAAGGGCCGCATTAAAACGAATGGCCGGGTCCTCGAAGCGATGGACCAGCGGCCACCAGAGGTGTTCGGCCTGGAAGAGCGGCAGGTAATCGTTCAGCTCGCTGACAACCCGCTTCAGCGCTTCCCATGTCTCGGGGTGCTCGGACATTCTCCAGGCGTTCGCATCATTGAACGCGTAATAGAAAATCCCGTTGGCCCGCATCGCGAGCGCGCAATAGGTCATGCAGCGCAATTCTTCATAAGTCGGCGGACGAAAGTTTTTCTCTTCGGCAACCAACTCTTTGTAATAGGTCCAATCGAAGGCCTGGATCACGGCAATCAACGGTTTCTTCTTGCCAAGCGCCAGGCGAGTCATTCGCACATGTTGCTGGAAATTGGCCAGCGGCAACCACGGAATTGGATAGCGATCGACCATCATGATGTCGGTGATGTTCGCGTACTGAAGCGAGGCGTAGCCGTTATACACCACCAGGGCCGTTGGCTTGCGGCCGGGCAGGTTCTTGATGAAACGATTGGCAGCAATTACATCCTCGGGTGAAATGCCGTTAAGGTCCGGCTCGTCCACGACGTACCACGCCCACAATGCCGGGTGCGCATCGGAGGCAGCAACCGTGCGCCGGGCAATCGCCGCGTTGAACCCGCTCCCAGCCGAAGTGTTCGGTGAGGCTAAAACCTTGAGACCAAGTTCGTCTGCCGCATCGAGGTAATCCTTGTCCGCAGAACCGGCAACCGTGTTAAATCTGGCGTCGCGAACGACGCGCAAATCATTTGTCGTCGCGACGGAATAGATGCCGATGGGATAGAATGGAATCGCGCTCCGGCAACCTGTCCCGAGCGCAAGAGTGATACTCAGGCACAGAATCAAAAGGATTGGAGCATTCGTAATGGCGATGCAACGGGCTCCGGCAATCGCTTTCCTGCAGCGGCGTCTCGGAAGAGCGCCGCCATTTCTAAGCCACCCGAGTTTGCGGCGCTCTTCCGAGACGCCGCTACAGTGCGGTTCGTGTGCGCAATGCGAAGGCCAGTGCGTAGTTTGACGATTGTTCTGTTTCAACGTTGCCATTTGTTTGGTCGAGATTACGCCAAGGTGGCAGTGTCCGAGTCAAACAAAAGTTCTGGTTTGGGATTTGAATTGAACGCTTGAACACCAAGACCGCGAAGTCCGCAAAGTGAGGCAACCGCTTCCGGCGGCAACGAGTTGACAAATCAATTCAATTCACGAGCCGATACCAATTATCCCTCTGGCGAGCTTCGTATCCGAGATCCTCGATCAGCCGTTGCATGTCGGCGATTCCCATGCGAAACGTCGTTCCGGCCTGCGATACGACGTTCTCCTCGATCATAATGCTCCCAAGATCATTGGCCCCAAACTTGAGCGCGATTTGGCCTATCTCTTGTCCTTGCGTGACCCACGAACTCTGAATGTTCGGGATATTGTCGAGATAAATCCGGCTTAGCGCTTGCATCCGCAGATACTCGTGGGCGCCGACGGTTGGCGCTCGCAACTTCGTGTTCTCAGCTTGAAACGTCCAAGCGATGAATGCGGTGAAACCACCGGTCTTGTCCTGCTGCGCGCGCACGCGTTCGAGATGTTCGATGCGTTCCTCGACCGTTTCGACGTGGCCGAACATCATCGTGGCCGTCGAGTTCAGACCAAGACGATGCGCCACATCCATCACTTCGAGCCAGTCATCGCTCAGGGCTTTCAACGGCGAAATGCGTTTCCGTACTCGGTCCACGAGGATTTCCCCGCCTCCTCCAGGAATCGAACCAAGCCCAGCTTTGACAAATTGAGAGATGATTTCGTCGAGCGACAATTGGAAGACTTCCCGGAAATGGATGAATTCGCTCGGGCTGAACCCGTGAATGTTTATTTGCGGGAACTTGCCTTTAATGTGCGACAGCAAATCGACATACCACTGCAAGGTCAGTTTAGGATGATGCCCGCCCTGCATCAGAATCTGTGTCCCGCCGAGCGCCACCGTCTCTTCGATTTTGCGATCGATTTCGTCATGCGAAATCACATAAGCGTCGTCGTCGCCTTCGACACGATAGAACGCGCAGAACTTGCAATAAACATTGCAAACGTTCGTGTAGTTGACATTGCGGTCAACGATGTAGGTCACGATGTCGTTGCCGCGACCTTCATAAGCTTGAGCTTTTGCCAGAGAACGACGCCGATCCGCGAGCGCCCCCAATTCCTCCAAAGGAAGTTGATACAACCGGCGAGCCTCAGTCTGATCGATCCGTCCGCCATCCCAAACCTTGCCCAATAAACTTGCCAGCGACGCGTCGTAAATCATGGGGAGCCGCCATTCGCTATGCGCACGGCATGTAGTCCCGGCTTCAGCCGGCGCGATGGCAATCCGCAAATCCGCTTCGCGGCCAGCAAATGCTGCCCCGAAGTCTGCCAGGCGCCGCTCAAGGATCGATTCGCGCCGCTTGACTGGCCGTCACGGTCCAGGTTCCCGCCAGCGAATTGTCGTTATTCCAACGGCGATGCCACCTTTCATTCTTGGGATCGATGACATCGTTGCGATTAGCGGCTTCGGCGTGTCCGTCACAGAACATCAAAACGGTCTTTCGGTTGTGGCGATTGGAGGGCCATTCGGACGGCGTGGTCGGGTCAATGTTTCCATCATACGCCCCTCGCGTGGGTTTAGGGCCGCTGCCGTCACCGGGTTTGCTATCGCCAAGCATGATCATTTCGGTCGGCACTTTTACCGCCGCCTCTTTAACTTCCCATTGCAGGCTGTCCACATCTCCGCCCAAGCCCTTATCCGAGAAAGCCGGGAAAGCACCCCAGTCATTATAACCCGTCGAGAAAAGAGCAGTTTCGCTGATGCCCCAAGGGTCCCGTCCGCCGCCGTAAAGATTCGGCGCGCCTAGAGTCTTATTGACGTTCGTGTCCCAGCGGCTGTCGGGCCGGGCGGAGGGACACGAGAAGACCTGCCGGTTCGTTCCCATTTGACTGAACAAACGCGCGGGCCAAACGTAACGGACGCCTCCTTGCGCGAAGAGCGTTCCTGGATACTTCTGATTATCGTGCACGTACATCACCGTCGCGATTCCCAACTGCCGCATGTTGTTCAAGCACGCGGTCTGGTGAGCCTTCGACTTGGCCTTGGCTAACGCTGGAAGCAACATGCCAGCAAGGATGGCGATGATGGCGATGACAACCAGCAACTCGATCAGCGTAAAGGCGCCAGAGCTCAACAGTTGAGTCGGCTTGGCGCCGGACGCGAATGGGGTTGGAGGATTTTGTGAAGAATCGATTCTATTCATTGAGCGGCCTTTCTCACGAACATCGGTTTAAGCAGTTGACGGAGATTACGAGGTGCTCGCGACTTTGACCATACTTTTCAGTTACTTTTCATGTGTGTGCGAATTGCGCCAAAAGTTTTGTTACCCGGGAGGGGTTGAAATGAGTGGGGAAAAGATACGTTGCGCCATCAGCTACCCATTCGTGGCAGTGTGTGGGAACAAGGAGTTCCCGGATGGCTGGAAGTCGATACGGTGGCGTTGTGCGGGGGAAGCACGGCCGGTGTTCATGACCCGAAGCCGGCCCAACAAAAAGGACGATAACGCGCATGTGGAGGAGAAAAACTGGACCCATTTCCGGCATGCATAGGACAGATAGGAGTCAGGTCTCAATAATCAGTTGGGGTCACATCTCTGCATTTGCATTTGACACTTCCGGCAACTCGCCCATCTGTTTTCGCACGCAATCGTCCGGCTCGACCGCGCGGCAAGACGACAAAGGCGCGTCCCAATCTCGCACGCAATCTGCAAAATGCATAGATGTGACTCTATCGAGGACCGGGAGTTCTTTGCGATCTTCGCGGGCTTGGTGTTCAGTTAGGAATAATCAGGCTGTCGACTGTCGTTTCGAAAGCCCATAAGGCAACTAAAGATTACAGAAAGACCTTCACCGCACATTCAGCACCACCGCGTTCGGGTGCGCAGGGTTCGGCACGAGCCGGCCATTCACGCAATCCACGAATAGATCGGTGCTTTCAAGCGCAGTTTGGCCGATCAATACTTCGTCGCCCAAGACAAGGCAATCTTCGTAAGTCAGTCGCCCTTCCAGATCGATCCGCACCGGTTCGGTGACATCAACCTCTTCAGAACGTCCGTCGGCGTACTTTGCATGCCGATGATAGGCAGTACTGAGGCCAAGCTGTTGCCTGACCTTGTCGGGCAACACACACCGGACAGCGCCAGTGTCAACCATTGCTTCAACTTCTAACGAACGCACTTGGTCGAGTCTGATCAATCCGCGCCGTTGCATCGACTCGTCCGCAGCATTCGTGAGCCGCACCTTTACTCGCACTTCACCCATATCTTCCTCCTTTAATGGAATTCCAGCCCAAACGTGAATTAGCCGGCGGCTCATTTTCATAAGATCGGCACAATGTAGTCTCAATGCTGGCAGAATTGAACTCTTCTTTTTCGGTTTTCTGAAATTCGTGTTTTTCGCGTATTTCGTGGTTCTTAATCGCGGTTTCTTCGAATCCAAACTGCCGAACTTCAACCGCAGCGAGGGACGACGCATCTCCGCTGTCTGAAATGCATCGGGCCGCCGACAGGCGGGACGCGCTGTCCTACGAGACAAACATCGAATTCATACTTCATTCAAGTGCCGCGACTGCCGCTTAAGTCTAGCGATTTCGAGCGGTCGCTGGACAACTTCAGGCGCGTTTGTCAGATGCTCTCGTAAAAAACTCGGTTTGTCCGAGTGCCCGCCTCGTTGGTAGTCTCTCCATAGAATCTGCGCCGTCTCGAATTTATCCTGGCTGAGCTGTTCGGTCAGAAAATCAAACACGAGCTCGGTCAATCGGATCAGCGCGATGCCATCCCGACGCCCAACTTGCGAATGAAGCCAGTCGCTGAAGCGCAGGAAAGCTTGGAATGGTGAGTTGGAATCCTTCCAAAGCAACGGCGCGGTTTCCACGAAGTTGCCGCTGTTCGCCACCAGGTCCCAATAACGCGCGAACCGTCGCATGCGTTGCATCTCAGCGAAGCTGATCGATTTGTTCTGCAGAATTTCATAGGGCGGCGTGTCGCTATAAACCATGCCCCATTCAGCATCGTGGCGTACAATCGGCGTGCCCCGCAGCCGCTTGAGAATCCCAACTTGAATTTCCTGCGGACGCAACGCCACCAGTTGATCAAAGCCGCGCCCGAAACTTTCGACCGTTTCACCCGGCAAACCGACGATTAAGTCAGCATGAATGTGAACGCCTGTTTGCTCGCGCAGGAAGCGGAAGTTTTCCGCGAGTTTGTGATAGTTCTGCCGGCGCTTGATTCGATGGGAAACTTCGTCGTTGAATGTCTGAATTCCGATTTCGAATTGCAGTGCGCCCGCCGGGAACTTCGCAATCGGCTCGCGCAATGCCTCGGGCAACCGATCCGGAATCATTTCAAAATGCAGAAACAGCCCAGGACGATAGCGTTCGTAGAAAAAATCGAGGATTGCCCGGCTTGTGTTCAAATTCAAATTGAAGGTTCGATCGACAAACTTGAAGTGGGTCACGCCGCGATCGAGCAATCTTTCCAGCTTCGCTAAGAAATTCGCTATCGGGAATTGCCGCACTGGCACATCCAGCGACGACAGACAGAATTCGCAAGTGAACGGACAACCGCGCGAAGCTTCGATGTAAATGACGCGATGAGCGATATCCTTATCATCGTAAAAATCGTAAGGGAGAATGAGGCGGTTTAGGTCGGGCAATTCGGCCGGAATTATTTTCGACGGCGGTCTCGCTCCTTCCAGCAACCCCTGGCAAAGCTCTGCAAACTTGAAATCAGCTTCCCCCGCGATCACATAGTCAGCCAAACGAACAATCGATTGGTCCTGAAACTCATAACTGACCTCGGGTCCGCCAACCACAACCATGATCTCGGGCTGAACTCGTTTCAGCATTGTTACCACTTCGGTGCTTAGCGTGGCGTTCCAGATATAGACGCCCAGCCCAATGATTTTGGGTTTGTGCGCAACAAGAACTTCAACGACGTCGGCGGGACGTTGTTTGATGTCGAATTCGACGATGGAAGCTTGATTCTGCAGAGGGCCAAGATTCGCCATGAGATACCGCAAGCCGAAGGCCGCGTGGATGTACTTGGCATTAAACGTGGTTAAGACGATATTGGCCATGATGATAGTTAAGCCGACATGGATAGTATTTCAAAACAGGGCAGAAACCAAGCTTGGCTCTGCCGCAGAACCTGTTCAGAAACACAAGTCGCTATCCGTCCATCCTATAGGTTGTGTTCAGCGATTCCACAAAACGCAATAGGTTGTGGTTTTTCGACTTTACTTGGTCGGCCGGTTCCTTTTTCCTCTAGCTAGACAATGTATTTAAAGAATTTGACAGTTTTAGGATTTAAGTCTTTCGCGGATAAGACCTCTCTCAACTTTTTGCCGGGAGTCTCCGCTATTGTTGGGCCCAATGGATGTGGCAAATCCAATGTTTCCGACGCCATCCGCTGGGTCCTGGGTGAGCAATCCGCTAAGGCATTACGTGGCGGCGAAATGGCCGATGTCATATTCAATGGAACAGACGGGCGCAAGCCGTTGGGGATGGCCGAAGTTTCGTTGACAATTGGCGACGTCGATGCAGCGCATCTTACGGCTGCGGGTGTCGAGATGGCATTTAATGAGGTGACGCTGACGCGCCGGATTTTTCGCGACGGTGGGAGTGAATACTTCATCAATAAGACACCCTGCCGGTTGAAGGATATTCAGCAGCTGTTTATGGGGACGGGCGTTGGGCGAACCAGCTACAGCATCATGGCGCAGGGAAACATTACGCAGATCATCTCGAGCAAGCCCGAAGATCGTCGGATGGTTTTTGAAGAGGCCGCGGGCATTACGAAATACAAAGCGCAAAAGAAAGAAGCGTTGCGCAAACTCGAATACACCGATCAGAACTTGCTGCGCGTCTCCGATTTGATCCGCGAGGTAAAACGGCAAATTGGCTCGCTGCAACGACAGGCCGGCAAGGCGCGACGTTACAAGCAATTGATGCTGGAATTGCAACACCTCGACACCCAACTCGCCCGGCATCAGTTCGACGTGCTGCAATCATCGATTCGCGAGCGGCAATCCGCTCTCGAAAAGGTGCGGGTTGAAATTGAAGTTTGTTCGGAAAGCGTTCTCCGAGGCGAAGAGGAAGTCACGCAACTCCGGTCCTTGCTCTCGGAACTGGAACAACATATCCATCGCACCGAGCAACAGGGTCACGAATTGAAAGGCCAGATCGACCGGCACGAGGGCCGAATTCACTTTAACGAAGAACGGCTGCGGGAGCTTGATCTGCAAAATGCCAAAGCCCACAGCGACATCACCCAGGGAGAAGAGCGGCGTCTCGCGGCGGAGGACGAATTCAAAACCGTCACGGAACGTCTGAACCGATCGAACGAAGCTCTCGAACAAAATCGGCAGCGTTTGACGGTCAAGAGAGCAGCGCTTCAATCCATCGAAAGAGATCTGGCGGCGAATCAAGAAGCCGTGCGAAAAACCCAGGCCGATGCTTTCGCCTCGGCGCAACAGTTAACGCGCGTCCGCAACGAAATCAACGCGCTCGATTTGCAGAAGCAAGGCAACGTCGTCCGTCTCGAAAAACTTTCGGCTGAGAAAATCCAATTGGAAGAAGAACGCAGCCGGCTAGAGACAAAGTTGCAAGAGTTCGCCGCCACGGTTGAAGCTGAAAAACTGAACGCCCAAACAAGTCGCAGTTCTGTCGAAGAACGACAGCAACGGCTTCGCGAAATCCAGCACGAGTTAAACGGTGCGACACAAGAATTGGATGGCCTCTTGCGTTCTCAAGCGGAACGCCGTTCTCGCCTGAACGTTCTCGAACAGCTGCAATCGGAATACGAAGGGTTCAGCGCCGGTTCGCTGGCCGCGCTCAAAGGCGCGCGCAATGTTCTCGGTTCGCTGACCGATCGAATTCGCGTGCCCGACGCTTACATCGCAGCTATTGAGGCGGCGCTGGGGCATCATTTGCAATTGGTCTTGACCGAGCAGCCGGAGTCCGCACAGGAGATTTTGGCGAATTTGCAGGCCAATAAAAAAGGGCGCGCCAGCATCGCGGCATTGACGCTTCTGAAACCCGGTGATGCGCCTTCGAGCCAGCTTGCCGAGAGCGCCGATACGAGCGGCAGTCAGCCCGCGCAGGGAATTGCCGCGTTGAGCGTTGTCGAGGCAGACGAGTCGATCCTGCCATTGGTCAGAAGTCTGCTCGAGCGGACGCGCATTGCTGCTGACTTGCGTGCCGCGACTGATCTGTGGCAAGCCGCGCAAGGTCAATTTGATTTCGTTACGTTGGCTGGCGAGGTGTTGACACGACACGGCATTTACACCGGCGGCTCCGGCAGTGGAACCGGCACAACGCCCGCCTCAGTCCTCGGACGCAAAAATCAAATTGCCGAATTAAGTGCGGCCATCGCGCAACTGCAGGAGCAAATTCAGGAGGCCAGCCGGCGCAAAGGCGCGTTGCAAAGCGAGCAAACGGTTTTGCAGGCCTCCTTGCAGCAGGCGCAAAGTGAATTGCGCAGCCAGGAAGTCGCCATCGCCACTCGGCAGGGTGAGTTTAACGCATTGCAAAACTCGCTGCGCTCTCTGCACCAGAAAATTGACACAGTCGTTTACGAAATCCAAAGCCTCGCGGCTCAGGAATCCGAAGGTTCGCAGAAGCGCGATGGCTTGGCCGCGCAAGTTGGGGCGTTGGAAAGCCGCGAATTGGCTCTGCAGGATCAATTGGCGGAATTGAATTCAGCGCTCGAGGGGCTGCGGCAACAGCGCGAAGCGGCCAATTCAGAACTGACTGAAACGAAAATCGCGCTCGCGGCCGAAGAGCAGCTCTGCGCGTCATTCCGGCAGCAAGTCCAATCCCTGCGCGAGCGTCTTCAAGAACTGCAACGCATGCTCGATCAACGCCGGGCCGAGACGGCTTCGTTTGTCAACCGTCGCGCCCAGCTGGAAATGGAGATGGAAGATTCGCGCCGGAAGATTGCTTCGCTGCAACACGAACGGGAGCAGGTCAACGCGCAGCTCGCCGAACTCGGAGCTCAAAAAGACAGTCAAGAAAGCGAGATTGTCTCTCGCGAGGAAAGCTTGCGAGCCCAACGCCATCGCCTCGCCGAGCTTCAGCAGCAACGCGGCGGATTCGAAGTGGAACTCGCGCAGAAAAACATGAGTGTGCAAAACTTGCGGCAGCGCATTCACGAAAAATATCAAGTCAGCCTCGACGATGTCCGCAGCGAATGCATTACCATCACTATCGCCGATGAAGGCCCCCCGAAAGTGCAAACGCTCTCGCCAGAAGAAATGGCGGCGAGTGGCGCGGCCACGGATTGGAACGCGGTAGCGGAGCAGGTAGCAGCCTTGCAAAAGCGCTTGGATGAAATGGGGCCGGTCAATCTCGTCGCCATCGAGGAGTACGAGGAGACTGAGCAACGATACCAGTTCCTCACCAAGCAGCACGATGACTTGCAGAACGCCAAACAACAATTGCTGGACGTTATCAATCGCATCAACGCGCAAACCAAAGAAATGTTTTCGGAAACGTTCCAGAAGATTCGCGAGAACTTCCGCAACTTGTTTACCGAAGTCTTCGGCGGTGGAAAGGCGGATTTGCTGTTGGTCGATGAAGGTGATGTCCTGGAAAGCGGCATCGATATCATGGCTCGCCCGCCTGGAAAGCAGTTGCAGAGCATTTCACTTCTCTCAGGCGGTGAACAGACCATGACCGCCGTTGCGCTGCTGTTTTCGATTTACCAGGTCAAGCCGAGTCCGTTTTGCGTCTTGGACGAGCTCGATGCGCCGCTCGACGAGTCAAACATCAACCGATTTATCCGCGTCTTGCAGCGATTCCTGGCGCACTCGCAGTTCATCATCATCACGCATAACAAACGAACCATCGGCATGGCTGACGTGCTATATGGCGTAACGATGCAAGAGCAAGGCGTCAGCAAGATTGTCAGCGTAAAATTCCACAAGGCCGAGGAAGTGGTGACCGATCACACACCGGCCCCGCTTGTTCCGCCTCCGTCGGTCCCGCTTGTCGAGGTCGAGGAAGACAAATTGCAGAGTCGCGAAGATACCCTTGAAGTCGTGATGGCCAAATAGCGAGGGCGGGATTAATACCGCGCGCCGTCGCCCTTTTGAGTTTCGAGACCCCCGGCAGTCTCACCTTCTGCCGCGTGAACGCTGCGGTCCACTGACCGACAGTTTTAATCGCACCCGTGGGCACCCGTGGGCAGCGTTGCCATTGCGTCCGTTTGAAAAAAGTCCGACATTGCTCATAAAGATCGGCGCTGCCAAAAGGGCGGCCAAAGTTTTGATTTCAATACCGATGAGTGCCCATTGAAATTGTTGATTGTCCATTATCATCTTCGGCCCGGCGGGATTCGGCGGATTATCGAATCAGCGACGCCACATCTGGTGACTCAACATAAGCCCGCCATCGAAGAAGTGATTCTCGCGACCGGCGAAGCTAAGGATCGAGAGTGGGTTTCGGATTTTGCAAAATGCTTGGCCCCCTTGTCCCTGCGGCTCCTCCCATGTCACGCGTTCAATTACATTTCCGAACAGCGCGGCAGCGCGCCAAAGATTCGAGGCCAAATTCGCAGAGCGATAAGCAACCTTCTGGACTCTCATGAATCCTGGCTGGTCTGGTTTCACAACCCTGGCGTGGGACGGAACTTGATTCTGGTTCGCGAACTCGCCCGCGCTTGCGACGGCCGGCGCTGTTCCGTTGTCTTCCACCATCACGACTGGTGGTTCGATAATCGCTGGCAGCGTTGGCCGGAGATGCGACGCTCCCAATTTAGAACTCTGGGCCAGGTCGCAAGCGCGATTTTTCCCGCGGGCCGCAATTTCAAGCATGCTACCATCAATAGAGCCGATGCGACTTCGTTGCGAAGCGGTCTAAGCGCGCGAACGCATTGGCTCCCCAATCTCACCGAACGCGGCCGTCCCGTGTCAAAGCAGGCCGCTCAAAGCGCTCGCCGATGGTTGCAGGAGATATTTGGGATTAAAGAAGGGCCAATTTGGATTCTGCCTGGCCGCCTCTTGCGCCGAAAGAACGTTGCGGAAGCCATCTTGCTGACACGCTGGTTGCGGCCGGAAGCGTGGCTCATTACAACGGGCGGCATCAGTTCGGCTCAAGAGCAAGCCTATGGCGAAAGGTTGAAATCGTTAATTGAAAAATTCAACTGGCCGGTCCGTTTGGGCATCCTCGAAGGAAATCAAAAGGGCAAGCCGTCCGTCGCTTCACTTATCGCCTTGAGTGAGTCTGTTCTTTTGACCTCGGTCCAGGAGGGTTTTGGTTTGCCGTATCTCGAAGCAATCGCCGCTGATCGTCCGTTGATTGCGAGGAGGATTCCGAACGTGATGCCAGATTTGTTGGATATAGGCTTCGTCTTTCCGTACACGTACCAGGAAATCCGTATTCCGCCGCACTTATTTGATCTCCGTGCCGAGCGGAGGCGGCAGGACGTTCTATTTCGGACGTGGCGCAGCCACCTGCCGAGGTCCTGCCGGCAAAATGTCCAGAAACCTGATTGGTTGGAGAGTGACAATCTTCCTTTTGCGCGGCTCACGCTAACGGCGCAGATCGAAGTGCTGAAGCAACCGTTGGAACATTCCTGGCAAGGCTGTCGAGGCCTGAATCCATTTCTGATCGAATGGGCCGAGTGCATCCAGCGCGGAACGCTCCGCTCAATGGCGTGGCCAAGCCGGGCCAACGGCTTTCTCAGCGGCCCAGCTTACGGCAAACGATTGGCGGCTGTGTTTGCGCCGAAATCCGGTGATCAGAAACAGGGCCGAGCCGCGCAAGCGACGCAACGGAAATTCATTCGCGAGAAACTTAAGAAGACCCATTTGTTTCCATTGCTTTGGGCTGAGGTGACATGATCATTCGAGCTGTCATCTTCGACGTTTACAACACGCTGCTGGAAGTTGGGCCGCGGCCAGCCAATGCTGAAGAACAATGGCAGCATCTCTGCAATGAGTTTCTCGGCGGCGCCGGGCGATTGTCGCTGGCCGAATTCGCCAAAAGAACCGAGTGCTTGATCGGCCTGGAACATACAATGGCCAAAGCTCAAGGCATCGCACACCCTGAAATTAATTGGCCCGAATTGGCAACACGGGCCCTACCCGAACTTTCCCAACTGCCGTACGAACGGCGTGACGAATTCTTGTTCCGGCACGCTCAGTTAACGCGTTCGGTCCTGCTCTCGACGGATGCGACAGAAGTGCTCCGCTTTCTCGCGCGCGAAAATGTGCTCTTGGGCATCGCCTCGAATGCTCAGGCCTACACTTTGCGTGAACTCGAAAGGGCTCTGGACGGACGGGGTTTGTCGATGCCTATGTTCTCGCCCGAACTATCCTTTTGGTCCTTTCGTTTCGGGTTCAGCAAACCCGATCCGCACGTGTTCCGCATGCTGACGGCGCGCCTGAAGCTAATGAACGTGACAGCGGCCGAAACACTCATGGTCGGAGATCGCCTGGACAACGACATTCTTCCGGCCCAAGGCCAAGGCTGGCAAATCTGGCAACTAAGGAGCGCCCACGGGAGTGCGGCCATTCCGGGAGGAGACTGGCGTTCTCTCGGAAGTTTTGTTAATCGCCCACTTCGCTAATCGACCAGTAATGCGTAATCGCGCGGACCATATCGATGAACTGGTGATAATTCATCGGCTTGATCACATATCCGGCCACGCCAAGTTGAAAGCTTTCGATCCGTTCGCTTTCCTGCCGCGAGGTCGTCAGCACTACGACCGGGATATGCTTGAGCGCGTCGTCGTGCTTGACGATTTCCAGAAACTCAATGCCGCCCATCTTCGGCATGTTCAAGTCCAGCAGGATAAATCCGGGCCTTGGATTCCGTTCATCACGCAGGAACGAAAGCGCATCTTCTCCGTTGCCAACAACAAAGAGTTGGTTGCTGGCATGGCATTCCTTCAACGCGCGTTTCACGGTCATGACATCCGCCTTGTCATCTTCGATGAGGAGGATTGGCTTCGGATTCTTCATAGGCGAAACTTACTCGCCGCTATTTGCGAAGCGAGGAAAAGAACGCGCTAAAGTGTTTCTCGAAATAGGTTTCCTGAAAGGTGGGGAAGCGCTGCCGCGTGTTTCCGGCAAACCAGCAGGTTTGCCCTGCCTGTTCGGAAATCTGTTTCGAGAAGCGCTGTAGCAATCATGGCGTCCTCGGAGTCACCAACCGATAATAGCCCGCGATTGAACCGGTCTCTCTTGCGCCAGCCAATTCGATCGTCAACGTGTTCCCTTGCGCAAATAGGTCGCGAAACTTCAACCAGCTCCCGGCCGTCAGTGAGTCGCGATATTGCACCGTATAAGACTTTCCCGGGACGGCGGCAAAGCGAAGCACGACTTGCCCGTTCGGCCCACGGTCGATGGCCACCGCCAGTGAACTGGCCGCGTTGCGCGGATCGGTGCCAGCGACGAATTCCTGCTCGTTCGCCAATCCATCGAGGTCTGCATCGAGCTTCGCATCGGCCGGATCATTCGTATTGAGGCCATGCTCGGTTTCCCAAGCGTCCGGGAGGCCATCGCCATCTCGATCAGCCGTGGCGTCGTTCGGTTGACCCGGGGTAGGCGCCGGCAGTTGCACAAGAGTCGCCGAACCGTCGGGAAGGCGTCCATACGAAACGCCTTCGGATTGAGCTCGGTAACTGACATGATCGATCACCGCGGCCGCTTCGTCGTACAATTCGATCCAACCACCGGCTGCAGGCAGTTTGAAATCGAGGTGATTTGGCCCCGGTTGTTCGTCAGCCCACAAACGAACAAAACCTCCCGGCGGCACGAACGAAAGTGCCTTGAGCTGGAAGGTGGCGTTGGCCGTGGCCAAGTAGAGGTCTCGCAAGCCAGCGGGCAACGTTGTGTGACCGTTGAACAGCTCTAACCAGTCCGAGCTGCTGGCAGTCGCATTGGCGTGCCATTCGTTAATGACCAGATTCCTTGCAGCAGCGAGCGGCGCCAGTTGGTTCGCGGTTCCAGGAGTGGGCAAGGTCAGCGACCATCCCCAAGCCGCGGTGTTGACTCTTCCGATGGAACGATTCGCCACTTGCGGTCCAAAAGTAACGGCATCCAGCCGATTGGTCTGGCGGTCGTACAGAACGAGACTGTCACCATCGCGATCCAGCGCGAACCCCGCGTGAAGGCCCGGAGCATTGGTTTGATTATCGCACCAAATCGTCAGGAAGCCGCCGGTTGGAATGCGTGCGCCCGCGGGAAAAACGAATTGGCGCGGACGCCCGGCATCATCCGTGAGGCTGTATCCGGAGACGTTCAGTTCCGCCGCCGTGTCGTTCATTAACTCGATCCAATCGGGAAATGTCCCGGCATTGGCGACGGCGCCAGCGTTTTCAGCCATGACCTCGTTCAACCATAAACCTGGAGAACGCTGAACTGCCGAATAGGTCCCAGGAGAACCCAGCGCAGTTGCGCTGGCATGCCAATTGGAGGGATCGCTGGCGTCCGCAGCCATATCGAGACTCTCAAGCGAATGACCGAGGCCGTCCGCCGCACGCGGCCAACCTTGCCTGTCGTTGTATTCGATCGAGGTTACAGTTTGCCCATTGCGCTTCCGCAAAGCCAATCGTTCGCCTCCATTGGACAGATTGCCGCCAAACGCGCCCGCGACTCGCCGGCCGGGATAGCGCGCTGCGAAAGCCGCCGGATCAGCGGCCGAACTCACGACCAGCACTTCGCCCGGCGGCAAAACAGTTCCAAACGGGAAGGCAAAATCGACACCGTCAAATTCCATCCCGTGGAGATCAACCGGCACGCGTCCGATGTTCGCCAGTTCAACAAATTCGTAAGCGTCGCCGCCCGGGGGATTGTACATGATCTCACTGAACCGAAGCGGCGTGCCTAATTCTCCGACCTGAAATGTTGCTTCATTGAGCGCGCTCCATTCGCCGGCGACCAGCGCGCGCGCTTTGACAACCACGGAGTTGGCCAAGGTCACCTCGCTGGAGTAACGCACGGCTGTCGAGGACAACTGCCCTGTTCCGTACTCGCGCGGATCGGCCCCATCGGTCGTGTAGCAGATCGTTCCCTGGGGCGCTGTCATCGCGAGCTTGAAGCCGCGCGGCGTGCGGCCTCCGTGCTGATTGTAAGTTGGCGCTGTCACCGCTGGGTAAAGACCGGCTCCACGAAATTGGCTGAGGACAATCGACGAGCGGCGAGGAAAATAATTCGCCGTGTTGCCTGCCGAGGTGGCCCAGCCGAGGAGATTATTCAACTCCGCCAGCCATTCGGCATCGCGCGTGTATGGATTATTGGCGCGCGACGAGGCCACATCGCCCCAGCGCGCCGATTCGCACACGATGGCAGGATCAATTTCGTTGATGCGTTTCATGTAGAGAGACGCGGGCACGTTCCGTTCGGGATGCGCTGAATCCCAAATCGGATTATGGGCATCGACGTAAAAGGCGCCTCCGTTGAAAAAGTGGCGATGCACATGATCCGCAAAACGGAGACGGAACTCGGCATTATTCCGCAAGAGAGTGCACAGTTCGGTCGGACTGCCGGGATTGTTCAGGTTGATCCGGTTTTCATTGGCGCTCTTGAGAACATGTTCGGCGTCCCAGCTAATGAAACGAAAGCCCGCTCCGGGCACGCGGCGTCGCGCAGCGTACCAATTGTGGTGTGCCCAATCGGTATTGCCGGCCCAAAGGTTGATGATCATGTAGTCGATGAACCATGGGACATCGAGGTATTGCTGCAGCGCTTCATAACGACTGTTGTCCACGAGCCCCGCGCGCGCGCGAGCGACCATCGTGTTCCAGGCCGAGAGATTGCCGTCCACCAGCGTGGTTCCTGTGTGCTTTAAGACATCGTATTCGTCTTTCCGGCCCCCGAAGTGTTCGGCGCAAAAAGAAGCATCAGGCCGCTCGTGCAGATCGTAGAGGCCCCAATAGAGGCCGTTGAGGTAGAGATGAACGAAGCGGCCGCGCGGACCGATGCCGCCAACGTGCGATTGGAGATCGCTCATGAATTGATCGCGAACGTACTGACCGCGATGACGCTGATCGGCGTCGGTCATGTGGTTCCAAACCATGTTGAGCCCGGCGTCCAGAATCAACGTATCGAAGCGGCGCGCTATAGAATTATCGAACAACGGATATTCAAGTTTGTCGGCGCCAAAGTCGCCTCGGAACAACAGCCGCATCGAAAGCTTCTTCGATTTCCAATCGCCGCCGGAATTGCTCGTGCTGCTGCCGCCTTGAATTTCAAGGCCGCAATTGATTTGAAAACCTGCGCGATCATCCGGCCAGATCAACTCGGCGGACGCCGGTTGCTGGTTCATGTCATTGCGCCGCGTGTAAACGCCACGCGCGGCGCCGAATAAGTCTTGGACGTTCATCACAATCGAAACAGATGGAAGATTGGTCAGGGCCTGCCGGGCGAGGGTTGCGTAACGCGGATTGTTCAGCACTTGCGGGTCCATTTCATAGTCGCCCGGCGTCGTGATGCTCGAAACCCAATTTGCCGGGAAACCAGGCGGAGTTATAGGTTGAGTGAGGACGTGCTCAGGAAAAATGTACGAGTACGTGGCAACCGAAGACGGCAGATAATTCGGGCGATGCGCCGCGGCGCGCAAGGTTACGACGGCGCGGCCGGGCATCCCCGCAATGCGTAACGGTGTGGAATAAGTCTGCGCGTTCGAGGGCGTTGGTTCACTGCCATCGAGCGTGAAGTAAATGACAGCGCCGGGCGTGGCTGTGGTGAGCGTGAGATCGAATGGTTGCGCGAAAAGACCGCTGCCGGCACTCGCCTTTGGTGTGACGACAACGCCCTCGTACGATTGTATCGATGGATTAGCGGCGCCGGGCGTTGGCGCAGGGAAATAGCTCCATTGACCATTACTGGCGAGACCATAGGCAATGTCAGTGCGTTGCACTGGGAATTGCGGCGCAAATTCCGCCTCGGGCCATCGCGGCGACTCAGCATTGAACAGACCAAGATATTCGCCGGCAGCGCTGAGTTTGAAATTAGTGTGGAGGCGCTTTCCACTGCTCGGATCGCGGCGATCTTTGCCCGACGCGAAGATGACAAGAAATTGGCCGGGCGCGAGGGACACCGGTGGCAAAGTCCACTTGCCAGGCGAGTCGCGTCCGTCCGTAAGAGACCAACCGGCCAGATTAATGGTCTTGTCACCGCGATTCAGCAGTTCGATCCAATCTTGCGGCTCGTTATCTTCATCGCGAAGACCGTTTTGATTGGCGGCAAGCAATTCATTGATGACGATCGCGGAAGGACTCTCATCGATTGTGTAGTGCCAGCCACCGCCGCTGAACGCGTTCGCCGGATTCGCCAGATCGGCGATACCATGTGGGCTTCTCCATGCCATTTGCAATGTGCCTGTGATGTGCCCGGCAAATTCAAAGACGTACGGGCCAGCGCCCTCGCCAGCAACGCGGAGGGATGGGCGTTCATTCATCAGCAAGTCGCCGGCATCGATTCCCGTTACCGGTTCGGTGAATTGGACTTCCACGCGTCGCAACTGTCGAATGGTGGCGCCTGGTGCAGGAACAAGACTGGCGATTACGGGGGACTCGCGATCGAGCAATTCGTAACGCCAACTCGCGTTGGGTTGAGTGGCATCAAATCGATTGGATGGTGTATCACGGTCTGTGATGCCGTGGCTTGCGTCCCACTGAATCTCGACGGGCCCCGCCGCGGGTGGTGTGAAAACGAATGTGAACGACGTGTCGAGGCCCGTGACCTTGATCGCGGGCTGCCCATTGACGAGCAAATCATCCGCATCCAAATCGGTCACGGGCCTGCTAAAATTGATGGTCAGTTGCGTAAGGCTGGTGACTGTTCCTGGCGGGGGTGAAACTGAGGCGATTGTCGGCGAATCACTCGGCGTCTCCGCGAGGAGAAGATACGTGTTTGCAAAACCGCCTATCGTTAGGCCAAGCAGCCAGAGCGCGCGCTTCGGAAATGAAAGGCTCATGCGTTCAGAACATTCGCGAGAATTAAGCACATTGCGGGTCTATCCGCCAGGAATTGTGGGCGCCGACGGCGCCGAAGCTGCCGCACGACCGCCGCATGGGCGCATCTCAGTTTTCTGACACAAATTCACGGCGGCATTGCCGTTGGGATTCATCACGCCATGGATTGCAAGAAACTGAGATGCACCCTTTATGAGCCCTTATGGGTGAGAGGGGTTGCTTTGGTCGATGTGACCGGATATACCAATTGCCATGAACCCTCACCGTTTGCTTTCCATCCCTTCGTTTATGTGCACCTTGGCCGCTTTGACGCCTGCCGTCGCCGCGGCGCCGAAACTGCCCGGCGTCGGCGCTGCGATGGAAGAGATGATCGCGAAGAACGAAATCGCCGGTGCTGTCACAGCCGTCGTTGCCAAGAATAAAGTCCTTCATCTGGAAAGCACCGGCTTCGCTGACGTAGCGTCAAAACGTCCGATGACGCCTGACACGCTGTTCTGGATCGCGTCGATGACGAAGCCGATTACGGGTGTGGCCATTCTGATGCTTCAAGACGAAGGCAAGTTAAAAGTTTCGGATCCCGTCGCAAAGTATCTGCCTGAGTTCGCCAATCTCAAGACACCCTCAGGCAAGCCGGCCAATCTCACGATCACTCAGATTCTCACGCACACGTCTGGACTGGGCGAAGCTAGCGGGCCGGCAGCGCAGCAAGCCAGGACGCTGGCCGATTTGGTCCCGCTTTGGCTCTCCGCGCCGATGAAAAACGAGCCCGGCGAAAAGTGGCAATACACCCAGAGTGGAATAAATGCCGCCGGCCGCATTGTGGAAGTTGTGAGTGGCATGACGTTTGACCTGTTCTTGCAGAAGCGGCTGTTCGATCCGCTTGGGATGAAGCACACAACTTTTTATCTGGATGCCGGCCCGCGCGCGCAATTGGTCACCGCCTACAGCAAGAACAAAGATACCGGAGCGCTCGAACCGGTCCAGCCACGCGCCGAGTTCGGCCCGCGCGACCGCCCGCCTCAAGGCAACGGCGGGCTTTATTCAACCGCGCCTGATTACGCGCGGCTTTGCCAGATGCTGCTTAACGGCGGAAAACTGGGAGGCCGCCGTTACCTGAGCGCTGCGGCGATTAAACTGCTCTCGACCCCGCAAACGGGCGAGTTGCCGACCGGCTTCTTTCAGAATGATGCCTATGGCAAGCACGGGATGAAGTACGGTTGGGGGATTGGCACGTGCGTTTTGCGCACGCCCCATGAGGGCGTCGCTTCGATGCTTTCACCGGGAACCTATGGTCACGGCGGAGCTTGGGGGACGCAAGCCTGGATTGATCCTGTAAAAGGCGTTGCTTATATCCTAATGGTGCAACGCTCGAACTTCCCGAACAGCGATGCCGGCGAGGTCCGCCGCGAGTTCCAACAAGCCGTTGCCAAGGCCCGCGAGAAAAAGTAGCATGCAATCCCACGCTTGAGTCCGCCCTAATTTTTATGAACACACATTCCATCTCGCGCCGCACATTTCTCAAATCCACAGCGCTCTCGACGGCCGCCGCTTCGGTCGGTCATCTGATCCCCGCGCGCGCGCTCGGCTCGAATGACCGCATCCATTTCGCCGTCATTGGCTGCGGCGGCATGGGTACTGGCCACTTGAGCAGCCTCGTGAAACGCAGCGAGGCGGACAACATCAAGGTGCTCGCCGTCTCTGACGTTTATAAGCGCCGCCTCACCCGGGCTAAAGGGATTTGCGGCGGAGAAGGCTATCTCGACTACAGAAAGCTGCTCGAACGAAAAGACATCGATGCTGTGCTGATCGCGACACCGGATCATTGGCACGCGAAAATCTCCATCGACGCGATGGAAGCGGGCAAACATGTCTATGTGGAGAAACCAATGACGCACACGGTTGAACAGGCGGTTCAACTTCGCGATGCTGTGAAACGGTGCGACAAAGTCCTTCAAGTCGGCCCGAATGGCGCCGGCAACGATTCTTATTGGGTCGCGCGCGAAGCCATTGCATCGGGTCGCATTGGCAAAGTTACGTGGGCGCACGCCAGCTACAATCGCAACGCCCGCATCTGCCTCTTTAACGACCATCAGAAAATTGATCCCGCGGCCGGTCCGGACAAATCGGGCGACGACTATGTTGATTGGGATATGTGGCTCGGACATCAATGGGGCCTGGCGCCGAAGATCGCCTGGACGCCGGAACATTTCTTCCGTTTCCGCAAGTATTGGCCGTACAACGGCGGCGTTGCAACGGACTTGCTTTACCACAAACTCGCGCCGCTCTTGATCGCGATCGCGGGTCCGAACGGCGAATACCCGCGCCGCGTCAATGCGAATGGCGGCCTCTACATTGAAAAGGACGGGCGTGATATTCCGGACATGTTCATGATGACTGCGGATTATCCGAGTGATTGGTCGCTCTTCCTCGTGAGCACGTTGACGAATGACGCCGGTTTGCCCGACCGCGTTTACGGCAAGCACGGGACCATGGAACTTGGCGGCGAACCGTCGCTGCGCTGGAATGGCGCGTTCAAGGAGGAATTCCAAGCCAAGAACGACGGCAAAGACGAAGTGCGTTTGCCAATCAAACAACGTCGCGATCTCGAAGGCAATTTCATCGATGTGCTCCGCGGCAAAGACAAGCTGGCGTGCAACGCCGATCTCGGGTGCGCCACGATGGTGGCGATCAAGATGGCAGTCGAATCGTTTCGGCAGAGCAAGACGATGTTGTGGGATGCGAAGGCTGAGAAAACGGTTGCTGCGTGAGTTGCGCGGCGGAGTCGTGGCATACTACATTCTGTTGTGATGTATTCCAAGGGGCTAATCTCATTGAGGATCCGGTTGCCGAACTGCTGTTCAGCGGACGCGCCGCTACTGCGTCTGAAGCGGAGCGCCTTTATCTCGAAGAGCACTTGGACGAGGTTGTGCCGTTGGTTAACGGTCTTCTTTCGGATGCAGATTTTCGCGAACATCCTCTCATCGCCATCCTCCTTAGCTGTGGAAGCCGGGGCTGGGAAGATTCCATTTTGTGACGTCCACGGAAAGGCTTGTGAAGATCGCGGATGCGCTTGATGAAACCGGGGTAACTTTTCTCGTCATGGGAGGACATGCCGTGCGTTATTAGTTCGACATCGAATATTATGAACACTCAAACAGCTCAAACAGCGCTCACGCATTGTCTCGCGCTTGTTACCGCGGGAGCCGCCCTCTTAACCGCACGCGCGGATTCGATTTCGGGACGACGGCTTCGTCCACATCTGCCATTATCTCAAGAACGAACTCTCGATAACGAGCTGACCAGCCAAGAGAAGAAAGAGGGATGGATTCTGCTGTTCGACGGAAAGACGCTCAACGGTTGGATGACGAGTTCGGGTCAGCCGAGCAAAACGCCGATTGAGAATGCTCCGAATACCTCGCGCAAGGTCGGAGGCATCGAGGTCAAGTCAGTTGAGAGCGGTAGCGTCAACCCGCACAAGAGCGGCCATTACATGATGGTGCATACGCAGCAGTGGTCCAATTTCGTTCTCTCACTCGACTTCAAGATTACTCCCAAGTGTAACAGCGGAATCTTCTTTCGAACTTACTCGCTGACGCCTCGGCCCGGAAAGGACGTCGGCTTTAACGGACTGGAGATTGCGATCGACGACACGACAGGCGCTGGCTACCACGACACGGGCGCGATTTACGATTTGGTCAAGCCGACGAAGAACGCGATGAAACTGGCCGGCGAATGGAACCATCTCGAACTCACTTGCGATAAGAACCTCGTTGAAGTTGTCCTAAACGGCGAGAAAGTCACCTCGATGAATCTGGACCAATTCTCCGAACCGCATAAACGTCCCGATGGCAGCACACACAAGTTTGATATTGCATACAAGAATCATCCGCGGGCCGGATACATCGGCTTGCAGGATCACGGCAGCCCCTGTTGGTTCAAGAACATCAAGCTGCGCCCGCTGAATAAGTAGGACAGCGCGTCCCGCCTGTCCAAGGTCGAGTCGAAACGACTGTGCAAACACTTCTCTGCCTCGTGGTCCGCGCGCCGCCCAATTAAAACGATGATTGCTTTAGCCGGGACAGGCGGGACGCCCTGTCCTACCGAACGAATATTTCGATTCTGTTTTCAATAGAATAGCCCTATTGTGCAGTGCAAATGGTTGCTTCGTTTCAAAGCTGGGTCTCTAATCCTCGTCGCTTGCGAATGACCTTGCATTTGACCTTCATCTTTCTTGTTGAGTTGTTGGCGCTTTTCTGGATCGCTGGTTCAGCTCAGGCAACGCCTGCGAATCGGACGGCTTTGGAGAAGCATTACGACCGGTTTCTGGCTCAGAGCTTGCGAAGCTGCGCCACCTGTCACCTTCCGAGCGCCAACAAAGCGCCAGAAACATTGGACGAATTTCCACACAATCCGTTCGGCCATCGTCTGCGACTGCTCGGCCAAGAGTTTGTTGCAGCAGGCAAGAAGAAGGACCTTCCTTCTCGCTTGATCGCGGTGGCCAATGAAGATTCCGACGCGGATGGCGTGCCAAATGAAACCGAACTGTTACTCGGACACCCGCCCGGCGACGCTTCCGATAAACCGTCACCGGATGCGATCAAGCAAAACGCGGAGCGCCTTTCGGACTTTGCCGCGTTCTCGAAATCGTATCGCTGGCAACCCTTCGAGCCGGTGAAAAGACCGTTGGTTCCGAAGAGTCAAAGTCCTGCTCCCGCACGCAATTCAGTCGATCACTTCATCGCTGCCGAACGCGAGGCGCGCAAGTTGACCTCCCGCCCGGAGGCATCGAAACACATTTTGTTGCGTCGCCTTTATATCGACTTGATCGGCTTATCGCCCACGCCCTCGGAAATTGAGGCTTTCGAGAATGATTCCTCGCCCTTCGCTTATGAGAAGGTTGTGGATCAACTCCTGGCCGATCCACGTTATGGCGAGCGCTGGGGGCGGCACTGGATGGATGTTTGGCGTTACAGCGATTGGGCCGGTTGGACGGATGGCGGCCAAGTGCGCGACAGTCAGCCGCACATTTGGCGGTGGCGCGATTGGATTATTGAGTCACTCAACGACGACAAACCTTACGATGAAATGGTGGTCGAAATGCTGGCTGCCGACGAACTTAAGCCCGAAGATACGAAAGCCCTCCGCGCCACGGGCTATCTGGTTCGGAATTACAAGATGCTGAGCCGCGAGCAATGGCTTGAAGACACGGTCAATCACAGCTCGAAGGCCTTCCTTGGCTTAACCATGCACTGCGCGAAATGCCACAACCACATGTACGACCCGATTTCCCAGCGAGAGTATTACGAATTGCGAGCGATCTTCGAACCTCACAACGTCCGTACGGACCGCCTGCCGGGCCAATTCGATACCAAGAAAGACGGGCTGGTCCGCGTGTATGATGCCGAAACGAACGCGCCAACGTGGCTATTTGTGCGGGGCGATGAACGAAACCCCAACACCAATGAAGTTATCGCGCCCAATGTGCCGAAACTGCTCGGCGGTTCGTTGGAACCCGAACTGAAAGCGTTGCCCTTCTTCGCGCATCAACCAGACAAACGCGATTTCGTCATGCGCGATGCGATCGCTGCGAGCGAACTGGCGGTCGAGGAAGCGCGAAAAGCTTTTGAGAAACTCAAAGCCAGCACCAATGCCGCACCGGAGAAGATTCTCGAAGCGGAGTCCAGCGCTGCGGTGGCCGAAGCGCGCCATCAAGCTTTAGTCGCGGCGACCCACGCCGAAAAACTGGAGGACAGCCGGAAAAAAGAAACCGAAGAATGGAAACGTTCCGCTCGCGAAGCAGTCAGAGCTCAACGCCGCCTTGCGCAGCTCGAATCCAAACACAATCTTTTGCTCGCTCAACACGCGGTGCGGTCCGCCGCGAGCAAACTGCACGACGCGAAAAAGGAAGTCGCTACGGCCGAGCAGGAGACGCCTGCGAATGCGGAGAAAATCGCGGCAAAGAAATCAGCGGCCGAGAAACGCACGAAAGAATTGGAATCGGCCAAAGGCAAAGTTAGCGACACTGAGAAAGCCTTGGCCAAGGCTGACGAAGAATCAAAATCCGAGCCAACGACAGCCTATAAACCGCGTCCGGCCACGGCATACCCCAACAGCACCACGGGCCGGAGACTGGCCTTCGCAGGATGGGTAACGAGTCGAAAAAATCCGCTGACGGCGCGCGTCGCGATCAACCATATCTGGTCGCATTATTTCGGCCGAGGCATTGTTCCAAGCATGGCCGATTTCGGCGGCAATGGACGAACGCCATCGCATCCGCAGTTGCTTGATTGGCTTGCTGCCGAATTGATGGATCAGAACTGGCGGATGAAAGCTATCCATCGTCTCATTGTGACGAGCAGCGCGTATCGCATGGCTTCGACGTCCGATGCATCCTGCTCGAACATCGATCCGGACAACATGTTCCTATGGAGGATGCCATCACGGCGCCTCGAAGCCGAGATTGTGCGCGACAATGTCCTTTACGTTTCCGGCCAGCTCGATTTGACCATGGGCGGGCCGGAGATCGATCACAAGTTGGGGCTCACTTCGAAACGTCGCAGCGTTTATCTGCGAATTGCGGCCGAAAAAGAGGTGGAATTTCTGAAAATCTTCGACGGCCCGAGCGTGACGGAATGTTACGAGCGCAAACCGAGCGTCATGCCTCAGCAAGCCTTGGCCCTTGCGAACAGTGAGTTGGCGATCACTCAGGCGCGTCGGTTGGCGAAAGTGTTGTCGAGCGAAACCCGGAATCATCGCGAGTTTGTCTCAAAGGCTTTCGAGCGCGTGCTCGCGCGTCCACCCACAGATGTCGAGGCTAGGCTTTGCGACGATTTTCTCCTGGCGGGGAAGAATCAAATTGAAACGGCCACCAAAGAAGGAGCGTTAATCCAAGTGGCATCGAGTGCGAAAAGTTCGCCCGAAACCCTAGAACGGCGGCGTGAGAACCTGATATTGGTTTTGTTGAACCATAACGACTTTTTGACGATCCGCTAATGCGAGCTGCACGGTTCTCAGCCCCATGCACATTGGCCATGCACGCCCCTGTCAGCCCATCCCGGCGTACTCTTCGTCCGTTGTGAGGTCCAAGCCCATCAGCACATAATCGTGCGAAATGGCTTGCATGTCCTTCACGTATTCAGGCAAGCGAGCGAGATTACTAAACCCGAGCATGGCGAACATCTTGATGGCTGCTTCCTGTTCGCCAATAAACTCCGCTTCGACTTTCTCGAGTCCAATGTGTCGTGCGAGATGGACAATTTGTGTTACGAGCGCTTTGGCCAACCCACGGCCTCGGAACTTGGGATGGACAAGGACGCTGATCCTTCCGATGTGCCTTTTCCAGCCGCCAAGTTGTTGGTGCAAGGTGGCGTCCGCTATGATCTGACCGTCCGCCAGCGCAAGCAGTGGGAGGTTGCGGCCTAAATCGATATTCTGACACCAATCGTGAATGACGGCGGGTTCGGTCACTCTGTGTTTGATAAACATTCGCTCTCTGTCAGGAACCGCCAAAAAGAATTCGTGGAAGCTTTTTTCATCCCTCGATTGGAGCGGACGCACCTTGCACTTTAGACCGTCCTTCAACACGATCTCGTTCGGAAACTCGTCGAGCAAGTAAGCTTGGAGCATATAACTGGTCGATTTAGGTGGCTGATTTTTTCCAAAGTTGACCCGGCAAGACAAGGCTCAAATCCGCAGTGTTATTTGTTTCGGTGCATCGACAAGTTGTCGGTTAGGAGCGCGGATGCCTTTCTCGTAACGCAGATTTTCAGTCTGCTGTATCGCAGCCAGTCAGCCGCTCTTCGTCTTCGGCGGCGGAAGAATACAGTAGCTGACAGCTGCAGCGCCCCTCTCCCAAACCCTCTCCCCATCCGATGGGGAGAGGGAAAAGAGCTGGGCGCTGGGCACGTTTGTCCAGCAGGCAGCGCCCACTGCTCGGGCGAACGGAGATCATGGGCAATGTTGTAACAGAATTCTTCCAAAGATTTGACGCTCTCAGCCAATTGCGAAGCGCGCAACCCGTTGCTCGAGAAACACCATTGACGATTTTGAGGCGCTCGAAACCAGTCACGCGCCAATTTGCCTCACAAAAGCGCCATTTCAAGTTTCAGAGGCCTCTCGTTGTTTGAAAATCTCCTAAAGTTTTCCGCCCTACAGCCGATTCTACGGGTCAGTAGCGGTATTGACTAAGTCGCTGCCAGGCCAAGGAAAACGCCTGATGTAAGATTTTCCGCCGACATGGATGTCGGTCATTCCGTGGACAAAAGGATTTGTCTTTATGAGCAGCCATCTAAGTGCGGCCGAAGTAACCAGCGAATTGGCGGAGCCACTAAAAATCTTGGAATATCCCAAGGAGTTAACGCTCATGACCGAGTACATGAACGACGTTCAAGCCAAACGATTTAAGGAGAAAAACTCCATCCAATGTTTCCTGACCAAGGGCTTGAACCTAACCGTGCTCCATCACGAACCCGATATTCTCGAATCGCCCTCCAATATCATTGATTCCGGTATTCGGCGGGTTTCGTCGCTCATGGTGCCCGACGCGGCATAGTTTAGGCTGGGCTAGGTTGTAGTTGTAGCGTTTCCCAAACAGATTTCCGGATAGGTCGGGCAAACGTGCTGTCTTGCCCGACGCGCAACGCCCATCCCTTCATTTGGCGAAGCTGGGATGAAGTGTGTCGCCTAAGGCGCCACGCTCGCCCAAACGTCAGTCGGCCCGTAACGCAGAGTTTCACTCTGCCGTATTGCAGATTTTCAATCTGCAGCGCTCCCGTACGATCCCACGCGTTGGATAAATGCGAATACGCTGCCGACTGCAAGTCGGCGATACAGCGCGATACAGCAGAGTGAAACTCTGCGTTGCCATGAAGGCATCGGACGCGCTCCGCCCGCTTAAGAAAGGTAGGGGATCGTCAAAGGCCCTTGCGGCAGCACCGCCACACGCGCCGTGGGACCGAGTTGTTGCAAACGCTCTTGCACAGCCGCGCTGATGTCATGACAAGGCGTGAGATGAGCGGCGCGCACAATTTCGTCGGGCAGCGAGCTATAGACCAGGACTTGCGCCTTGCGTTGGATGAGCGCTTGAATTTGCGCTTGCCATTGTTCGGGACGGACAAAACCCGGCGTCGAGAGCATCGCCAAAATTTCTTCCGGACTCGACGCGCTGCGCAACAGCTGGTCGAGGGGGCTATTCGCGGGAACCCCTTCCCGGCACTCGCAGGCGAGAATTAACGTCCCGCCCTCTTGGATGATCCGCGCTCCGGCGCTCATTCCTTTGACGCCTTGATACAAGTTCAGGTCGAGCGGGTAGCCGCTGTTGGTTGTCACCACGATTTCGAAAGGCGCCTTGACGCGTTGCATCGCGGAACGCCGAACGAATTCTATGCCGACCTTGTGCGCTTCAATAAGATCGCCCGCAAAGACGCCGGTGATTTGACGCTGTTCGTTCAGCGTGACGTTGAGCAAGAAACTCGGCCCGACGCGCAAGGCTATATCGCGCATTTCTTCCCAGATTGGATTGCCGATGGTAATGCCGAAGGCCGACTTGGGATCGCCGATGTTTTTCGCCCCATGATTGCTCATCACGGTCTGAAGCCCCGCTAACCCCGGCATAATTCCTTTGGGACCGCCGCTGAAACCGGCAAAGAAATGCGGCTCGATGAATCCCGTAATGATTCGGACATCCGCTTCGGCCAAATGGCGGTTAATCAAGGCAGGTGTCCCGTCGCGTGTAACGCCGAACTGGACAAGCTCCGCGGGGTTTTCGGGTTCGTGGTTAATCACTCGATAATCCCGAACAACCTGAGGCGTGAGCAGCTTCTCCAATTCCGCTCTTGTGTTGGGACGGTGTGTCCCCAAGGAATTCAACAACGTGATTTGTTCTCGCGGAACATCGGAGAGATGTTCGAGCAGCCAGGGAATAATACGATCGTTGGGCGTCGCGCGAGTAATGTCGGTAAAACCGATACAGACGCGATCGTTCGGTTTAATCCACGTGCGCAAAGGCGCCGCACCCGTCGGTTGGGCAAGGGCTCGGAGGACACTTGTACGTTCATCCGCTAAGCCGGGTGTATGAGACGGCTCGATGATCGTTGTCTGTTCGTCGGGCAAATCGACCGACAAGTGCCCTTGGCCATAAGCGAGTTTGACTTTCATAACATCCAGATTCCCATACCGGACATGTAATGCGATGATGCGGTTTTAGGAAAGAAGGAACCACTAGCATCACCTGTTCGCCTGTTCGCAACGTTGATTCATAGGTTCTCATCCCTCGGCGTGATCCACAACCTTTTGTCTTATATGGGACAAAAGATTGTAAGCGACCCAGTTGCGATCGTGGAATCGTGGAAATGCTGAGTCCGTATCCGGGTTGTCGGTGAAGGGTGACTGTGATTAAATAAGTTCATGAAATATCTCTCGGGCCGGTTTTTGATGGTTTGGGTCGTTTCCTCCCTGATATTTATCGGTTTGGGTTTCGGCGGCTGCGCGACAGTTCCGATCACAGGTCGCAAGCAATTGAACCTGATCTCCGCCGACCAGGAAATGCAACTGGGGTTGACCAGCTTCGAGCAATTGAAAAAGGAGACGCCCATTAGCCGCGACGCCGCTGCAAATGCGCTGGTGCAGAAGGTTGGTCACCGTATCGCCGCAGTCGCGAGTCCTCACTTGCCGAACGCGAAATGGGAATTTGTCGTGTTCGAGAGCAAAGAACCGAACGCTTTCTGTTTGCCTGGCGGGAAGGTCGGCATTTACACGGGCATTCTCCCGATTACGAAAGACGAGGCGGGGCTGGCAACCGTCATTGGGCACGAGGTCGCGCACGCGGCCGCGCATCATGGCGCCGAACGAATGAGCAATGAACTGGTCCGCCAGACCGGCGGGCAAGTCTTGGGCGCCGCGTTGTCGAGCGCTGATCCAAGAGCCCAAGCCGTCGCGGCCATCGCATATGGGCTGGGGTCCCAGGTCGGCTACGTTTTACCGCACAGCCGCAAACAGGAGTCCGAGGCCGATGCCATGGGTCTGATGTACATGGCGGACGCAGGTTACAATCCGCAAGCGGCTCTGGATTTTTGGGTGCGCTTCGCGGAAGCAACCAAAGGCAGTGGCGGAGGCCCAGCCTTCTTGCGAACACATCCCGTAACTGAAACGCGAATCAAAGATATTCAAGCGCTGCTTCCCAAGGCAATGGCGCAGTATCAAAGAATCAGCCGCTGAGATCCGACCGAACCTGCCGGTGAGCCGACGGAAGGACTTTGCGATTACATTACTGATTGTTGGCTCGCCGGCAGGTTCGCCTTGCCAACCGCGGATCTGCAGAAGACAAGCCTTTCAACCGCTGATTTCGCCGATGTACACGGATGGCGACTCTGTCTATATTCTTGATCCGTGTGATCAGTGCAATTTGCGGTCAATTGATTGCACTATCTCCAGGGCTTTAACCAAGGTCAGCGCCGTTCCAGTATCCGCCGCGCTTGCTCGATCGTGTATCGTTTCGTCATGAGCGGGTAATCGAGCATATCACCATTGGCCTTAAAACCGCGGCCGTCCACATCGACGTAAATTGGGTTATTGAACGCACACGGTTTGAGTTTCGCTTGGTCGCTTGAACCGTATCCAAAGCTGAGATCGCCGTTCTCACCATACGCGACGACGATGATATGCGCGTCTTCGGTTAGCGGAACGTGAATCTCGCGCTCGAATTTCACGACGCCGCGCTCAAACGCATCGGGATGAGTTCGCCTGGTGAAGTTCAATTTCGGTTCCGGCCGACCATTCACCAGCACTTGCACGCGGTCGATGTCAATCCAGTCCGTGCACTGAACCCGGACCTTCAGCGTAATCCCGCCACTGGAACGAACCTCGCTGCCTGGTCCATGTCCATCGGGCGCGGTGACTTCGAGGAACGGGCCCGTGGTCAGTATCGAACGCCCGGCCTTGGCGTGCCGGCTGTTCTCGCGCCAATCAATTTGGTTCGGCACGTCCGACACGCTCGGCATGTACATGCGCCAGCCGCCGACTCCATTGCCATGCACGGAATGTGCATCCGACACCGCCATTCCCACCAGCCGATGGCCTCGGTTCAAAAGCTGGAGCCAGATAAACTCGCGGTTGTACAGGAGAACGTCTTTCTTCGTAGTCCGATCCTGGACGATTTCGAACGGGAATGGCGCCAGAATATTTGAGGGGCGAAAGTTTTGCACTTCGACGCCGTCGATCAACGCGCCAATTTCAATGTATCCGCTGTCGGCCAACCCATCGCCATTCCGGTCGGTGAAGTTTTCAATGAGATCGGGATGATTGATTTGTATCCAACGATCCGGTTCTGGGCCTTGCCAGTCGCGCAACGTGACAGCCGTGATGCGCGGATCGCGATTCCAAACCGGCGCGCCATTATCCTGCGTCCGATGTTCCGGTTTGAACGGAAACGAATTGAAGTGCGGTCCGCTGCCGGTGAGTTCGATGCCGCTGACGGTTTGAATTTCGTTGGTTAAGCCAAGGCGTTCGATGTGCGGACGCCAATCATAAAGCCGATTGTGCTCGGTGGCTGGAGCGAACTCGATATGCTCGGCAACCAAATTGATGATTCGATCGTCCGTCCCGCAAGTGTTATCGCCACTCGGCGTCGAATGATTATGGTAATCGGCGCTCACCCATCCTCGTGTATTGACAAGACGTTTCAGCGAACCTTTGAAAGCGATCGTTTCGCCCGCCCCGACGCTGAACGATTTCTCCAAATGGCTGAATTCAATGCCGCGAGTAACAATCACGCGATAACTTCCAGCAGGCACTTGGACGCGAAACCGTCCGTTCTCGGAATGATATTGATCGCGGCAACCATGGGCGCGATTGGGTGGGCCGAGGTCCGGCGAGGCGGCGCCGTCAGTCCCAATGAACTGGGCCTTGCACGGCATCGGTTTTCCCGATTCATCCGTAATCTCGAACGCAATGGCGGAAGCTGCGCCTAAGGCTGTCTGCCACTCAGCCCGTTGCCCCGAGACGACCTTCATCCGGTTCGTCGCAGAGGCCCGTCCTAAATCGGCGATCTCGACGCCGTACTCTCCGGCGCCAAGTTGGACGCCAACGCGCCCGTTTGCGTTGGGGTAGGCCGGGACAGTCTGATCTCCTTTACGGAAGAGAACCGTGGCTGTGGAAATGCCTTGTCCCGCCGGATCAATAACTTCACCACTAAAATCACCAACTTGCCCGCGAAAGGCCATGACTCGCCCCACCGCTTCGGCTGGCGAGCGTCCGACCGCCACAAAGCGGGCGAACGTGAATTCTTCGCCGGGGGCAACTTTCAATTCCACGGGCGGCGTTTTGTGCCCGTTCCACTCCACCCAACCGTACGCGTAGCCCGCCTTGTCGGCAGGATCGACGGCGTCGGCCCAAGTGATGTCATCGATTTGACCGGTCCGCGTGAACGTAGTCCAGCGGTCGCTCGTCGTGAAGCGCAGGAGCTCGCGGCGTTCATTTCGAATCGTGGTGGCGATAAGCAGGCCGCGCCAGCCATCTTTTAGACGGTACTCGTGCCGGCGATAAACACCTTGATTGTTGGGCGCGGTGATAACCGTTTCCACAATCGCCTCGCCATCGGCGCCGTTCTTGGCAATGCGAACAAAAGACACCTGGCCTTGATGGCTGCATGGACTGAAGATCGTCAATTGATCGTTGTTCGGTCCGCGCAACGCGAGGTCATATAGGCATCCCGGCGTCATCCCATTTGTGCCGTAGAAGGTGCTCATGTTCGCTCGCCGCAGCGGAAGGTTGCCGGAAATGACAGCTTCGATCTGATCATTGCGCAAAAGGAAATCGCCGATGATGCCGTCCGCTTCTTTGCCGCCGGGCAACAAAGCGACGGTATCGGGTCCAATCTCAATTGCCTCGGGCAGTGCCAAGGTTATCACCGCAGAAAACAGAATCGTGCAGCCGAGGGCCAACCAATAGGTCATAAGCACAGGGGATTTGGCAGGACAGGCGTCTCGCCTGTCCTGCTTTTGGTGTACGCAAATGCTAGGACAGGCGAGAGGCCTGTCTTACGAACTAGTTCATGGAAAGTGTTCATTGCTCCACGCCTACTCGATCGTAGCCACGGCGGGTTTCGCGTAATCATTCCAAAGACGGTCCAATTCCGCTTTGTCCGGGGGACCATCCTGGACGATGAACCGGTAGCGCGAGATGTAAGGCTTTCCCGGACTAATCTCCCATGAGCCAAGTTGAGAAGGTGCGAAACAAAAAAACGGTTCGCTCGGGTGGAGGCGCATCGGTTGCGGCGCCCGAAAATTGTCCGGATGACACAAGATCGCGATGCCGGTCAATTGGCCATCGACGGTCCCGCCAATATGACACCAGCGTCCACGCGTTTCGTTTCCTTTGACGCGGTCCGTCTCGCCTTCCGAAGTCAGAAATGTCGTTTTATCTTTGCCGTTCCATTGCCAATTGCCGCGGAAGCCGAGACCGCCATAATGATACTGAGGCAAAATGAGCGGGCTGGAGCTGGCGCATTCTTGTGTCGAGACGAGGTCAAACATGCAAAGCGCTTTTTCACCGACACCGGTCTTGTAGACGCGGACTTCCCACGTCTCATTGAGTGCGGCTTTGGGTTCAGCAGCCATGAGATCGATGAACCGATGTGTCGTGGTGAATCCCCCATGGACAGGGCCGCTCCAAGTCTGGCCTAGTGCGACGAAGTCAACCTTGCCTTTGCCTTCGCCCATGTTCCAAAAATCCGGTTGGCGCCCTTCGAACTCGGTCTTGGTCCAAGGAAACCAGATGCCGTGATGATGGATGTGATTCCGAGGAAAATCATCGGTGACGACAATGCCCGAAGGACTTCTCACCGGATGGATGTAACCGCCGCGCCGAAAGACCGGTTTAATATCCGGACGCGGTAATTCCCCCGGCTCCGCCTGATAATCCAATACTGGTTTTCCAGAATTTGTAATTTTGAGTTTCGCTCCGGCGCCCGTCACTTCAACGAGTCCTAACGAAGTCTCGGATTTGCCGACGAGGCGATACGATTTCATCACCCCTTTCGGCAAGTTCTTCAGAATGAATGTCGCCTGCCTGTTCGCATCGATTTGCACCGGGACCAATCTGCCTTCGCTGTCTTGCAACGCTTTGATTGGTCCGGCGCCGGCCGGAAGATTGAACGAGACCACGCTCTCGCGCCGGTCAGATTCTCGGGCGGAAACAACAACTCGATATGTCTTTTCAGCAGCGCAAGCAGAGAAGGCGAACAGGCAAAGCACAAGAAAGCAGGAGAGCCAAGGGAGAATCTGCATGGACCTCTGTTAGCTTCCGAGGATCAATTCCGTCAAGCGCCGTTTTAGGAAGGCAGGGGCACGCGCAGTCAGCCATTGATGCCAGTGAACGATTCTCGCTCTTGAGTCAGTATCTTGGCGCCCGCTCAGGCAAAGAAGCTTTGAAGATGGGTAAGCCTCATAATTGTACCAGCCTTGCTCTGCTCATGCCAACGAGGGAAAGCTATTCGCCTGGCGCCGAATCCGCCTCCTGAAAATGAAATAGTTGATCTGCCGGATGAAGCCGTACAGGAAAAGCCCTTGCACGGCGGATGGAAATTACGAAACTCGCCGCATGAAAATCCTCTGCGCTCATGCGCACTTTGATGATTATGAATTTGTCGCGGCGGGCACGTTTGAACTTTGGAAGCGCAAGCTGGGAAAGAACCTGACGGCGCGCGTTTTGGTTTGCACGGATGGCAAAGCCGGACATCATTTCCGAACGCGCGAGGAGACCGGGCGTCTCCGGATTCAGGAGCAGGAAGCCTCGGCCCGGGTCGGAGGTTATGAACTGGAAGTCTTGCGTTTGCCTGACGGACGGATTCCACGCGAAGCTTGTTTGCAGGTGACGATTCCGTTGCTCGCGGCCTTATGGAAATCCATCCGGGACTTCGAGCCGGATTATCTATTTTGTCCACCTCTTCCCGCTGACCCGCTCGCGGGAATTCATGTCGATCACGTCGCGGCAGCCGAAGCCATCCGCAAGGTCGCCTACATGATCAATGTCCCCCATGCCTTCACGCCGGAATATCCGTCCGATGAAACGGTTTCCAAACCGTGCAAAGTTCCGGTCATAATAAATTTCTACGACGCTTATATGGCAGGAGCGAACTCACATCATCTCGCGGTAGATGTGGAAGACGCGTTTTCGAAAATCTGTGAAATGACCTATTGCCATCAATCTCAGGTCGCCGAGTGGATTCCGTGGGTGGACCGGCATCACATGGCGAAGCCGGCCTCTTTTGAAGACTGGACCAAAGCGTTGCGCGAGCGGTTCGCTCGGCAAAATAAAGAGCTTGGCATCGACCCGCGCCGCGCGATGGAGCTCTTTACTGTTACGGCCTGGGGAAAGATTCCGACGTTCGAGCAATTGCTAAATGATTTCCCAAGCCTTGCATCTGGGGCTTCCAACTTGGACCGACTCAAGAAGCAACTCGCAAAGTGGAGCGGCGATTGAGCAGCAGTCTCATTATAGGAGCGCGGACCGCCGAGTCCGCGCCCGGAACGATGGCAAGAGCCAAAAGATACGCGGACTCGGCGGACCGCGCTCCCATAATGAGAACTGCCGGTGATTGAGCCTGAGCAAACAACTTCTGCGCGATTCGAGGTGCTTTGCCTGGCAAAATCATTGTGCATTCATTCTTAAAGCCTGTCCGGGTCTCCTGCCGGTATGTTGCTCGTCGCGAACAACTATTTCTCCGTTCACAATCACATCGCGTACTCCGGTTGTGTAACGATGTGGATCGCTGAACGTGGCGTTGTCTCGCACTTTGGCCGGATCAAGAACTACCAAGTCGGCCCAGCAACCTTCGCGGATTAAACCGCGGTCTTTGATGCGAAAGGTTGTCGCGGGCAGAGCCGACATGCGCCGGATCGCTTCCTCAAGCCGGAGCAATTGCAGCTCGCGGACGTAACGCGCCAAGACCCGCGCATTATTTCCATAGCCCCGCGGATGCGGCACGCCTTCGCCAAAACGGCGCACGCCGCTGTCCGAAGCGAACATGGTGTTGGGATGGCGCGCAAATTCTTGCAAGTCTTCCTCGTTGATCCCATGGAACACGCCCGATGCGCCGCCGTTCTTGTGAATGTCCAGAATCAATTCGATCTGGTCCCGCAGTGAACTCGAACCGCGCTTAATCTGGGCCGCCTCGACAATGCTTTTGCCGTTCAATGAACTGTCATGTTTATGGTGCGCAATTACCGCATAGGCGTAATCGTCGCGACCGCCTCGCTGTAGTTTCTTTTCCATTTCATCGACGATCTTGGCTTTCGCCGCTGGGTCGTTGAGGCGTTCCAAGAACTTTTCCTTCCCACCTTCGCGAGCTGACTCAGGGACGAGCTGGCTGATCCCTGTGCTCGACGCCGTATAAACGTATTGGTCGTGCGTGATGTCCAAACCATCCGTGCGCGCTCGCTCGATGGCGGCAATCACGCGGTCGGCCCGTCCCCACGCCGCTTTGGTGGACAACTTAATGTGCGAAATGTGGGCGGGCATTCGAGCCTCGCGCGCGATGCGAAACAACTCGTCGAGAGCCTTAGAAATCTCCAGACCCTCATCGCGCATATGGCTGGCGTAAATCCCGCCATGTCGGCCAGCCACTTTGGCCAATTCGACAATCTCATCGGTCTTGGCAAAGATGCCGGGCAGATAAATTAGGCCAGTGGAAAGGCCGACGGCGCCATCCTTCATCGCTTGTTCCACAAAGGACCGCATCTTCTCCAATTCATCGTTGGTCGGCGGCCGCATGAATGACCCGCGCATGGCTTCTCCTCGAACGGTTCCCTGCCCAATCAAGGTCGCGACGTTCACCGAAATGTTGGCCGCCTCGGTGCGGCGGAAGAAATCGGCCACATTAAGAACGGAAGAACCGCAATTGCCCAGGACGAGCGTGGTCACACCCATGCGAGCGAAGTTTTCCGCCAGAGGCAAATCCGTGATGTCTTCCGCGTGCGTGTGCACGTCAATAAACCCGGGCGCAACGATTAGCCCTCCGGCATCGATCTCCGTCCTGCCCTTCGCCTCGATAGTCCCGATGACGGCAATGCGTCCGTCCTTCACTCCGACATCTGCAAAGCGCGCCGGATTGCCTAGTCCATCAACGATTCGACCGCCTCGAATGACCAAATCGAATGTGGCTGCCTCCAGAGGGATTGCGACCAGCAAGGCCATCATCAGCGCGGTATGAAATGGACGTCTCATCGGTCCTCTCTATCACCCAACAATGCCCGCCGCGATGATTTTTTCGGCGGGTTCAATCATTGCACCCACGAACCGTCGTGCGACGCAGGTTCATGGGAGAAGTCATCGGCGCAAGTTGTGCACCCTGCCGATTGGCAATCGGCGAAACAGCAGACTAAATCGAAACAGACAACCTTGGGACACTGCTACAGGAGCGCGGATGCCCACATCCGCGACATAACCGGTGCAACGAACTGCGCGGATGTGGGCATCCGCGCTCCGATGACCGCACGAGAGACTGTCCCAATCCCAATTGTTTTGATTTAGGCAGTCTGCCCTACGCCGATATTGGCGGTTGTTTGCGATGGAAGAACTCTGTATTTAAGAGCCGTTCAATGTACCGCTAAGTTATGCCAATAAAATGGGCAGGGATATTTTGCGCGCTCTGGACGCCAACCGACCGCAATGGCCGTTTGCTTTCGACCGAGCTCAAGACACATTTTGAATTTCTGCGGCGCCATGGTGTCCACGGGCTGCTCGCCCTAGGCAGCACGGGTGAGTTTCTCCATTTGGATTTGCCGTTGCGAAAGGAAGTGCTGGGCCAGGCTGTGACCTCGGGATTGCCAGTGCTGGTGAATATCAGCGACATTCGCCCGAAAGTCGTTGCCGAACTCGGCCAGTCCGCGAAATGGGCGGGAGCAGCGGCGGTCTCGATCTTGCCGCCTTATTTTTTTCCCATGGCGCAGGAGGATATGGTGGAATTCTTTGTGCGCGCCGGTGAAGCCGCGCAGCTGCCGGTCTTTCTCTACAACTTCCCGGAGCGCACGGGCAACCGGATCTCGCTCGAAACGATCGCCTCTGTGGCGGACCGTATCGACCTTGTAGGAGTGAAGCAGAGCGGCGAATTTGATTACCACAAGGACCTCGTGCGATTGGGACAGGAAAAGAACTTTGTCGTCCTGACAGGCACCGACACTCGTATTCCCGAGCTGATGCAATTGGGGGTCGCGGGCTGCGTGAGCGGCCTGGCCAACGCTGTGCCAGACCTGGCAGTAAGCATTTACAACGCTGTCAAGGCCGGAACACCAGACCGAGCCGAAACTGCGATCGAGCGAATGCGGCGGATTGGAACATTGATCGAGCAACTCGAATTCCCGCTGAACGTTGCGGCTGTCATGCAGGCGCGCGGCCTGACACCCGGTCACCCGAAAACGGTTGTCTCCGTGGCCTCGCAGCGGCGATATCAAAAACTGGTGGATGAACTGAAACGACTGTTTCAGGAGTGGAAGCTGGCGTGAACCGATTCCTGGTGGCAGAATGATGGTGCAAGCGCTCGGCTTGATGCTTGGCTCGAGCTTTATCTTTTTGACCGGCACGACGCGCGAGGTGGGCGTCTTGATGCTTTGGATGACAGTCTTCGGCTTTTGCAAGGGCCTTCACGACGCGGACAAATCGATTTGAATGGCGCTTGGCATGCAGAAAGTTACTTCGTTCGGTAATTTGCGCAACCAACCATCGGCCGGGCGAGGCTGCTGCCGAGCCGTGAGATTCAATTATCGGCAATGTTCCTTTTCAAGGCTCGGCGGCAGCCTCGCCCTAACGATGGTTGGGCTGCCCTCGGACAAAATGGTCTGGACAGAATGTCATTTGCAATCGAAGACTCCGTGCACGATGCGGTTTTGATATGACGGATGTTTTGAACGCCAAGAACAATTCCCTGCCAGCAGGCCTCAAGAACGCTTTCGCGTTCGTTGCTTTTAATGCTCTTTCCTTCCAGATGGTCTTGGGCAGTCCGATGATCTTGTTTGCCAAGTCACTGAACGCCAGCGCCACTGTTTTGGGAATTATCAGCGGGATGATGCCGTTGCTCGTAATCTTTCAAATTCCGGCCGCCAGCCACGTACCACGCTACGGCTACAAGAGGTTCGTTTATGGCGGATGGGGAATTCGGGTTTTGTTTATTTTCGTAATGGCATTGGTCCCAGTTTCCGGCCGATTCCTCGAACCGAGCAGTCAACTGGCCTTAATGCTTTTTTTGCTATTCGGGTTCAACCTGTCGCGGGGAATCTCGAGTTGCGCGTGGCTTCCCTGGATCACGTCGCTGGTCCCGGCTTCAGTCCGCGGCAAGTACCTGGCGCAGGAAGCAGCGTTCATTAATGTGGCGAGCTTCGGGGCGTTTTTGTTGGCGGCATGGTGTTTAGGCAGCCAGCCTCGAGCCTCGCAGTTCGCGCTCATCTTTGCCTTCAGCGCGCTGATGGGAACAGTGAGTTTGTTTTTCCTCAAACGCATTCCGGAAGGAGAAGCGCCCGAGGAAGCCCGCGTTTCGACTCATCCCGTGCCATGGATCGAGATTGCGCGTTATCGTCCCTTTCGAAAGCTGCTTTGGATGAATGTTGGTTGGTCGATGGCTTATGGCGGTTTGGGCGCATTTACGGTCGCGTTTCTGAAAACGGAAGCCGGAATGCCAGAAGGAAAGATCTTAGTGATGAACTCGGTTGCATACCTGGGAGGCCTCAGCAGTTTGTGGTTTCTCGGATCACGCATGGATCGGCTGGGAAGCAAACCGATCCTCACCTTCTCGTTGGCCAGTTGGTGTTTCATTATCCTGGGCTGGATATTCCTCGCTGGCGGTGTTTGGCCGTCCACTTTGCGAACGGTTGCCATTTTGCAATTCGCGATGGGCCTCGGACTGGCGCTCATTAACATGGCCAACACCCGGCTGGCGATGGCTACGGTTCCAGTGATGGGCCGCAATCATTTCTTCGCGCTCTTCTCCGTGGTAGCGAACTTGACCCTCGGGCTGGCGCCAATCATCTGGGGCGTCCTCATCGACGCGATGCGTTCGGTCGAATTTCGCTGGCACGGATTCGAGTGGAACCGTTTCACGATGTTTTTTATTCTGGTCGCGATCGTGATGTTGGTGACCATTGTCCTTTGCCGCCGGCTCGAGGAACCAGACGCCGCCAGAATGGAAGACCTGTTTCGCGAGATTCTGATCGAATCGCCTCAACGAGTTTGGCTGCGGATTTGGCCAAGAGAATGAAGCCGGAGGCCTGAATTTGTCGGTAGCGGCGGGCATCCTGCCTGCCGTAGAGGGCGTGCATCTTGCCGCCCGGAGCAACGCTTCAAACGAGTTTGGCTGCGTTCTAGTGCGTACGCGTAGGCCGCCGGGCAGGATGCCTCGGCTCTACGGCAGGCAGTATGCCCGCCGCTACAATGTGCCGACAATTCCTGCGCTGTGGAGCTGAACTCGTAACCATTCCTTTCCCACAGCGTCATGAATGCTGTATCCTGTGTTCCCTTGTGTTATCCATTGAAGCCATCCGACAAACCTTGAAACCAACCATTCTCTTCATGAACCCCGGAGTCGTAGGACAGGCGTCACGCCTGTCCAGCCTTTGCGTACACCAAAAGCAGGACAGGCGAGACGCGCTGTCCTGCTGACAACCGATCCCATTGAACATCATGAAAATCACGCTGCCTGTTATCACAGGCCTTCTCTTAGCCGTGGCAACGCTCCGAGCCGCTGATGCTGACCTAAAGTCAACCGTCAGCGCTGCGGTAAAAAATTGTCCGACAGTCCAAGCTACGAATGGAAAACGGCCACGCGCAGCGAAGGCCCCGGTCCGTTTGGCGGAACTTTTAACACCTCGGGGCAACTTGAAAAAGATCCACGCAAAGCTATCGCTGCCATGGTCGCGCTCGCTCGTTTGAGTGGCAAAGATGCGATCCATCGCAAGGAGAACGATCCGGCGCCCGATGCCGATTTGCGCGCTCGTATGCTGACAATACTCGACAACATCGCCTGACTGGGCCTGAGCCAAAGCGATCGCATCGATTTGCTCCGCGCGTATTGCCTGACCTTCATCCGCCTTGGCAAACCGGACGACAGTGCACGCGAACGATTGATCGCGCGGTTCGACTCGATGTTTCCGACAAAACGTCCGGAGCTGGACGCTATGCTGTCGCGCCTGCTCATTTATCTCGAAGCTCCGACTGCGGCAGCCAAGGTTGTCGCCGCTTTGCGCGCTGCTCCGACACAGGAGGAACAGATCGATTTGGCGGTGGCGCTTCGTTCGCTCAAGACCGGTTGGACGACGCCGTTGCGCGAAGAGTATTTCCGCTGGTTCATTACCGCGGAGGGTTATCGTGGCGGGAACACCTTCGCCAGTTCCCTGCGTCGCGCCAAAAATGACGCCGTGGGGCTTTTAAGCGATTCCGATAAGGCTGAATTGAAGACTGTCTTGGAAGCGCGTCCGGAACGCAGGTCTCCTCGCGAAGCGCTGGCTGCGCGAACTTTGGTCAAGGAATGGAAGCTCGATGAACTCGTCCCGATCGTCGAGCGCGGAATGAAGAGCAAGCGTGATTTCGAACGTGGCCGGCAGCTTTACAGCGCGGTGGCATGTTCAGCCTGTCATCGCTTCGCCAATGAAGGCGGATCCGTTGGCCCGGAATTGACCGGCGTCGTCGGTCGTTTCGGCGTGCGTGACCTGGTCGAGTCGATGGTCGATCCGAGCAAAGTTATCAGCGACCAATATCAGGCCATTAACATTCGCAAGAAGGACGGCGACACTCTGAGTGGCCGCATTGCCAATCTCAGCGCGGCGAATGTTAACGTTGTCGAGGATATGTTCGATCCGGGCCGCATGACAAACGTGCGCCGGCCCGACATCGCTGCGATGGAACCGTCCAAAGTCTCGATGATGCCCGAGGGTTTGCTGAACACGCTGAAAGAGGACGAGATCCAGGACCTGCTCGCGTTTCTCCTTTCGCGCGGGGACCCGCAACACGCAATGTACCGCTGAGGACGCCACAAGCGGGGCGCACCCGGCGGTGAGCCTCCAGAAGTATTCGCGATTACTGTTTAGCCGGCTCACCGACAGGTTCGCCCTACACCTACAGTGCGACTGTTCTGCTAGATCTTTCGGTCGCCCGTGGCGCCATTTTCAGGACAGATTGTCCCAAAACCTGACTTTCACACGGCAGCATGCGCTTGGCCGTAAAGGACTTTTCTCTGGTTCGAAAGGTGCTATAACGCGTTTGCTAAATGGATTACCCATTGTGAAGAAATCTCTATTTCTGTTGTTGCCGCTGGCCTTGTCAGCGGAATCGGATTTCACCCCGGTTCCAGCCGAGGCTCAACTCCAGTCATCTTCCTCGCTGGCGGCCCCCAAGCCGCCTACGATTCTCAGCCGAGAACCGGCTTCGAACACTTCGGTGCGTCGATCATTAAGTGGTCAAAGCGCAACGGCTGGCCTGACGCTTTATTCGATCGGCGACCCTACGGACGAAGAACAACTTTACCTGGAATTCATCAATCGCGCCCGAGCCAATCCAGCCGGAGAGGCATTACGGTTTCAAACATCCACAGACGCCGATGTTGTGGAGGCGCTGCAAGATTTCAGCGTTAATCTGCTCAGTCTTGTTTTGCAGTTCAGTTTGATCGCACCGGCGCCGCCGTTGTCGATGAACGCGAACCTCACCGCGGCCGCGCGCTTGCACAGTCAGGACATGCTCGCCAATTCGTTTCAGGGTCACGACTCGAGCAACGGCTCGAGCACTGGGGACCGCATCACCGCTCAGGGTTACGATTGGACTTTGCTCGGCGAAAATGTTTATTCCCACGCCAGGTCCGTTTGGCATGGCCATGCGGGATTTAACGTGGACTGGGGCGGCAACGCTAGCACCGGTGGCATTCAAGATCCGCCAGGCCACCGCATCACAATTCACAATGCGAGCTATCGGGAAGTTGGGATCGGCGTTGTGAGCGGAACAAACGCAGGCGTGGGACCTCAGCTCGTTACGCAGGACTTTGCCAACCGCCGGGGCCTTGAGCCTTTCATTACTGGCGTGGTGTACTACGACGTAAATGGAAATAACTTTTACGATCTCGGCGAAGGTATCGAAGGTGTCACGGTGCTCGCCTCTGGATCGCAGTTCTATGGCGTGACCGCTTCTTCGGGTGGATACTCCGTTCCCGTCCCTGGGAACGGCACGTACACCGTAACGTTTCAGATGCCTGGCCTTCCGCAAGCTCAGAAGACGGTCACTGTGACAGGGAATAATAATGTAAAACTCGATCATCTCCGGGCCTACGTGCCTCCCGTGATCACTGGTTCGGATCGTCCGTTCGCAGGCCGGGGCAACAGCTATGCGTTCGGCCTTGTGGGTGGCGCCAAAGCTTACCAATGGAAACAGAGCAAACGGGTCTCATTCAGCCCAGGAGAAGGCGCCGAAACTGGACTGGACAAAGTGACGGCGGTCACGACCTCCGGCTATGATGTGATCAGTTCTGTGGTCAAAGCCTCAGGGAATCATTCGTTCCATTTGGCTCATCCAGATGGTGAAGATCAAATTCTGACGCTGAACCGAATTCTAAGAATTGGCCAAAGTTCTCAATTAACTTTTGCCAAACGCTTGGGCTTTGCCACAGCCCAACAAGTGGCCCGAGCCCAGGTCTCTCTTGACGGCGGCAGGACCTGGCAAGATGTCTGGAGCGAACCAGGTCCGGGTGCAATTGCAGTTGCCCAGTTTGAACGACAATCGGTTTCACTGGCCCGCTTTGCCGGAAACGAGATCGCCCTGCGCTTTCTCTATGAGATGCGTGTCGGGCAGTACTTCCAGGATACCGACCCAGAAGTAGGCCTTTACCTGGACGACATTGCTATTTCTCACGCTGAGGAATTGGTCGATCAGATAATCACGGACGTCACTGATGGATTTTCATTTGTTTTTCGTCCAGCCGACGCAAGCGCTTACGCATTGCAAGTGCGGGCCAAGGTCGGACGAAATTTCCTCGCGTGGGGACCGCCTTTTCTCGTCACCGCGCAACCGGGCGGGCCAATCGAAGCGAGCTTGCGGATTACCTCAATTCAAAACCTGAGCGCAGGCGGACTCCAGATCGAGTTCGAGGCATCTGGTTCTGCTGGCAGCGCGTATCAACTGGAAAGCGCACGCAACGTGACGGGACCGTGGAGCGTTGACACGTCAGCGGCCATCGAGGAACTCGTCACGAACGCGCGCTATCGTGCCGTCACAGCACCCACCAGTGAACTGCGAAGGTTTTTTCGGGCGCGTGTGCGGTAGGTGGTCTCCTCCAAGATGATCTTGGGACAAGCCCAGAAAAGGAAACGGAGCGTAACCGAATGGCTGGCCTCCAGGCACAACGTGTCGCTTCGGCAAGCGCGCGCAACGGCGGGGGGCAATCGCGCTCAGGTCGGCGAACTATGGCATCGACATCGAGAAGCGCGCGCAACCAATCCCTCTCATTTCAACCTCTGGCCAAGCGCTTGAAGGCTTGGCGAGCCGAAGGCTCGCGGGGCAAACGCATTCCCGAGGAACTTTGGAAAGCCGCCGCTGAACTGGCCCGTGTGCAGGGACTCAACCGCACGGCGACGGAGTTGAAGCTCAACTATTACGGACCATCTGCATCAATGGATGAATCAGCACTTGGAGCAAAAGAAAGTCGAGCCCAACTCCGGCCTGGGGCAGGCGATCGGTTACGTGCTCAGGCACCAAGCGAAAGATGAAGCGGCGCGGCGCGGGACAAGTCTAAGTCACTTCGTCGAACAGAGCCTTTGTGGTACATTCCAAAGGCAATCGTGCTCACGAGCCTATCCGCCTTCCCTCCCATGATCTCGGAGGACTGAAGCTCAACGTCAACTTGGATAGCGGCCGTAACCTGCGTGACCTAATGGACGATAATGAAATCGCACTAAGTTCGCGTTCGGAGTCCCGCAGTCGATGAATCCGCGAAACAGCGCTTCGGCTGCGGTTCCCGACCAACGACTGACCTTTTTTCGTGAGCAGCATCTGAGAGTCACTTCCAAACAAACCGGTGGGTAAACCGCAATTTGTTTTCCTCGACAAATTCTTTCACACCGGTTTCCTCATCTTGAATCGCGGCCAGCAAATGTTCCGCTCCAGGTAGTTTTGCTGTTACATGTCGAGCTTGGTGAAGATGAGTTTGAAAACTTCCTCGAACACGTCCACGCCGGCGTTGGCGAGAACTTCGTCCTCCATTTCGAGGATGAGGTCTTTGAGGGACTTGCGCTCGGTGAGGAGCTTGTCCCGCTTGATGAGGTCGTCGAGCGTGAATCGCTCGTCCAGAATGTCGGTGAGCGATTGCGTCGCGGAAGGAATTTCGGTGAGGTCGTTGAAATAGTTCGGGTCTTTTCGGTTGTAGAAGGAGTATTGCTCGCCGTTGGACCAGACGCCGATGGGCGCGCCGGTGGCGTTGCAGTAAGATTTGAGCTGGTCTTTGCCTTCTTTGAGCTTGGTTTTCTTCAACTCGACCATGATGTATGGGACGGTCGGTGGCGAGACACTTCAAATATGGCCTACCGTTCTTCTCAAACAGCGCGGCCTCGAGCTCCTTCAGATGCGGCAAGTCGAAGAGCGAGAGCCCGTGATGCGTGTCGCTGTCGCGGAAGATCTCAATGAGGGTCATCGGCATAAATCAGTTGGTGGCTATGTAGTTCTTCACTGGAGCACATAGGTCGCCCAGAATCGGTCCCTGCGCGCGTCGACGCTGGCGCTCAGCAATTGAGATTGAGACGTCGTGGGAATGACCGGCGAGCGCCGTCTTTCTGCCCCGAAACCTTTGCGCGTGGCCGCGTCTCCATGTCGCCTTCGTTGTGCATGACTTAGGTCAATTTCGATTCCAAAGAAACTAGGCCAGCGGATGTCATTGACGATCTCTCGAACAAGGTGCGAATGCTCCTTCAAACCGCTGTTTGGTGCTACGCTGTGCCATTTTGCACTCCATTGCGAACGAGAACCCACGAGAATCCCACTTGCCCCTCCGAACGCTGTCTGGATTGTATAAACGAGCGAAAAACGAGCAGCAACGCCAAACTTCCGTCCCTGCACAAGAGATCGGAACCGTGAGCTCAGATGTCAGGCTTCGCGCTCAATTAGACTTATCTTGCCTAGCCTGTCGTACGGGCCGCATGGCAGGCGGCGCGGAAAGTTCAGCTTCAATCTGTGCGATGCTTGGCAGCACGCTCTGGAGCTTCTTGGGCAACGAGCGGGTGAGTTGGTATTCGGAAACGCCGATCGCCTTCTTAATACCTCGCAGCGCGTATTCCGCAACGACACGATTTTTGTCCTGGCACAGGATGAGCCCAATGCTGGGTTGATCGCTAGAATGGCGCATGCGGTCATCCACGGCCTTGAGATAGAAATTCATCTTGCCCGCATACTCGGCTTTGAATCGACCGACCTTCAGGTCAATCACAACGAAACAGCGGAGCTTCAGATGGTAGAAAAGCAGATCGATATAGAAGTCCTCTTCGTCAACTTCCAGGTGAATCTGCCGACCCACGAAAGCGAACCCGGCTCCCAGTCCGACCAGAAAATCCTGGAGATGCTGGAGCAGTCCGGTTTCAAGTTCTCGTTCATGAAACGGCTTTTCCAGGGTGAGGAAATCGAACAAGTATGGATCCTTCAGAAGTTGCGAGGCGAGGTCCGACTGCAGCGGCGGCAAGGCGCGCTCGAAATTGGTGACGGCCTTGCCATGACGTTCGTGCGCGCGGCTTTGGATTTGGAGCGAAAGGAGATCGCGGCTCCAGCCGTGTTCGAAGGCCTTCCGGGCATACCAAAGACGCATGGTAAGGTCTTTGACCTTCTGGATGAGAATGACGTTGTGCGTCCACGGCAATTGGGCAACCGCCCGTTGCCAAATCTCGGAGTCAGCGGATCCTACAGGCAAACTGGCCGTGTCGGACAATTGGGCCACCGGTCGTGGCCCTTTTACTCCCTTCGAGAGCTCTTCCGACAATTGGGCCACGGACGGTGGCCTAATTGCAAAAAGCAAGGGATACTCGCGAAAAAACTGCACCATGCGTTTGAGGTTGCGGACAGAGAAGCCCTTCATCTCCGGCATATCGTTGTGCAGATCAGCCGCTAACCGAGGCAAAACGGCAGCTCCCCAACCTTCCTTTTTTTGGCGGTCTGCCAACAGACCGCCGATCTCCCAGTAAAGCATCAACATGCTGGCGTTCGCCGACATCGCGGTGCCCACCTGCGCGGTGCGAATGCGCTGCTTGCCGTCTGCATCTCGGACGCTAATCGTGATCGTCGAGGAACCTTGCTGCCCCGGCGCTGCGGTTACGGTCACGGTCCGAGTTGCGCCAGTTCCTTGAATGACGATGTTTTCGTCGGGCACAAACGATTTGTTCGAGGAATGCTCCTCAAGAATTATCGAAGCCGCCGAATCAAGGTCACCGACTGTGAAAGTAAGCGGCTTTGTCGCGCCTCCAATTGGAATCGTCTGATGGGGAATTGCGGATATCATCAGAGGGTCAGGCACGAAAACCTGTACTATGAACGATCTACTAACCGTCCTGGGAGCGAATGTCGCATTGGCATTTGGACGCGCTGTAACCGTCACGGTAATGGTCGTGGTGCCTGATTGATCCAAGCCGGGAAGAACTTGAAGCCCGCGATCAGCACCCATTCCTTCGATTGTAATATTCGCGTCGGGTACGGCTGTGCCGCTGAGGCAAGCGGTAGAACATTGTCAGGGGCGGAAGCTGTATCAAGCGAAACCCTCTTGATCATCGCCAAACTGTGTTCCTGGCGCAAATGTCCGTACGTTTTCATCGCGAGCGCTCCGCCGTCCTTGTGTCCGAGCCAGCGGCTGATTGTTGGGATGTCCACGCCCGATTCAATACAGGTCGTGGCGAAGAAGTGTCGGAAATCGTGATGAGTGAATTGAGGAAAGCCCAATCGCCGGCAAGCCGTCTAAAGACCTTTCTTGGCGTTTCCGATCTTCACAATCGCGTCTTCCGCCATCGCTTGGGTTTCCTCCTTGAGCTTTTCCAAGAAACATCGGAGTGCACCGGTCATCGGAATGAAGCGGAATGAAGCGGTCACGCCGATGAAATTAACTTGCCCCACCGTTTCTTAAGGGCATATTAACCGCCCGTCCTGGGTTGGGTTGGTAGCTCAGTGGTAGAGCAGCGGCCTTTTAAGCCGTTGGTCCAGGGTTCGAATCCCTGCCGACCCACCATT
>VHDE01000008.1 GCA_016871515.1 Verrucomicrobiota bacterium
TGCAGGCGTCGAACATCCCGTCTGGAGGCGACATGACCAGTTTGCCATCCTTCAAGCGCACGGCCCCAAAGTAACTGATGCTTTTGCGGGTTGGGGCGTGAAGGCAGATGGGGTCCTGGACTTCGGGTGGAATCGACATGCGGCAGCGCGAGCCATGCTGTTGGAAGTGCACTTCATCCATAGCCCACAGATCAATCTTTGGGTTTCTTGCCAAAACGCGGAGTTCTTTTATGCGCGGCTTCCCTTTTGGCGTCTTTACCAGGTCATGCGGGCCGAGATTCTCATCGTGTCAGTCATGGACCTCCGCCGCGATCCTGCCCCGTGGCGAAAGCATTTGTAGCATAAAGGATCGAACCAACGGGTCGAGACGAACCGCCGCTGGGCGTTTCGGTTTCGGACTTGGCCGAAGAGTTCGGATGGTTACGGTCCTAATGGAATTGTGGGGCTTCAGATGCAGATTGAGCAACAGTACGAACACTTAATCTGCCTTGCTTCATTGGACCGCGAATCCCTGGAGGCGACGATTCTAAAACACAATACCCCGAGTGGGTTCGTCAGCAGGCGAATAAACTTCTTCCGCCCCACATTCCAGACGGCCCGTCCATTTAGGGGGCACACGACGGTCAAATTGTTGGTCGATGCATCCCGGAAAAAGAATTCCTTCGGCGGCTTCATCGCCGGCGCCAAAACAAACGTTTCGAAAATGCGTTTGTCTGAGAACTTCTGAGCAATCGAGCCAGCGACATGCAGGGGACAGCCCGTCTATAGCTTAGCGTCGACTTTCAGCATCTGCTTGACCTGTTCAGGATCGTGAGTCGGCGGCTGACAGGCCGTGCCGGTGCAGAGATAAACGGTGGGCTGGCCTTTATCTAATGGCAACGTCTTGGCAAAAGCCTCGACCGGGCCTGTATTGCTTAAGACAACTTTGTTCGGTTGATAAACAGCGTGCGCGGCTTTCAACAAATCGCGAGTCAATGCCGTTTGCTTATCGCCGACAACGACGACACGTTTCGGTTCTTCGAGCCAATAATCCAAACCCAGCAGAAGATGCGGCACGGCTTGCGGCAGGCGCTGCAAACGATCCGCCAAAAGGCGCAGCGTCTTTTCCGCGGCTGCTTTCAGATCGGCGCGGTCCGTCGTCGCAGCCAGCTTCAAAATAGCCAGGACCGCGACGGAATTGCCTGATGGCTCGGCGCCGTCGTAATCTTCTTTGATGCGAAGAATGAGGTCGTTCGAGTTGGCGCCACTTTGCCAGAAGCCGCCTCCTTCGGGATCGTAAAACTTCGCCATCATCGTATCGGCTAGCGCCAAAGCAAACTCGAGGTGTTTCGATTCCAAAGTGGCTTCGTACAAACTGATCACTCCGGCCAGGAGATTAGCATAACCATCGAGCAGTTGCACCGCGTCGCGTTCTCCGTCCCGCCAGCGATGATAAAGCGTTTTTGTTTTGGCGTCCCAGAGTTTGGCCTGCAGAAAGGCCAGGTTCTTCTCGGCAGCGGCGAGGTATTCGTCATTGCGGAGGACGGCATAAGCGCGCGCGATGGCGCCGAGCATCATGCCGTTCCAGGAAGCCAGCACCTTGTCGTCGAGGTGAGGCCGAACGCGTTTGGCGCGTTCGCCGAACATTTTCTTCTTGGCCGAGGCCAGCAACGTTTGTTCGCCCGGAGAAGGTTTTGGATCGACGATGCTCAAGATGTTTTGGCTGGGCAGTGCATTAGGGTCGCTGTGATCGACGAAGTTTCCTTTCTCAGTGATGCCGAAGTAGCGGACTGCAACATCGAATTCCTGTGATGTCAGGAGCTTGGCCAGTTCAGCGCGCGTCCAGCAATAAAACTTGCCCTCCTTGCCTTCGCTGTCTGCGTCCTCGGCAGAATAGAATCCGCCTTCGGGATGGGTCATATCACGGAGCACGTAGCGAATGATGTCTCGCGATGCGTCGGCGAACCGTGCTTCGCCGCTGATCAGATAAGCGTCGAGATACAGGCTAATCAATTGGGCGTTGTCATAGAGCATCTTCTCGAAGTGCGGCACAAGCCATTCGGCATCGACAGAATAACGGGCGAACCCGCCGCCGAGTTGATCGTAAATCCCGCCCGCAGCCATCCGTTCGCAAGTATGGAGAACCATGCGGATCGCATCGCGGTCGTTAAATCGAGTGCCGTAACGCAACAGAAAGGCAGGTTGCGCAGGACGAGGAAATTTGGGCGCACCACCGAAACCGCCATGGCGCGGATCATATTCATCTTTGAATTCCTTGGCTGCGTTCTGGAGCAGAGCGGGACCGAGAAGGAGCCCTTGCGATTCCTCTTGGCGTGTCAGGTTCGTGAGATGCTCATGCAACTGCGTGGCAGACTTGGTAATGTCCGCGCGGCGATTTCCCCAAAGCTCGGTGATGTGTTGCAAGACTTGCAGAAAACTCGGCCGCCCGTACTTCTCGACGGGGGGGAAATAGGTGCCCCCATAGAACGGTTTGAGTTCGGGTGTGAGAAACACATTCAGCGGCCAGCCGCCGCCTTGTCCGATAGCCTGGACGGCGGTCATGTAAATCTTGTCCACGTCCGGCCGCTCTTCACGGTCCACCTTAATGCTGACAAAATGCTGGTTCAGGAACTCAGCGATCTCGCGGTTTTCGAACGATTCGCGTTCCATGACATGGCACCAGTGACAGGTCGAGTAGCCGATGCTGAGCAGGATCGGTTTATTTTCGGCGCGCGCTTTGGAAAAAGCCTGCTCGCCCCACGCGTACCAATCGACGGGATTATGCTGATGCTGGAGCAGATAAGGGGATTTTTCCCGTGCCAGGCGGTTCGTAAACGAATGCGCTGCGGTGTTGGTTGCCATAGGAACAGGTTGTGAAATCTTGACCTTGGGCGGGGGTGAGGTGCGTTCGCAGGAAGTGCCAAGAACGGCGATAGTCCCAAGAGCGATTAATTGCCAAAGAAAATTTGGTTCAGGATTCGAGGACACGACGTAACTTAACTGCTGCCTGCCTCCGAGCAAGGCAGAATCGCGGTGTTGCGACGAGAGGCCGCAGGTGTGCCGCCGACTTGCAGTCTGCCGTATCGCCGATTTTCAATCGGCAGGGTGTTCGCCAGTTACGGGCGCGCTTTGATTGGCCGGAACCTCTGCAGGTTGAAAACCTGCGATACAGCAGAGTCAAACTCTGCGCTACGAGGAAGGCGAATCTTTGGTGGGACCGCGAAGATGCGCCCGTGTGTTCAGTCGTGACGGAAGGCGCTACGGCCCGCGAGCAGTCACTTTTCCATCGTCAGGAAACGCTGGCTTGGGCTAACTTGACCTGATGCTGTCTGAGAAGCCATGGAAGCCGGAAGCCGTCCTTCGTTTTTTTCTGGGACTCTTCACGAGTATTTGCCTCGGCGTCTTGGTCGTAAAGTGGCTGAGCTCTTCGTACTCGCCGTTCGATTTTGATCCTAAAGTCGTCATGCTGGTCATTGGAACGTTCAGTTTTCATGGGATGGTTCTGTTGCTAGCCAACGCATTTTTGCGCGAGCACGGGTTGAACTGGGCAGAGGGATTCGGCTTTCGTTCGCCAAGGCGGGGACGGTCGATCTTGCTGGCGACGGTCGTTGGCATAGCGGTGCTGCCAATTGTGCTATCGCTAGGCCAGGTTTCAGCGAAGATCATGAACTCGTTCGAAATTACGCCCATCCCGCAAGAAACGGTTCAAATGTTACAATCGGCGCGATCGACGGACCTAACACTCCTCATCGGAGTTTTGTCGGTGTTGGTCGCTCCGTTGGCTGAAGAAGTCCTTTTCCGCGGCATCCTGTACTCGTTCATCAAACAATTGGGATTTCCGCGCCTCGCTCTCTGGGGCACTTCTCTCCTCTTTGGTGCCATTCACAACAATGCGATGATTTTTCTGCCGCTGACCTTTCTGGCCGTTATTCTCACGCTGTTGTACGAGACGACCGATAATTTGCTTGCGCCGATTATCACGCACAGCGTGTTCAACTGCGCGAATTTCTTTTGGATGCTGTACACGGCCCCAATGAGCAAGTTACACGTGGCATGACCGAGTTCGAGCTTATCTCGCGCTTAATTCCATGGCTGCACACCAATCCAACGGTTGTGGCCGGCGCCGGAGATGATTGTGCGATTTTAGATCTCGGGATGCTGGACGGGCTTCTCTTGCTCAAGACGGACGCCATTGTGGAAGGCGTTCATTTTACGAGAGAGGCCGGGCCGGACAAGATCGGGCACAAGGCTCTGGCTCGATGCTTAAGCGATGTTGCAGCGATGGCTGGGACGCCGTCGCACGCTTTGGTGACGATTGGTTTGCCCAAGGATTTCGATCCAGCCTTTGTCGAGGCGATTTACGTCGGTTTGAATCGTCTGGCCAAACGCTACGATGTGGCGGTGGCAGGCGGTGAAACCACGCTGAATCCGGAACGCATCTTTATCTCGGTCAGTGTGCTGGGCAAAGTGGCCCGAGGAAAGTATGTGTTGCGTTCCGGTGCGAAACCCTGCGACGCCATCTTTGTGACGGGCGAACTGGGAGGGTCGTTATCCGGGAAACACCTGGAGTTTGAACCGAGGGTTGCGGAAGGACGCTGGCTCGCCGAGCACTTCGCGATTCATTCGATGATCGATGTCAGTGATGGGCTGGCGGGCGACTTGCGTCACTTGCTTGGGACGAGAGAACTCGGCGCGGAACTGCTTGCTTCGGCCATACCGATCAGCCGAGCCGCCCGCAACAAGAGCAAAGGCATACGGATAGACGCAGGCGATGGAGTCTTGTCCGCGCACGCCGCGGGCAGCAAACCCGCGCTCCTTGCCGCGTTGACCGATGGGGAAGATTTTGAACTTCTCTTTACAGTGGCTAGCCAAGACGCGGTGACTCTGCTGGATGCGTGGAGGAGACATTTTCCGGAGTTGCGGTTGAGTTGCATTGGAAAGATTCTTTCAGAGCCGGGAGTGTTTCTAAAAGACAAGGAAGGCGTTCGCTCGCTCGTCGCACATGGCTACGTTCATTTCGCATAGCGCAGAAGAAACCGAGCGTTTTGCCGAACGTTTCGGGCGCGGCATGGCATCAGGATGCGTGGTGGGATTGATTGGCGATTTGGGCGCTGGGAAAACACAGTTTGTCAGAGGATTCGCCCGAGGGCTTGACGTGACCGACCGCGTGCATTCACCGACCTTCGCGCTGCTGAACATTTACGCGGGCGGACGCTTGCCTTTGTTCCACCTCGATCTCTACCGTCTGGAAACGGACGACCAAATTGTGGCCGCCGGGCTTGACCAATATTTCGCGCCGGAAGGAATTGCGATTGTCGAGTGGATGGATCGCTGGCATAGCACACTTCCGCGTTGCTATTACCAGATTGAATTCGAGGTCATGAGCGAGAACGAGCGGCGCATTCGATATGATCACGCTGGCGCTTGAGTTTTCGTCGTCCGTTCGGAGCGTTGCCCTGCTATTGGACGACATCCAGGCAGATCTTCCCGTTCTGCGCGGCTCGGCGTCCGATGACGGCGCGCGGTCGGTCACACCCTTGAAGCTCATTGAGCGTGCTCTCGCAGCAGCTGCGTTAGGGCAGGAAGCCATTGAACGCATTGTTGTCGGCCTAGGCCCCGGTTCTTACACAGGAATTCGATCGGCCATAGCGGTTGCTCAAGGCTGGCAATTAGCGAGACAAGTCCAGTTAATTGGTTTGAGCAGCGCAGAGTGCCTCGCGGCGCAGGCGCGCGCCAACGCCTGGTTTGGCGAGGTCTGCGTGGCCATTGATGCGCAGCGAAACGAGTTTTACGTAGGCCGCTACGAGATTCTCGCTCCGCACTGGCGCGAAATCGAACCATTGCGCCTGGCCTCGCTCGATGAACTGGATACGCTGGCACAGTTATCATCAGTAATGATTGTTGGCCCGGAAATAAATCGATGGATACCTCAAGGAAAGGAACTTCTTCCGAGTGCGGCGGCTTTAGGGCGGTTAGCGCATGGCCGAACAGTAGATGTCCCTGGAGAAAAATTGGAGCCGATTTATCTGCGGCAAACGCAGTTCGTCAAAGCTCCGCCGCCGCGCAATTGGTTGTAGCGTATTCTGGACGGAGACTTTCTATTTGCTGCGCGCGCGGAAATCGGCTAACCGTTGCGCATGGATTCCAAGGAAGCGTTGGTCGCGTTGAACATGATTGATCACGTCGGTCCCGTCCGCGTCCGCCAACTCCTCGAACACTTCGGCGAAGCTCCAGCGATTCTAGGCGCCTCGCGCCAACGGCTGCTTCAGGTGCGAGGCATCGGCGAAGAAACGGCCGAGGCAATCGTCCACTGGGAGAAAAGTATTGACCTCAAAGGCGAGTTACAGCGCATCAACGATTTTGAATGCCATATCTTAATCCAGGGTGATGAAGCTTATCCGGAGTTGCTACGGCAGATTTATGACCCGCCGATTGTCCTCTATGTCAAAGGCAAGCTGACGCCGAAAGATAAGAATGCGGTGGCACTCGTTGGTTCTCGCATGACAACGCACTACGGCGTGGAAGTCGCGCGCAAGCTTGCTTATCAGCTGGCTTACGTTGGCGTCACTGTCGTGAGCGGCGGCGCGCGTGGCATTGACACAGCCGCTCATCAAGGGGCTCTCAGCGCGAAAGGAAGAACAGTCGCCGTGCTCGGCACTGGCATTAACATAGTCTTTCCTTCGGAGAACGCGGATTTATTCGAACGTATTACAGCCAGTGGCGCTGTGGTCACTCAATTTCCCTTTAATCGCGCGGCTGACAAACAAACGTTTCCGATCCGCAATCGCATTGTCGCCGGCATGACGCTTGGCACGGTCGTCGTCGAAGCCAATCTCACGAGCGGCGCCTTGATCACGTCCGGCATGGCGGTTGATTATGGGCGGCAAGTGTTCGCCGTCCCGGGACGGATCGATTCGCCTCGCAGCAAGGGATGCCATGAATTGATCAAGAAAGGGGCCAAGCTGTGCGAAGGCGCCGAGGATATTTTAAGCGAATTCGAATATCTGTTCCCTTCGACCAATCGCGCTCCGACTCCGGATCAGACAGGTGTTTTGCCAGCGCTCGCACTATCGGAGAACGAACAGAAAGTATTCGACGTGCTCGCCGCGGACGAATTATCGATCGATGATGTGATCCGGCGTTGCGGAATGTCGAGTTCAGCCGTTTCCGTCGCTCTCTTGAGCTTGGAGATGAAACGAGTGATCAAGCAACTTCCGGGCAAATTATTCGTCCGCAATCGGTGAATTCCTGCGATAGGATTGAAATAAGGAATTGAGAGCAATTGGTCATGCCTTCTCCTCCCCATGAACCTGGCTCCAGGAGCGCGGCGTTTACGCCGCTTCAACTTCCGAGGTGAAAGGAGCTTAGCGAACCGAAGCGGCGTAAACGCCGCGCTCCTGTGGTTCATGGGGCGCAATGCGCGCAACATTTGCCTGGAGGCTCCCCATGAACCTGCGCGGTAGGACAGGGCGTCCCGCCTGTCCTGCTTTTGGTGTGCGCAGATGCTGGACAGGCGGGACGCCCTGTCCTACCACATTCATGGGTTCAATGCGCGAAAATCTGTTTTGGAAAAATCTCTGCCCCTCGCGGGCGAAGAGAGAGAGAGAAGAATCGTTGCATCGCGATTACAACCGCAGCGGCCATGCTGCCGTTACCGCGATAGCAGGAGCACGTCCCGTATCGATGCCGGATCACGAAACAACACCCACAACGACCACGGCAGATCTCGGAATGCGGCCGCATAACGCGCAGCGCCTGCTTCGCCTTCCGTGAGGTCACGGATGAAGATGCGTGCGATTTGGAGCGGAAATTCTCGGGCCAAGGTTTCGCCGATGCGAATCGTGATTCGTTTGCCTCGCTCGTTATCGAGCAGGAAAGCACGGGCGCGATCCGTGAAGATCAACCTTTCCGTTGGGCTTAGACTCTCCTCAGTGGTCACGCGCGCCTGAGCCGTAAAATGTGCAATTGCGTGCGTCTGCTTGACAGGACTCACGTCGTCGAAGAGTTTCACCGCCAATCATGAAATCTGATGGCGCAGCCAAGCATGTCATTTTCGCGTTCGTGCTGGCGTTGGTCTTATATTTGGCTGGCTTTCACCTGATCGAATCGTGCCGCGAATCTAATGGGCCTTGGCACGTCAAGTTTCAGAGTGATCTAACCGGGCGTCCTTCCATTGTCGCGTCGCACGAAAAGTTCCGTCTTTCCGATGTTGCCTTAACTTTTCCCGACATGCGAATTGACCAGACGAACGTTTCTCAGAGTGTGGTCTTCGACAAGCCAATCACCAATATTCCGTTCGGGAGGGTGATCTATTTGGATACTACCTTTTTGCCAGGGGCCATCACGATGCACCTGTTTGGCCATGAGATTGAACTGCTGCCCCGGGTCCTGGTCATAAATCGGAAGGAAGTTCCTTGGAAATCGGAAACCACGATTGAGTTGCTTCAGAAAGACAAGCTGCAGTAAATCCAATGGCAATTAGACTTTTGGCCGTGCTACGCAAATGCGCTGGCGCAACCGTGCTGTGGCCACGCATCCTGTCCGGGTCGCTCGTCGTATTTGCGGTGCTGCTTTCCGGCTGCCAAACGGTGAGCTATTACAAGCAGGCGGTTCAAGGCCAGTGCGAGATTCTTTCCAAGGGCAGGCCGATCGCGGAGGTGATTTCCGACCCCAAAACACCGCCCGAGCTCGCGAGAAAACTAGCGCTTATCTTGGAGCTTCGAGCGTTTGCGGAACGTGATCTCAATCTTCCTGCCCACGATCATTACTTGCGTTATGCAGACTTGAAGCGGCGCTTCGTCGTTTGGAACGTTCATGCGACACCAGAATTCTCGCTCGAGCCCAAAACCTGGTGGTATCCGATCGTTGGCTCGCTCAAGTATCGCGGCTATTTTCTGGAAGGTGATGCGCGTCGTTATGCGGAGAAGTTGCGCCGGAAAGGCCTCGATGTGTATGTGGAAGGGGTGGAAGCTTACTCCACACTCGGATGGTTCGACGACCCGGTCCTGAATACTTTCATTCATCACGAGCCGCCCGACTTGGCGGAAATTATCTTTCACGAACTCGCGCATCAACGTTTGTTTGCGCGCGGCGACACAGATTTCAACGAAGCTTTCGCCACCGCCGCCGCCCAGGAAGGCGTCCGCCGATGGCTTCATGCAGAGGGCGACTTGGCAGCGCAGGAGAATTATTTAACGGGCTTGCGGCGCAACGCCGATTTCGTTCGCTTGGTCATGACAGGACGTCGGCGTTTGGAGGGGCTTTACCGAACCGAGCCGTCGCGGCCAGGGCGATCGCGGGCTTGTTTAGAATTACACCATGCTTTCAGCGAACAGAAGCAACGAGTGATTGATCAGATGCGTCGCGAGTACGAGCAACTAAGAATTCAGTGGGGAAGTTATCGCGGCTTCGACCGCTGGTTTGCTCAACCGCTCAATAATGCTCAACTCAACACCGTCGCGACATACTACGAGTTGGTGCCCGCCTTCGAGCAACTTCTCCGAGCGAACGGCGGCGATCTCGAAACGTTTTATCGCAAAGTCCGAGCTCTGGATGGATTGTCCAAAGAAGAACGCCGGCAGGCGCTTCGTTCCGTGGCTAATTGATAGCACGGGTTCTCAGTGTGAAGGAAATTGCCGTTCAGTTACGCTCGAACGTCCGCTCTTTGCTTCATGATCTTGCTCTCTTAAGGGCGCGTTTTAGAATTCCATCTCATCGTAGCAGCCGAGGTGACGAGGCTCTGAAATATTCTCAGAATACCGCTTTCAAAATCAAATTAGAGCCTCGTCACCTCGGCCCCTACCATTCTAAAACAGGTTCTAAGTCTAAGGCAAAAGCTTCTTTCCTGAGCAAGAGCTCGATCTGAAATTAATAACGGTGGTGCGCGGGCGCAGCTTGACAGGCGGGACGCCTGTCCTACGTCAGAACTCGAACTTCACGCCGCCGAGACGATTGGCAATCTCAGTCAGGACACGTTTTTCATCCGCTTCGTTTTTGGCGACAAAGGTCACACTGAAGCGCAAGTTGGGACCGGCATCATCCCACGGGACGGTCGAGATCAACTTCTCTGTGATCAGCCACTGTGACACATCCTCAGCCGTTTTGAACGTGATGCTTGAGCCATCTTTGTTGACCGCGGCGCTGGGCGCTTTGACGTAGAGGAAGAATGAACCTTTCGGTTTGCGAGCGTCGAAACCGGCCGAGCGCAGAACTTGCACCAACGCTTCCATTCGTCGCGAGTATTTGGCGGCGATCTTTTCGGTAATTTCGGGGTGATCGAAGCAATAGGCCGCGGCGTGTTGAATGGCCAGGAATTGCCCCGAGTCGGTGTTGTCCTTGATATCGCCATACGCTTTGACAAGGAGTTCGTTGCCCGCCACGAATCCGCAACGCCAGCCGGTCATGTTAAAGCTCTTGCTTGTCGAGTGCAGTTCCACGCCCACTTCTTTGGCGCCCGGCGTGGCCAGAAAACTGAGCGGTTTGCCTTCGAAGACCAGTGCGGCATAGGCCGCGTCGTGAATGATTACAATCCGATTCCGCTGTGCGAATTCCACCACACTCCTAAAGTAGTCCGCGGTGGCGCTGGCTCCGGTAGGATTGTTTGGGTAATTGAGGACCAACACTTTCGCCTTGCTCAAAACATCGTTTGGAATAGAGCCCAAATCCGGCAAGAAATTGTTGCGGTCTGTGAGAGGCAAATTGTGAACCAAGCCACCATAATATTTGGCATGTGTTCCAAAGACTGGATAACCAGGCGTTGTCATCAGCACGTAATCACCCGGATTAATGAACGCCGCGGGTAAAATCGAGAGAGCCGCTTTGCTGCCGATGGAATGCAGCACCTCGGTTTCCGCATTGATTCCCTTGACGCCGCAAACTCGGTCCAAATAGCGAGCCGCCGCTTCTTTGAGAACCGAATCGCCGTTATCGGCGTAGCCGCGATTCTCTGGCCTAAGCGCCGCTTTGTGCAACTCGGCGACGACTTCCGGAAAGGCCATTTCGTCGGGCTCACCGACGCCCATGTCAATGATTTCTGCGCCCGGATTAGCGGCCAGAGCAGCTCGCTTGGCTCGTTTTATTTTCTCGAATTTATAGATCGCGGTGGATTTGCCGTAATTCTTGCCGCCGATACGTTCAGCGAACAGGGATTGAATGTAGGAATCAGACATAAGGATTGCAGGACAGTGGCAGTTCTCAGTTTGGTAGGGCGGCGTTGCTGCGCCGCCACGTCACCACCGCGATACAGGCGGCGCAGCAACGCCGCCCTACCGGGAAGATTCATGGGCAGAATTGCTGGCTTAGACCGCATTGTTTCGGCTTCAGCTTCGTCCGGAGGCGGGCTTTTCGTTGGTGTGCGGAGATTCTTCGATTAAACCTTCGGTGGCGCCGGAATCGTAAAGAGCAAGCCTTTTGCGCGCTTTGTTCGCGGCCGCGGTTTCGGCATATTCCGTGTCGATGCGGCGCAGGAGCGCCACCGCTTTGTCGGTCTGGACCAGCTTGAAGTATAAATTGCAAAGATGGATGGCCGCCCATCCCCAGCGTTCGGCAGGCAGTTTGTGTTTGAGAACTTCTTCGTATTCCAAAGCAGCCGCCAAGGGATTATTGAGGTCTTTCTCGTAGATTTCGGCGATGCGAATCGCGGCATGCTGTTCGCGGGGATTCTTCTGGAGGTACTCACGCATCAGCCGAATGGCTTCCAAATAATTGCCATCGGCCCATTCCTGTTCGGCGATGTCATATTCAGGATTTTGCATGCCCTCGCCTTCGTCATTGTAAAGACCCCTGAGAACGCGGCCTCCAAAGAACTGCGAAACCTCGCGCCCCAAGAAAAAGCCCAAGCCAACAAGTGAGACGAAGAAAAGGCCGCCATAGGTCATTAACCGCGCATAACCTTGAGCACCGCCTGAGTTTTTCTTCGTTTCCAGAGCCGGCACGTCCGGTGAACTGGGGCTTGGCTGGCCGGAGTCATTCATCAGACGGTTGTAGTTGGTGTAAAAAAGGCAGCCGAAGGCAAACGCCCCTATGGCAAGAAGGACACAAAAACCGATTTTGAAAGCGTTGCTCATCTGAAATCTGAAACCTGCGGATAATTAAGCAGATAATTGGCTAAGTGAAAGGCGTTTTTCAAATCAAGATGCCGACAATGGCCGCGGTAGCATAACAGGCCAGCAGCCCGGCCACCATCGACCGCATCCCCAAGTCCGCCAAATCGCGTCTCCGGTCCGGAACAAGCGCGCCAATACCGCCAATTTGAATGGCAATGCTGCCAAAATTCGCAAACCCACAGAGCGCATAAGTGGCCAAAACAAAACTTCGCTCCTGTAAAACGGGTTTATGCTGGGTCAGAGTTACGTAACCGACAAATTCGTTCAGGACAATACGCTCGCCCAAGATTTGGCCCACTAGCACGCAATCTTTGGCCGGGATGCCCATGAGCCAGGCAAAGGGTGCGTTAAACCAGCCGAAGATATTCTGGAGCGTAAGGTTGAGCGAAAACGGGTCGAGGAGAAGGCTGAGCAAGTAATTCGCCAGCGCGATTACCGCCACAAACGCAATTAACATCGCCATAACATTCAATGACAGACTCAATCCTTCCGACGCGCCGCGACACAGCGCGTCAATGCTATTTGTCGCCAATCGGTCGATTCTGAGGGGAGCGTCGTGGGCGGTTTCACTTTTCTCAGTTTCTGGGAGCATGATTTTGGAAATCATCAATGCCGCCGGAGCGCTCATGACGGATGCCGTCAGCAGATGGCCGGACGACGCGCCCAATGCCACATAAACCGCCAGCACCCCTCCAGCAATCGACGCCATCCCGCCCACCATCATCGCTAACAACTCGCTCCGAGTCATCCGCGGCAGATATGGCCGAATGACGAGCGGCGCCTCAGTTTGGCCCATAAAGATGTTGGCAGCGGCGGCTAAAGTTTCGCTCCCGCTTGTCCGCAGGGCCTTTTGCATGACCAATGCCATCGCCCGCACGACTCGCTGCAAGATGCCCCAGTGATAGAGCAGCGCGGACAGCGATGAAACAACGATGATCGTTGCGCTGATCGTTATGGCGAGGATGAAGGCATGTTGCGGACCCCACTTTTCCGTCAACAATTCTCGATTGGCGAGCGGGCCAAAGACCATTCCTGCGCCCTGGAAACTAAATTCATTTAGTTTGTCCACGGCCCGCTGAGCGAACTCGAACAACATCGCGCCAAAGGTTGTTTTGAGAATCAGCACGGCAAAGATAAATTGCAGCGCCAATCCCCACAGAACCGTGCGCCAAGGAAACAATTTCCGATTCGTCGAACAAATCCAGGCCAGACCGACCATCGTCGCCAATCCAAGCAGACTAACGAGCTTCAACGACATAGGCCGGAAAATATGGACGACATAGTCCGGCGGCAAGTTGATTGTGGTTCGGCATCGCGTTGTGAACCGATTCAACCAATCGCCATGTCAAAATTCATTTTGTATTCTGTAGCCACCTGCAATAGCTGCCCTCTTTCATCGTAACGCAGCCTGCCAGGCGAGCACTGTGAGACCCCGGTTCCTACCACCCCGACCGGCTCACGCCCGATCCGCTGGAAAAGGACGAACGGCTGACACCGGAACCGTTGGAGAAAGTCGAACGGCTGCCGCCAAATCCGGACCCTCCCCAAGACGAGGATGAATGTCTTCGCTGCCGCGCCGCTTCTTCCTCACGGCGGCGGCGGCGTTCGCGCTCGATGCGCTCCTCCTCAGCACGACGCAACCGACGTACCTGAGCTTCCGCTTCAGCGACAGCAGCTGTGGCGGCACGGCGGGCGTTCTCGGCCGCGTTGCGAGCCGCCGCATACGAGCCGCGCAGCAACAAATCTCTGGCTTGCGCTAAATAGTCTGATCCAGGCGCTCCACAAATCACGACGCCGAATGAACCACTCCATGCACTAGCAATGCGAACCGCGTTCGCCGAAGCCGAGACGGCCGCAACGGCCGCTTCAGCCTCCTGCAACTCTTTCCGTAGCGTTGCCACATGCCGGCTCGCGTCAGTGGCAATGCGGTCGGCCTCCGTATCCAAGGCAGACCAATCGCCGTGCGCTCGATCCAATTCTTCTCGTCCTCGTCCTAATCGAGCCATTAACGACTCGATCTCGCGAGCCGCCTGGCTGATTTCGAGGCTGTCGCCCACGTTGTCGGTCGACGCCTCATGAGCCAGCCGACGCGCGGCGTCCAATTGTGCCGCGGCTGAGTGCAGGCTTCGCTCCGCTTCCGCGAACAATGCATGGTCACATTGAACGCGCTGCGCGACATCTTCGAGGGTCGCGCGTGCCGCCGCAAGTTCGTGAGCAGAACGAAACGGATCGCACTGTCGCGATGCAAGTCCTGACCGCGCCGCCGCGACAAGTCGGCAAGCATGGTCATATGCTTGCATTGTTGGCGTCATCGTTCGGGCGTCCGCGACAGCGGGCGCGCACTCCTTCAACCGAGCCTCGAGTTGACCGAGACATCGCGCGTTGGCGCCCTCCGTCTCAGCCAGCCGCTTTTGCCTCTCAGCGATTTCTTGAAGGCGAAACAGGGCGGTTTCCTGACGTTCTTTGATCTGCCGGAGAAGCTCCGCCGATTCGAGCAGCTTGGCTTCGCGGAAGACCTGCGATGACTTGGCCAAAAGGTCCCGGGCCACGGCGAGATGCTCTTTCGCTTCTTCCATGTTATCTCGAATCGTGCCGTTGGCATTAGGATGTGATGGATCTCCTTCGCCTAACCCGAGCACGGGCGGCGCATACTTGTGAACGATGTCGGCCAAGATTGCTTCATACTGGGGCAGTAAACCCGTGATCCGCTCGGTTTCAGTGCGACGCTGAGCGACGGTTCCTTCATGATCGGAAAATGCCTTCCGGCTCGCGCTGACGATCTCGACCGCTTGCGCCGTCAGCGTGGCAATGATGTCCAATGACTTCTGAGCATTCTCGGAGTCGCCCCGTTCCAAGAAGGTCTTCAGCGTCCTGATCTCCTCCGAGGCCTGGCGCACTGGATCTGACGGATCAGCGGCAGATTCGCGCAACATACGATTCGGTTCTTTGGCCAAAGCGCGGCCAAGTTCGTGTCGAGCCGTATCGATCGTTGTGGCGGCATTGTAGATCGATTTCTGCGCGGTGTTGCGCCGGACATCGTCGAGTTTGGTAATTAACGCCACTCGCTCCCCAAGTTTTACCAACGACTCCTTCCAAAGCTGAAGGCCGGTCAAAGTGGACTCTTTCATGGCTCGCTGCGCCAACTCGTCGGCTTGCGCCGAAAGACGTTCAAGTTCCTGGTCTATCCACTGACATGACAGTCCAGCATCGCTCAACGTCCCAGCCATCTGTCGCACGCTCGGCAGATTATCCGCCCGGAAATCCGAGATCACCTTAGCCAGCGCCAAGGCATCGGCAGCTCTCTGCTGAGCCTCAGGTCCAAAAGTCTTCAGCGCGCCGACAGGATCTTTGATCGCGATTTTGACGGCTTCGGCTTGCGCCGTCTGCGCAGCTGGCAAAAGCTGCTCGAAGACCAAGGGTATTCGGAACAAACCATCCGCTTGCGCGGCATCCGAAAGGTCAATCTCTTGACCGCGAACCATATCAATCGTGGCTTGAATTGCTTCAAGCGTTTTACCAACGTTAATCAAACTTGATTCGACCAACTCGATCGACGCGAGGGCGCGCGCAGCTCGCTGGTTGAACTCGTCAATGAGTTGATTGAAGCTCATCGTGAACGGTTTGTAGGATTCAAGATGCCCGAGCAACGTGTCGCGCTCAGTCTTGGGGCCGCGGACGATCAATTCCAACGCTTCGTCCGGACGAAAGGCGATCGGTTGATCCCGCAGAAGATTGAGGGCCGCCGCGTACCGTCGCGTCCCGAAAAGATTCTGACATCTTTGCAATGCCCCGGCCGGATAAGCAAAGGCCTGCGCGTCTCGCAATACCCGCCCTGTGCAGGCCGACATGATGAACAGTTCATCGACGTCCTTTATGATTTGGTCGCTGAGTTTTCGCGTTTCGCCAGCGTAACGTTGTGCGGCTTTATCGCTGGAAGCGCCCACGACCGTTGAGGTGCGGTCGAGCAGTTCGAAGAGCGCGACGTTTTTTTCACCCAGCCCAGTTTCCCAGGTTTTCAACAGGTCGAGGCATTCGTTCTTGGCTTTGGCCCGGCGCCGATTCAAACCCCAACCAATGCCGCACAGACCGAACAGCGCCATTACGCTGGAAATAGCCGTCAGGCGGCGGGAGGTGGCGGCGCTGCGAAGGGCAACGTCTATCACTTTGGTGGCCGAAGCCAGCGCTACTTGCGACGTGTCCAGATAGGCAGCGTAGGAGGAATCGCCGCGGCCATGTTCTTGCCGAGCCTTTTCCAGCGCTGTCCGGGCGCTCTTCAGTTGCTCGACGGCAGCTTGGGAACGTTCACGCCGGGCTTGCTCGTCGATTTGGCGGGCAACATTGTCCAATTTCGCAGGCGCACCCTGGTAATCGTCGAGAGCGCGAATGATGGCATTGGCTTGCCCGTGAACTTTTGTTGCTATTCCCGAAACTGATGCAATGTCTCCAGAGCGCTGTTCTCGCCGGACTTTGCGTCATTTGCTTTTTCACAAGGCCTATGTGGGGTGAAGCGCGCCGCTGGAACAATTATCAATCGATTTCTGGTTTAGAAGGGAATTCAAGAACACAAGGTCTGCGCGTATTAATTATAAGTACGAACAAACACATTTCACGCACGCGCGCACGAACTTGGCAGGACAGCGCGTCCCGCCTGTCCCGCTTTTGGTGTGCGCAGAGGCAGGACAGGCGGGACGCCCGTCCTGCTGTTTTGTGCGCTTACTCCTGTTCTTCCACCGGCTTCTTGCTTTCGGCGACGACCTTTTGTTCCATTTCGCGCGGCATCTCTTCGTAGTGGCTGAAGTCCTCGGTATGAATGCCCCGCCCGCCGGTGAGGGACCGAAGGATCGTCGAATAATGGTAAAGTTCCATCTGCGGGACTTGGGCTTTGAGAATTTGAAAACCGTCCGCCGAATCCATGCCGAGAATCTTGCCGCGCCGGCTCGACAGGTCACCCATCACGTTGCCCATGCATTCTTCGGGCACCTGAACTTCGATGGTGTAAATGGGCTCGAGCAACGTCGGCTTGGCTTTTAAGAATGCTTCCTTGAAAGCCTGTTTGCCGGCGATTTGGAACGCGATGTCTTTCGAGTCTACGGGATGCATCTTGCCATCGTAAAAATCGATCTTCACATCAACGACGCGGTAACCCGCGACCACGCCTTCTGCGCACGCCGATTTGACGCCTTTCTCGACTGACGGCACAAAAACGCGATCCACGTTCTGCCCGGCTAACGTTTCGGTGAATTCCACGTCGGTGTTGCGCGGTTTGGGTTCGATCCGCATCCACACTTCGGCGAACTGGCCGGCGCCGCCCGTTTGTTTCTTGTGGCGGTACTTCGAATCGGCCTTGATCTTGATCGTTTCGCGGTAAGGAATTCTCGGAGCAACGAGATCGAACTCGACCTTGTAACGCCGCCGCAAGCGCTCGGAAATGACCTGCAGATGCAGTTCGCCTTGCCCGGAAATGACGGTTTGGTGCAATTCCGAATCGACGTGGTACAGAAACGTCGGGTCTTCTTCGTGCAACATCGCCAGGCCTTGTGCGATCTTGTCTTCCTCACCTTTGGATTTGAGTTTCAACGCGGCGTGAATGTTCGGTTTGGGGTAATTCACCTTCGGCAACGAGACGTTGCGCTTGTGATGACAAAGGGTGTTGCCGGTGTGCGTATCTTTCAATTTGACGACCGCGCCGAGATCGCCCGCGTGCAGACTGCCGGCCGCTGTGCGGGTCCTGCCGTTGAGGATGTAAATCTGGCCGATCCGTTCGGTGTTGCTGCGTGAGCTGTTGTAAAGGTCCATCCCAACTTTGATCGAGCCTGAGTACAATCGGAAATAGGACAATTCGCCGAATTGCGCCTCGCTGATCGTTTTGAAAACATAGAGGACTGGGTCCGGATCGGTCAGAGAAACATCGACTTCCGTGCCGTTGACATCGACTGCTTTGACCTTCTGCCGGTCCACGGGCGAAGAACCGTACTTGGCGATGAAATCCATCAGACGGGCCACGCCGATGTTCGACTCGGCGGCCGTGCAGAAGAGAGGGATGAAGGCTTGTTTTTGCACAGCCGCGTGAATGCCCGACCGCATTTCTTCCTCTGACAAACCGCCTTGCTCGAAGAACTTCTCGAGCAACGTGTCGTCAGATTCGGCGATGTGCTCGATCAATTCCTGGTGCAGCTGTTTGACCTTTTCCTCCCAAGCGCCTGTCGCGGGAGCTTCCTGGTACTTCCCGGCGCCATCGGTTTGGTAAGTGACGATCTCGCTGCGCAACACATCGAGAACCTGATTGAACCCCGGCCCGGGGTTGACCGGCAAAGTCATGGGAAACACGCGGTCGCCAAACCGTTTCCGGGCTTGTTCCAAGACTCGATCAAAGCTCGCGTTCTCTTTATTGACCGCGTTAATGACGATCATCTTGGGCAGGCCGTATTGCGTGGCGTAATTCCAAACCTTGTCCGTGCCGACTTCGACGCCGTGGTTGGCATGGATCACAACCAGCGCAAAGTCACCGACACGCAGCGCGCCCAGCCCTTCACTGATAAAGTCCAAGTATCCCGGCGTGTCGATGATGTTGAATTTCTTGCCCTGCCATTCGAGGTGCAACAATGACGCATGAATGGAAATCTGGCGTTCAGGTTCTCCTTCGTGATAGTCAGAAACGGTCGTTCCATTAGTGATGATTCCCAACCGATTGATCACGCCCGCGCAGGCCAGCATCGACTCACTGAGCATGGTCTTGCCCGACGAAGCGTGGCCAACAATTGCAAAATTACGAATGTCTGCGGATTGATACTCTTTCATGACTTAAACTCCTAATAATACTGGGGTGGGTCATATTCTGGGCTAAGTGCCGTTAGGATGGCCAAGATTCCACTGAGAAGGGAAGAAGAAATTTCTGGATTTGCAAAGTTTTTTGAGGAAGAGAACCGTTCAGAGTCAGGGCCGGGACGGTAGAACTTTCAGCCCCGCCAGGCTGGCCAGCGTGCGCGCGTCGAGATCAAAGCTGTAAAACTCCTCACACAGCAAAATACGAGCGGCGCCAGCATGCAATAGATACAGGGCGCGAAATCCTTTTGCCTCCGTGTGCGTTTCGCCGAGACGTTCAGTCTCGCGGAGCGCTTCTGTCCAATCCAAGGGTTGGTGCGCTATGAAAACACCGTCCTGCAAATCGTTGTCATGATCGCGCAAGACTTGGAGTGCATCGTCGGTCGAAAGGTTGATTTCTCCACTTCGAAGAAGGCGTTAATTTGATGAGAGGCAAATTGCTTCTTGCCAAAAATGGCTTTTTGCCGCGCTCTAAAGTCGGGGAGAGCACCGCGTCCTTTGCGGGCAGCTCGCCGAGGAGCCAGCTCGTGCTGCCGTCCATCCTGATAGCGGATGATGACGCCTCCGTCCCGCTCACAGGCCGCGAGCACTTCGGCTGTGCTGCGCGATAGTTCGCGAACATTAAAGGATTTCATTTGTCAGACACGCTGTCTGACTCTGCCTTATCTGTCAATCTGTGCTCCCGAGGGCTTCTCGAGTTCTCGGTGATTCTGCGGCTGTTGCGCTGCCGAAAGACCGGTCGTAAATCAGGTCGAGATGACTGTGCAGGGCTGGTCTGATTCCTTGAATGTCCTGCGGACAGCAATGTGGGCGGTCCGATGGCAAAGCGGGCAGTCTCGAAAATGACTTCGATCCAACATGACATCGCAGCCAAAGGCCGAGAGATCTTCGGCCGGATGAATGGCGAAACTCCCCGCTTGTTCAGCCATCGGAATATCACCGGTCGCTTGCTGGACTGGTCAACGCGCGACGAGCAACTCAAGGTGCAGTTGTTTCGCTTTGTCGATGTGTTGCCTTCATTGAAGTCATCCGCGGCAATTGCCGAACATGCCTGCCATTATCTTTTAGGCAACGGCGCCAAAGGCTTGCCTGCGGTGGTTCGTTGGGCGATTCGCGTCTCGCCCCGGTTTCCTTTCATAGCGGCTTTTGCGGCGCGGCAGAGCGTTGCTCAAATGGCCAGGACGTTCATCGTGGCGAGGAATGCTGATGAGGCCGTTCCTGCGCTGCGTAAGATGAGAAGGCAGCCTTTGGCTTTCACTGCGGACATTCCGGGCGAAACAACGGTGAGCGAAGCGGAAGCGGCAGCTTGCCACGATCGCTATCTCGAATCGATCGAACGCTTGGCCGAAGAGTCCAAAACCTGGCCGCCGGTCGAACAGATCGATTGCGATGATCGCGGCGAAATTCCGAAGGTTAACGTTTCCATCAAAATCTCCGCGCTTTACGCGCAGATTCACCCTGCCGACCCGGACCGGGCGCTGATGTGCCTTGCCGACCGCGTTCATCCATTGTTGCGACGCGCCAAGGAGCTCGGCGTGTTCATTAATCTCGACATGGAGAGCACTGCCCTCAAGGACCTCACTTTAGACCTTTTCAAAACGCTCCTCGACGAACCCGCGCTGCAGGATTACCCGCACGCTGGCATCGCGCTTCAAGCGTATCTTCGAAGTTCCGAACGTGATCTGGATACGCTGGTTCAATGGGCGGAACAACGCAACCGGCGCATCACCGTTCGGCTGATCAAGGGGGCCTGCTGGGACCACGAACGCGTCATGGCCCTGCAACGCGGATGGCCAGTGCCCGTATTCGAACGCAAGGCGGAAACGGATGCCAATTACGAGCGGCTCGCGCGCCGCATGCCGGAGTGTTCGCGTTACATCGCGCCGGCGTTCGGCACGCACAGCGTTCGCAGCATCGCCAGTTGCTTGGTGCAAGCCGAGAAGCTTGGATTGCCGCAATCAGGCATTGAAATCCAAATGCTTCACGGGATGGCCGAACCGATCAAGCAAGCGCTCGTCAAGATGGGTTATCGCGTCCGAAACTATTGTCCGATTGGCGAAATCCTGCCCGGCATGAGCTATTTGGTGCGCCGTCTCCTTGAAAACACCTCCAGCCAAGGTTTCCTGCGCGCCACGTTTTCCGAGCATGCCTCACTCGGGGAACTGCTTCGTGATCCCGCGACCACTGCATCTCGGCCGTTGATTGCGAAGAATAGCCAGGCGGATCATACTCTGGCCAAGAGCGGCCAGGAATTCACGTTCGCCAATGGTTTGCCGCGGGAACGCCCGACCTCCGATACGATGCATTTTGCCAACGAGCCGCACACCGACTTCACCGTCGCCTCGAACCGCGAGCGCATGGCAGCCGCGTTGGCCGCGGTTCGAACTCAATTGGGAAACAAATTCCCGCTCGTCATCGGTGGGAAAGCTGTCTGGACCACGGAACAGATCGTGTCGGTCAATCCGGCCCGTCCAAGCGAAGTTGTGGGTCGCGTGGCCAAAGCTGGGCAATCGGAAGCCGAAGCGGCTCTGGCTGCGGCGCGCCAAACCTGCGTCGGATGGGTCTCAACAAGCGTCGACGAACGCGCTCGTTTGCTCGAACGAACCGCCGGCTTAATCCGAGCAGAACGTTTCGACATCCCTGCGCTGGAAGTATTCGAAACGGGCAAGAGTTGGGTCGAAAGCGACGCCGACGTCGCCGAGGCGATCGATTTCTGCAATTTCTGCGCTCAGGAAATGCGGCGTATTGCCAGCCACACTTACAGAGTTCCGGGCGAAATAAATCTCCAGCATTACGTCCCGCGTGGGCTCGGTGTGGTGATTGCACCCTGGAATTTTCCGCTCGCGATTCTTTGCGGGATGACCGCGGCATCAGTCGTAGCGGGCAATTGCGTCATCGTGAAACCCTCCGAACAATCGTCGGTGATCGGCGCTCGATTCATGGACCTGCTCGTGCGGGCCGGCCTTCCTCCCGGCGTCGTCAATTTCCTGCCCGGGTCCGGTGCGAACATCGAAGCGTTCTTAGTCGAGCATCCGCAAATCGACTTCATTGCGTTTACCGCTTCGGGTGAAGTTGGCTTGAAAATCTACGAAGCCGCGGGAAGAACGCGGCCCGGCCAAAGGCAACTGCAGAAAGTTGTCTGTGAAATGGGAGGCAAGAACGCGGTCATTATCGACAGCGATGCCGATTTGGACGAGGCCATACCGGGAGTGATTTATTCAGCATTTGGTTACCAGGAACAGAAATGCTCGGCTTTGTCGCGATTGATTGTTTTGCGGGAGAATTACGATCGCGCGCTCGACCGGTTGATCGAAGCTTGCCGCAGTTTGCAGATTGGGCCGCCGGAAGACCCCGGAACAATCGTCGGGCCGGTTATCGACCAAGAGGCTTTCGAGCGCATCAACCGCTCCATCGAAATAGGCAAGCAAGAGGCGGAATTAGCCTTTCAGGCTTCCGTGCGCTCGGGAGAAGGTTTTTTGTTCCTCCGACGATTTTCAAGAATGTCTCACCCAAGGCGCGCATCGCTCAGGAGGAAATCTTCGGGCCGGTTCTCTCTGTGCTGAAAGCCCGCGATCTGAACGAGGCCTTGGCCTGGGCGAATGACAGCGAATATGCGCTTACCGGAGGATTTTATTCACGCAATCCGGCCAACATCGAAAGCGTGAAACGTGAGATGCAAGTGGGCAATCTTTACATTAACCGCGGGATCACACGCGCATTGGTGGCGCGCCATCCTTTCGGCGGATTCAAGCTGTTCGGCGGCGGGACCAAAGCGGGCGGACGCGATTACTTGCAACACTGCCTGTTTCCCCGTGTCATTGCGGAAAATCAGATGCGCCGCGGGTTTGCTCCAGAAGAGAGTGAATGAACACAAAGCACGCGAAGTTCGCGAAGATTCAACCACGGGTTTCGATGAAGTCGCAGGACAGGCGTCTCGCCTGTCCTGCCAATCAGCGGAGAAGTTATGCACCTATGGTTCGGCGAGAATTTTAGCCCGTTGTTCGTGATATTCCTGCGGCGTGACCTTGTCGGCTCTGTAATCGCGAAGCAAATTCACCAATCGTTCCTGTTTGGTTTTCGGGCCGGGCGGAGTTGTCTCCGGGGGCGCGGCGGCAGGAACTGTTTCATCCGTTTTTGGCTTCTTAGTTTCGGTCTTGGCCGGCGTCACCTTGGGTTTGCGTGTTGTTTTGGTTTCCTTTAACTCGGGCAGAGTCTCAGATGGCGCATCCGCCGTTTTTGCAGGGGTCGCTTCTGTGGGGGCGGAAGTTGAGGGCGGTGATTGTGAAGCGCGATCTTTTTCCATTGCGGCACGAAGAGCTTCCAAAGCCCGCTTCTGGTCCATCGTGTCTGCTTCAACTGGCGCAGGCGGCGGACTAGCCTTTTCCTCGGTTGCCTTTTCTTTGGCTTTTCCGGCAGGCGACTTTGGTGCAGCCGGTTCGACAGCGGGAACGGCTTTCGTGTCGGCGCCCGGAGTGGCTGCTCGCTCTTCAGCGAGTTTCTGCCTCAAGATTTGCAGCGCCCTTTGCTGTTGAGCTTCTGTCTCTTGTCCGGAAACCGTCACCAGGCCGATGCTGGCCGCGAAAATAATTGGAACAAACTTGGAGAATTGCATGGCTTCATTTACTCAAGATTCAGTCTGGAGGCAATCGGTTTTCCAGCCAACCGGGCATTAGGACAAAACAAACAAAAAAGCGGGCATCTTGCGACGCCCGCCCCAACCCAAACAACCAAACGTACCTCCTTTCCGCTAATGTAGTTGGCCGACCCTGCTTCAGGAGGGGGATGCCTCCCGCTCAAACCCAGAGAACCAAACAAACTACTCCAATGAGACGATGGAGGGTACTTAAATGTTCAAACTTTTTTCGAAAAAGTCGGCGCGGCTCTGCCGTAAATTCGCTCTATCGCAGGGTGAAAGCCCGCCACGTGCGCCACGTACATTTCACATTCCGCATTTCCTAATTCTGGGTTAGAGTCTCTTATGCGAATTGTAAATTTGAACCCGGCCAGCGACATCGGAGCGAGCGCTTGGTTCGTCGATATCGAAGGCCATCGTCTGTTGATGGACGCAGGCACGCACCCCAAGCACGAGGGCCGTGAAAGCTTGCCACTCTACGAATTAGTCAAGAATGAGTCGCTGGACGCCATCGCCATCACCCATTGCCATCACGACCACGTCGGCTCCTTGCCAGTAGCTCTGCGTTACTTCCCCAAAGCCCATGTCCTGATGAGCGAATTAAGCTATTTCCTCGTCGAACGCGTCCTCCACAATTCAGTGAATGTTATGATGCGCCAGCGCGACGAATTAGGTATTCGCGAATATCCTCTGTTCACGCATAACGAGGTGGACGAACTGGCTTACCTCTTTCAGGGCTACAAGTACAATCGCGAGGTCGCGTGGGCGTCCTTTCAGAAAACTCGCGCCGGTTTCCCGTCGCCGACCTTGGAATTCTTCGACGCCGGCCACGCTCTCGGTTCCGCGGGAGTGATGGTTCGCGGACAGAGACAAACGCTGTTCTATACCGGCGATGTCTGTTTTCAGGATCAAACTATTCTGAAAGGCGCGCGGTTCGAGGACATCAAAGCGGATGTGCTCATTATGGAAACGACGCGAGGCAATCGCCCAATTCCGCCTGGCTTTACGCGCGAAGGCGAAGCGGAACGTCTCGCCCAGGCAATCCAGCGGGTCCTGGAACGGAATGGCTGTGTTCTTATTCCTGTGTTTGCTTTGGGTCGAACCCAGGAGATTCTGGCTCAGCTCGCATTGCTCATGAACGCCGGCAAAGTACGGAAGCAACCAATCTTTATCGGCGGTCTCGGGCGTGTTTTTACGGAGATTTACGACCTCGAAGCCCACCGGGCTCACCGGCAACACACCAATCTAATGCTGACCGAAGCGCTGAATCTCAGCGTGCTGGAAAAAGGCCAGGTTGAAAAAATGCGCCTGTCGGGTGGACGGATCTTTGTGCTGACTGCAGGAATGATGAGCGAAAAGACAGCTGCGCATGACTTGGCCCTCCGCATGATCGGAGATGAACGCCAAGCGATCTTCTTCGTTGGCTACGCTGATCCGGACACACCCGGAGGCCGGCTCAAAGCGGCCAAGCCTGGGGAGACATTCTTGCTCAGCCCGAGCGGCGGTGAGGTCACCAAGCTCTGTGAAGTCCAGGATTTCGACCTGACTGCGCACGCCAATCGCGACGAATTGGTGAAGTTCGTCGGTGAAGTCGAGCCTCACACCGTGCTCTTAGGCCACGGCGACGAGGAGTCACGACTCTGGTTTCAGGAACAGATCCGAGTGCGGTATCCGAAGATCAAAGTCATCCAGCCGGCCCCAGGATTAAGGGTGGACGTGTGACGCCAGCGGCTTCTCGTTACCCGCCTGGCAATTCAGCGAGAAGATTTCGAAAAGTAGTGTCTCGCCCTTGCTGGCTGGCAAACCTCGGCTTCGCCCGGAGGCCGCCCTGACGCGAGATCGCTCTTTGCGTCTTTGCGTCTTTGCGATTAAGAATCGGGTGTGCAAGTTCGCTTTCTGCTCGGGCCGTCAGGGACAGGCAAGACGTTCCGTTGTTTGACGGAAATACGGTCGGCTTTGTTAGCTTCTCCTGCGGGACCGCCGCTGGTTTTCCTGGCCCCAAAACAAGCGACTTTTCAATTGGAACGACAGTTGCTCGCCGATTCAAGGGTCCCGGGCTACACGCGTTTGCAGATACTTTCGTTTGATCAGCTCGCCGAATTGATCCTTTCCGGATTCCAACAGAGCCCCGTCCGATTGCTGAACGAAGATGGGCGCCTCATGGTGTTGCGCGCGCTGCTGGCGCAGAAACGAAACGAACTGAAACTGTTCCGATCCACGGCCCGTTTGCGCGGTTTTGCCCAGCAACTCAGCGCGGCCCTTCGAGATATTCAACGCTCGCAAGTTCCGCCGAGCGAACTGATCGCACTCGCCGCAAAAATCGGGTCTGAAACAGCTTTAGGTTGCAAGCTACAGGACGTCGCCACGATGCTTTCGGCGTACCTGGACTGGCTGCGTGAACATCATTTGCATGACCAGGATTTGCTGGTTGATCTCGCCGCCGAGGCTTTGTCCGAATCCATGGGAGTGCGAACAGCTTCGCCTAAGCCTTTCTATCAAGCGAAGGAAAGCGCTAGGACCAATGGTCCCGCGCCGCGGCGCCACTTCAGAACATTGCACATTGCCGGCCTATGGTTTGACGGTTTTGCCGAATTGGCTGCGCAAGAAATAGCCCTCCTCACGGCGTTGCTCCCCTGTTGTGATCGCGCCACGCTCGCGTTTAACCTTGATCGCGAATCGTTGAGCGGTGTCTCATGGCTTTCCACCTGGTCCGCAGTCGGGCGAACCTTTCAAAAACTTCAACAGCGGCTGGCCGAACAACCGGACACCGACGTGATTGTCGAATGGCTGGATCGTGCGGAGGGCCAGGGCCGTTTTCGAGAGAATCCCATCCTTCGACATTTGGAAGAAAATTGGGCGCATCCAAAATCTTTTGACAACGCGATGGGAGCGCGGACTGCCAAGTCCGCGAGCGAAACGGTTGAAACAGCCAAAACGCCCGCGGACGCGGCAGTCCGTGCGCCCGGCGCCGTGTCCAGTCATCCGGCAGAATTGGCGGAAACGCTCCGTGCAGCCATTTGTGCGAATCCCGAAGCAGAAGCCACGCTGGCCGCGCGCGAAATCCTGAGATTTGTTCGTTCGGGCGGACGGTATCGAGATGTGGCCGTTGTCGTTCGCGAACTGGAAAATTATTACGAACCCGTCCGCCGTATTTTGGCGCGTTACGGAATCCCATTTTTCCTCGATCGGCGCGAGCCAGTCGGACGCCATCCCTTGGCTGAACTGATTCGGAGCGCGCTTCGGACAATTGCGCTCCATTGGCAGCATGAGGATTGGTTTGGCGCATTGAAAACGGGTCTCGTGCATAATGAGGAAACAGAGATTGATTTCCTCGAGAATGAGGCCCTGGCGCGAGGCTGGAAAGGGGAGGATTGGTTTGGGCCGCTGACAATTAAAGACGATCCGCGATTGGCCGACCGGATTGAGAAGTTGCGAATTAAGTTGCTTGCTCCATTTCAGGAACTGATGGAGGCACTGGGCGTTCAAGCCAACTTGGGCGCTGCCGAGAGCAGAACGAGTGCTGGGATCAATGGCAATGCACTGGCGGATGCCCTCCGCATTTTTTGGCGGCGTCTGAAGATCGGAGAACAAATGGCCGAATTGAGCACGGGCTCCGGCAATCCCATGCATGTCACGCTCTGGCGGCAAATGCAGGAGTGGCTCGATAACCTCACTTTGGCCTTTTCTTCCGAAACGCTCACCTTGCGCGAATGGCTGCCCATTCTGGAGGCCGGCTTGGCCAGCCAAACCGTTGGGGTTATCCCTCCGGCGTTGGACCAGGTTCTCGTCGGCGCGATTGACCGTTCCCGCAATCCCGATCTCAAACTCGCCATCATTTTGGGAATGAACGAATCGGTTTTTCCGGCCGCACCCACAGGTTCAGCTCTGCTGACAGATGCTGAACGGGAACAACTTTCCCAACTCGGCGTCGAACTCGGTCAGACCGTCCGGAGCAGGCTGGCTCAGGAACATTACTTGGGATACATTGCCTGCACTCGCTCCCGGCAGCGGCTCGTCCTTACCTGCGCCAGACGCGACGACAATGAGAACGCTTTGAATCCGTCGCCATTCCTCGCGCATTTGCGGCGTCTTTTCCCGTCGTTGCAGATTGAGAGTTACGCATCCGGATTCTCCTGGATCGAAAGCGAGCATGTTTGCGAGTTGGCTGGCCCGCTCTGGCGGCGGGCAGCGGACGAACCGGCGGAAACTGAACCGTTCGCCTCGCTCATCAAGCTTCCGGCTTTTGAACATCTCTGGAAACGACTTGAACATTTGCCAAGGGATGCTGGAGGGATCGGTCAGTCTCTTTCGCCCGTCTTGGCGGAACGGCTTTACGGCGCCGTGCTGCGAACGTCCGTAAGCGGACTCGAAGAGTTCGCCGCTTGTCCGTTCAAATTCTTTGTCAGTTCCGGTTTGAAGGCTAAGGAGCGCCAGCGGTTTGAATTGGACGCGCGTGAGCAAGGAAGCTTTCAGCATGAAATCCTGGCGCGTTTTCACCGGCAATTGCGGACGGAGGGCAAACGTTGGCGAGAACTCACCCCGGACGAGGCGCGCGAACGCATCGGCCAAATTGCCGAGGAAATTATCCCCAACTACCGCGATGGGTTGCTTCAAGCGAGCGGCCAAGCCAATTTTGCGGCCCGCAGTCTAACCGCGTCGCTGCAAAGTTTCATCCATACGATTATCGGTTGGATGGCCCAGTATCAGTTCGATCCTTACGCTGTCGAACTGGCGTTCGGCATCGAGGAGAAGCCGCTGCCCGCTTGGGATTTGGACTTGGGCAAAGGACATTCCCTTTCATTGCGAGGCAAGATCGACCGCGTCGATTTATGGCGGCGGCCTGAAGCGGACGAAGCGTTTTGCGTGGTCATCGACTATAAATCGAGCGCCCGAAAGCTTGATCCGCTTCTGCTGGCGCATGGCATTCAACTGCAGTTGCCGGCCTATTTAAACGTCTTGCGCGGCCTTTCCAATCCGCGCTCGATTTTTGGAGTTGGCCGGCTGATTCCGGCGGGCGTCTTCTTTGTCAACCTGCGCGGCGCTTACGACGGGGCCAAAACACGGCAGGAAGTGTTCGAACGCTTCGCCGACGCACGCAAATCCGCCTACCGCCATGCAGGCCGGTTTGATGCGGAATTGCGGACTAAGCTCGACTCGCGTGCCGGGGTCGATGAGGGCGATCAGTTTAGTTACCGGCTTGCCGGCAATGGCGCCATCCACGGCTCATGCCGCGAACCGATGACAGCACACGACTTCGCGACGATGCTTGACGCGGTCGAAGGCCATCTGCGCCGGATGGGGCAGGCGATCTACGCGGGCGAAGCAAAACCGGACCCGTACCGCAAGGGCTTTGATTTGCCCTGTCAGAGATGCGTTTATCAGTCTATCTGCCGCATTGATCCGTGGACGCATTCCTACCGGGTCTTGCGAAAGATTGGGTAGGTTGCGTGCCTGCCCAAGGGAATAGATTTCAGCCACCCGCGCCAAGTTCACGCTCGAGCATCAGGAGATCACCCTTCTGATTTGGCACACGCTGGCTGAGTTTGTCCGGCATCAATTCTGTGATCTGTTACATAGGCCTTCTGCTCGACAAAGATTACGATTACGTTTACGACGAAGAGCAAACAGCTTCAAATGAGTGTGTTCAAACTTCGCAGACAGGCAGGCCGCCTGTCCTACAAAGTCGCATTCGTGGCGATTCTAGTTTTGACGTTCACTGCTTGCGTGCAGAAGGAACCTCCGGCGGACTTGGTCATCATCAATGGTCCCGAACCTGAATCGCTCGATCCGGCACTGACGACTGGCCAGGCGGACGGAAGAATTATCCTTTCGCTCTTTGAGGGGCTCACGCGTTACAAAGCCGACACCGCGCTGCCCGAACCCGGATTGGCTGAGCGGTGGGACATCTCCGAAGACGGCCGGACTTATATCTTTTACCTTCGCACCAACGCGGTTTGGTCTGCCGGTGAACCGATTGCGGCGGAGGATGTCGTTTACTCTTGGAGGCGGATTTTGGATCCCGCCATAGCGTGCGAGTACTCGAGTCTTTTGTTTTACATCAAGAATGGCGAGGAATTCGCCATCGGAAAGATTAAGGACCCATCGCTGCTCGGGCTGCGTGCGCTCGACGCACAGACGGTTCAGGTAAATCTGAATAACCCGACGCCGTTCTTTCTCGATATCTGCGCGTACCCAACCTTATGCATTGTGCCGCGGCATGCCATTAATAAATCGGGAGATCGCTGGCTGACGGCTTATCCCGTTCCGAGCAGCGGCGCGTATGAGTTGGAAACGTGGCGGCTCAATGACAAAATCCGTGTCCGCAAGAATCCCCGTTATTGGGACGCAGCCAACACGCGTTCATCTGTGGTTGATCTTCTGCCGTGCCTCTCCGCGAGCACCGCGTTGAATTTATACGAAACCGGGCAAGCCGACATCGTTTGGGACAAAGAATTGGCGCCGACCGAATTGATCGACATCCTGAAAAAGCGTCCTGATTTTCATGGCTTCGATTATCTCGGCACCTATTTCTTTCGGTTCAACGTCACACGCAAACCGTTCGACGACGTTCGAGTCCGGAAGGCATTGGCGATGGCGATCGACAAGGAACGCATTGTCGGAAAGATTACGCGCGCAGGCGAGAAGGTTGCGCACAGTTTGGTTCCGCCTGGGTTGCCAGATTACGCGTCTCCGCCCGGTCTCGAGTATGATCCGGCGGAAGCGCGGCGCCTTTTAGCAGAGGCCGGTTTTCCCGGCGGAAACAATTTCCCGCTTTTTCATTACCTCTACAACAACACTGGACGAAACCACGAACAAATCGCGGTGGAATTGCAGGAGATGTGGCGCAGGGAACTTGGGATTCACATGGAGCTGCGGAAGCTGGAGTGGAAGGTGTACTTCCGCGCCCAAAACATGCTGGACTACGACCTTTGCCGGAGCAGTTGGATTGGGGACTACAATGACGCCAGCACTTTTCTCGATGTGTTCTTGAGCAACAACGGCAATAATCGCACGGGCTGGAAAAACACACAGTACGACTCGTTGCTGCGCCGCGCGAACGCACAACGCGACGTCGCTGAACGCGCGAAGTTATTGCAAGCCGCAGAAAAGTTGTTGGTTCGTGACGAGGCGCCGATTGTGCCTGTCTACATTTATGCTGGGTTCGAGTATTACGATACGAACAAGATCGAGGGCGTGTTTTCGAACATGCGCAGCGAACATCCTCTGCGAACGATTCGGAAGAAGTGAGACGTGATGCGTGATGCGTGATTGCGCGAGACTTGCAGACGCCCTGGGTTTCAGCAACGCTCACATCTCACGGATAACGCATTACGTTTCACGTCGCACGCCATGTTCATCCTAAAGCGCCTCGCTTACATGCTGCCGATGCTGGCGCTAATCAGTTTTCTGGCGTTTATGCTCGTGCGGCTCGCGCCAGGAGGCCCATTCGATCGGGAGCGAACGCCAGCATCCCCGGAGATCGAACGGGCGCTAAATGCCAAGTACCACCTCGACGAGCCTCTTTGGCAACAGTACGTTCGGTACTTGGGCGACCTCGTGCGCGGAGACTTTGGTCCTTCGACGAAGTATCGAAATCACACGGTCAATGACATTATTGCCCAAGGTTTGCCCATTTCACTTTCTCTAGGGGCGCTCGCTTTTTGCTTCGCCATGGGTGTTGGGATTCCGCTGGGCGTCTGGACGGCCCTGCGGCGCGGCCGCTGGCAGGATTACTTGGGAGGTCTGGCCGCTCTTATGGCGATCTGCGTGCCGGGCTTGGTCATTGGGCCTTTGCTCACCATGCTGTTCGCTATCGAGCTTAAATGGTTCCCCGTGGCGCTCTGGGAATCATCTTGGCACTTCGTTCTTCCGACGATAACGCTCGGACTTTATTTTGCGGGCCGAATCGCGCGCTTAATGCGCGAAGGCATGCTGAACACGCTGCATGCGGAGTTTATTACGACCGCGCGGGCGAAAGGATTAGGCGAAGGCGCCGTTGTCTGGAAGCACGCCTTTCGTTTGGCCGTGCTGCCGGTGGTCTCTTATTCCGGACCGCTGCTCGCGGATTTGCTGACCGGTTCGTTCGTCGTCGAGAGCATTTTTCAAATCCCGGGCATCGGCGTTTTCCTCGTCAATAGTTTCCAGAATCGAGATTATCTGATGCTTGTTGGATTGGTTCTTCTCTATGCGGTCCTTTTGCTCGGCTTAAATCTAATCGTCGATATTGCCTATAGCGTGCTCGATCCACGCGTGAGATATGAGTGAGGTGCGGCAAGTCGAACACGTTCATTTGAGCCCAAATCAAAGGGCTTGGCGGCGATTCAAGAGCAATCGAATTGCTGCCGTTAGCGGAGCGCTTTTGATTGCGCTTGTTCTGATCGTGATGGCGGGGCCAATTTTGAGCCGTCCGACGATTCGAAATTACGTTCCGGCAGCGTTAGCACAATCGCCGCTGGCGCTTTCAGATCTGCAGTTTGGGGCTCCGAGTGGAGAGCATTGGCTGGGCACTGACGTTCATGGCCGCGATTTGTTAAGCCGTGTGTTGTATGGCGCGCGTATTTCGTTGCTGGTCGGAATCGTGGGCGCGGGTGTGAGTCTCGTTATTGGCGTGCTTTGGGGCGCTTTGGCCGGCTATCTCGCGGGGAGATGGGATAGCATCATGATGCGGATTGTCGATATTCTCTATACCGTTCCTTCAATCATCTTCGTGATTCTTTTAATTAGCGCCTGGGAGGCGGTGTTGAAAGATCAAATGGCGCGAGCGTTTTCGGCGGAGATGGTGGCGCGGGCGCGTTTGATTTTCCTGTTTGTGGGGCTTGGCGCCGTTTCGTGGCTGACGATGGCGCGAATTGTTCGGGGTGAAGTGCTGTCATTGCGGACCAGGAATTTTATTGATGCCAGCCGGGCGTTGGGAGCGAGTCACGCGCGAATTTTGTTCCGGCATATTCTGCCGAATGTCTCGGGGGTTATCATCGTTTATCTCACGTTGACGGTGCCTTCGATCGTCCTGCACGAGTCTTTCCTGAGTTATTTGGGATTGGGAATCCAACCGCCGCAGGCCAGCTTGGGTTCGCTCATCGCGGAGGGCGCGGCACAAATCAACCCAATCCGGGTTTATTGGTGGATGATTATTCCGCCGTGCGGATTTCTCGCTGCGACGTTGCTGGCTTTGAACTTTGTCGGTGACGGATTACGGGATGCGTTTGATGCGAGGCTTGAAAGCCGGTGAAGAGGAGATGCGAGAGTCGTTGCATCGTTACAAGGTTACATGAGTTGCATGGGGCCGAAGGTGCTCCATCGACCCGGAACCTCCGACACGCTGTCGCGCCAACGGATAGGCCAATCGATTGATGACAAGTTCATTCGTCGATTTTCAATTTCATCCGCGGATCGGCGAAGGGGTTTTTCGAAGCGATCATAGCGTCCCCAAGCCGTGGAAGACGCCAAGGAGATAGAAGGACAAAGGGCCACGCGAATGCCAGGTGGAACGCGCCAACGAAGAGCAATTGCAGCAAGTTAATCTGGCGACACGCATAAGCTGCTACTCCGGCGCTCATCAATAACGCGCCCGGTATCAGGCAGGCGCAGGCGGTTTGCCAGGCACCGGCCAACGTAATGTTACGGTCTGCAAAAAGAGCGATGATGCGAATCATCGGCATGTAAAGAAGAGCCAGGAGGCTCCACGCAATGAAAAGCATCACGATCGTGAACAGGCCTAACATTGCCGCAAACACCGGATGCCAGGCGCCCCACCAGGGTTCCACGTTCATGCGGTTCAACGAAATTGTGATGGACTGCGGGTATGGAATCGACAGATAGCCGAACAGAGATCGGATGCGCAAATGCCTTTCACCGAATTCCAATTGAACATCGCCAACATGGCCGAGTTCTCGCGTGTCGAAAAGGTCGACGACGATCGATAAGAAGCTTCCTTCGGCCAGGCGTTCCGGACTTGGACCGCTCCATTCCAGAATGCCTCCTCGAAGAGCGCCCGCGTCAGGCAAGCGCGCTATGGCCCCGTGCACGGGTGGTTCCCACCCCAAGTAGAACAAGCAGATCACCGATGCGGCACAGACCAATCCAATGACGAATTCGACGGCCAACAGCCGAAAGAGCGAAGCGCGCGCAAATGCTGCAATTCCGCCAAAGGTCAGAGGCAGCCAAGGCGACGACGCGGCCTGCATAGCTCATTTCCTTAACTCTCGGTTTGCTCGACGCGAGAAGCAGCGGCGCCAGCCGCCGGCTGAGCAAGGATGATGGGGAGAGGAAAGCGAAGTTTCATGACATCATCGACGAGCACTTCCACAAAATAAACTCCCGGAACCTCGAACTTGATTTGCGTGAAAACAGTCGCGTTCGTTGCGTTGTGCGAAGCATCCTTGAGGGCGAACTTGACTTGGCTTTGCCGCATCATCGTTGACTGGTCGGGGGCGATGAGCCGGACGCTTTCCGTGAATGTTCCAACGCCGGCAGTCCAGCGATTGAAGACGCAAAGTTTGAAAGCTGTGACTGGCAATTGCGCCACGTGCACGTAGCCGATAATGCCAATGAGAATGAAATTACCGTTCATTTCCTGGCGAATCTCTTCGCAAAGAAGGGAGCATTGGAGGTCGGGCAGAATTCGTGTGGGTTGCATGATTTTCCTTAATCCCTGTCAAAGCTGTCTTGGTTGCATCCAAATGCAGATGCCCTTCTGTAGCGCAGAGTTTCACTCTGCTGTATCGCCGACTTGCAGTCGGCCACGTGTTCGACTGGTCCAGCGCCTTCGATCGTGCGAGAGCGCCGCAGACTGAAAGTCTGCGATACAGCAAGAGTGAAACTCTGCGCTACCCTCCAGCAACAATTCTTTGGGGCGGCTTGCATTCTAATTCCGCAAAGATTGATCGGCGGCTCGGACCGTGTTTGCCATTAACAGCGCGATGGTCATTGGTCCGACTCCGCCAGGATTTGGTGTGATCTTTCCAGCTTTCGGCTTCACGCGCGCGAAGTCTACATCTCCAACCAGTCGAGTGCCTGCCTTGGCGCTGGCGTCGGCGACGCGATTAACTCCGACATCAATGACCGTGGCGCCAGGTTTCACCATGTCCGCTTTGAGAAACCCGGCGACGCCGATGGCAGCGATAATGATATCGGCGCGCCGGCAATGCTCAGCCGTGTTCCGGCTCTGTGAGTGGCATAATGTAATGGTCGCGTTCGCATGACGCGCCTTTTGCAGCAGCAGAGCGGCCATCGGCTTGCCAACGATATTGCCTCTCCCCAGAATCACGACTTCTGCGCCCTCGATTGGAACATGACTCCGAATGAGCAACTCATGAACGCCAGCTGGAGTGCAAGGCACAAACCCCGTCCGATCGCCCAGCAAGAGTTTCCCCATGTTCACCGGATGAAACCCATCGACGTCTTTGTCCGGCGAAACGGCGGAATAAATCGCCGCAGAGTTGATGTGATTCGGGATGGGTGACTGGACGAGAATGCCGTGAATCTTTGGATCGCGATTGAGACGGTCGATGACTTTGAGCAACTCGCTCTCGGTGGTTTTTTCAGAAAACACTTGGGTGCTTGATTGGATTCCCAAGCGTGAGCTCACGCGTTCCTTCATTCCGACGTAAACTTGCGAGGCTGGATCTTCGCCGACGCGAACGAAGACTAGACCTGGCTGCAGACCGCGCGTTTTTAGAGCGGCGATGCGTTGAGCTGTTTCCTGATGAATCAGTTCGGCGATGGCGCGACCGTCGATAAGATTGTCAGGCGACATTCAGGGAGAACCTCGATGTTTTTGTAACACGCACAGGGACGATAAACCATTGCGGTGGTAGGGCGGCGTTGCTGCGCCGCCAACATCGGGGGGTTGACAAGGCGGCGCAGCAACGCCGCCCTACCTTCCGATTCATGGAGACAACTCGATGGTATCGATTTGGATGAGGGGTGTTTTGGGCCAGCGTGAATCGATGTTTTCCTCGCCCGTGACGACAATTTTCTTGCCTTTGAAATCTTTGAGGCTGATTCCGACTTCGTCCGCATGCAGGTAATTGATGACCTTCCGCGTTTCGGGACTAACCAATTCAAAGTAGGTCGGCGCCTGGATGCTTTTGGTGCTGCGAACGACTCCTTCGCGGCGGACAATGCGTTTGGGCACAGGTTCGGGAGTAGTTGAACTAGCGGCCGTTTTGGCTGTTTCGTCTGACTGCGGAGGCGGCTGTGTCGAAACCTCGGTGTTGGTCACCGCCGATGCGACAGCTGGAGCCGCGTTAGTCGGTGCATTAGGGATAATGGGTGGTGGTGTTGAGATTACCGGGGGCGTAACGATTTCCGCTTTTGGCGGCTGCGTCGATTCAGCTGGCGGGACAGGGCGGATGTCCGTCGCGCGGGGCTGCTGGGTTTCTGCGGCAACGGACGGCGGAGCTGGCTTTTCGAGAACGTTCGGTGCGGCGTTCGCCTGTGATCTGGCGAGCAAGTTGGCGGCGACAAACGCATAGGCCCCGCGTGGAGTTTCAATTTCCATCCATTCGTCAACCGTCCGAATTTCTTTCACTGTATCCCCCTTTTCGAGACGTCCGACGACGCTGTAATTCTCCCCTGGGCCTGCGCGGAGATTCAAGCGAGGCACATTGACGGTCTTATTGGCAGAGTCAATGAAAGTGGCAAAGACCCAAACCGGGGTATTGGCCGGCATTTGAATGCGCAGCCATTTCGCGGGTTCGTCAGGCCTCGGCTTTGCGAGCGTCATTTCTTCAAGGATCGTGACCTTGTCGCCCTTTTGAAGCTGGGTGATGACTTCTCCGAAAAGGGAAGCCTGGCCCCGTACGTTAATTCGATTCTCCGTTACAATGGCGGTCTCCTCGGCTGCGAATGAGTCAAGGAATGCCCCGGCAATAATCAACGCCAGCCAGATTGAAGGCTGAAATGTTTTCATAACATCATGTTTCGGATTCCGAACTCGAAGCCTACTCAAGCAGGGCCATCTGTCGCGCCGCTTGGCAGTAGAGATTTTATTTCTGGTTCTGTCAATGTTCTCCATTTTCCGGTCGGCAATTCGCCTAATTTGATGGGGCCGATCTGCACGCGTTGGAGGCGTGTTACGACCAGCCGCTGACTTTCGAACAACCGGCGCACTTCACGGTTCTTCCCTTCGGTGAGCTCAATTTCCACTATGCTTTGGGAATTGTTGCGCCGGATAATGCGCGTTCTCTCCGCCTTCAGTTTCTCTCCGTCATGAGTGACACCTCGGGTCATGGCGGCTAGTTGCTCAACTTCCACTGGTCCCTCCAGAGTCACGAGATATTTCTTGCGCACTTGAAACCGGGGGTGGGTTAGCCGCAAAGAGAATTGGCCGTCATTGGTTAAAAAAATGAGACCCTCGCTGTTAAAGTCCAAGCGGCCGACTGTAAAAAGGTTCGTCCATTCCTTGGGCAAAAGTTTGCTGACAGATTGACGTTCCAGCGGATCGTAGCGTGAGCAGATATAACCGCGAGGTTTGTTCAAGGCGACGTATAGTTTGCGTTTGAGCCTGACTAAGTGTCCATCAACGGAAACCTGATCGTGGGCAGGATCGACCTTCGAGCCAAGTTCACGAAGCACGCGGCCATTAACAGCAACGCGTCCGTCCTGAATGATCTTTTCACTGGCGCGTCGCGAGGCTACACCGGCTTCTGCCAGATATTTTTGCAGGCGGACACTCATGGTCATGGACCGAAGGCCGGGAGGTTAGCGCAGGATTGGCGTTCGCACGGCCGATTTCGCAGAGTGCATTTGATGTTCTGCCAGACGCCCTCGAGAATTACGCTTCACCCTTTGTCTTGCGAAGGCCGGTGACGCGGTCGCCTGGCTTCCACTGGCCGCGTTTCTTCAGCAGTTCGACGCGCTCAAACCGTTTGAGGACGTTGCGTTTGGCGCCAAGAGCGCTTGTGCCCCGCAGGCTGGAATGTTGTGACATAAGTCCGGTTCTCTTTCGTTGTTAAATTGTTATGTGTAAGCCGCCTCATTTTTGCGGCGGCCAAGACCTGTAACATATCATGCCGTTGCGTGCCAATGGTAATTCGCGGCGCGGCACGCGGGCCACGCGGGCGCATTTTGAGACCAACACCGGCCGGAGCGCGCCGTTTTCGTAACGCAGAGTTTCACTCTGCTGTATCGCGGCTTTTCAATCCGCAAGGCTTCCGCCATGACCAGACGCGCTCGACAACACGAAGTCCGTGCCGACTGAAAGTCGGCGATACGGGAGACGAGAAGTCTGCGCTGCGACCAGAGCGCCAAGAACGATTCGACATGGCGAGCGAGCCGACTTAGGCTACGCAAGCCGTGAAACCGCTGACCTCTTACACGTGCGAACTGACAAATCTTCAGGGGAAAACCTTGTTGGCCTCCTTGCGCGCCCAGGAATACAACTTCCGAGAAGTCCCGTACGCGCAGTTCGCCGCCAGCAAAGGGCCGGTTAACATTGTTCTGTACGAAAGTGGCAAGCTGGTTGTGCAAGGAAAGGGCACGCAGGAATTTGTTGAATTCGTCTTGGAACCGCAAATCCTTGGCGAAGCGCGGCTGGGATACGAAGCGATTTTGAACCCTGAAATTCTTTTGCCGCGACTGGGCGTTGACGAAAGTGGCAAGGGCGATTTCTTTGGACCACTTTGCATTGCGGGCGCTTACGTTAATGAGAATGTGGTCAACGCGTGGCGGGATTCGGGCATTCGGGATTCGAAAAACATTTCGAGCGACAAGAAGATGGCGGCTCTGGCGAAACTGATCCGAGAAACGCCCGGTTGCATCAGCACGGTTGTTCCAATTGGCAACGAGGCTTACAATCGGCTCTACAAGAACATGCGCAGTGTCAACTCTCTACTCGCTTGGGGCCACGCGCGTGTGATTGAGAATCTGATGCTGCAAAAGCATCGCATGAATCCGCAGCCGGTGCGGGCGATTAGCGACCAATTTGCTGCGGACAAAAACACGGTGGCAAGCGCGCTCATGGGACTGGGCAAGAAGATCGAACTGGTCCAGAGGCACAAGGCCGAAGCAGATTTAGCCGTCGCAGCCGCTTCAATCCTAGCCCGGCACGAGTTTGTGACGCGTTTGGAGAAGCTTGGGCAAGAATTTGGAATGGCTCTTCCGAAGGGCGCGTCGGCGGCGGTCGATGCAGCCGCAAAGGAATTTGTCGTCCGACACGGAGCGGAGAATCTGCCGAAGGTTGCGAAAATGCATTTTCGAACTGCGAACCGGGCGCAAGGTCTGCCGGAACCTGAAAGGAGGGTGTGGCAACGTCCTTCCTCTAATTCTAATGAACGAACGAAAATTCCGAAAATTCAAGAAAGCGGAGAAAACCATTGACACAATGAGAGCCGCTTTTATATGCTGCGTAAGTTAGTTCGGTCGTGAAAGACTAAGAAGCCGGCAATCCCATAAGCTTTCCGAAGAAGAAATTGGGGTTTGTGGGTTTTTTGTCGTTTTTGGGTGTCAGGATCGAGAATTCTGAGTGTGGTTTGACTATTGCCCATGTAGCTCAGCCGGCAGAGCGCGTCCTTGGTAAGGACGAGGTCATCAGTTCAATCCTGATCATGGGCTCCATTTGTCCGAAAGAAGAAACTATTTAAAACCAGGAATACGCAATGGCAAAAGAAGCCTTTCAAAGAACAAAGCCACACGTAAATGTGGGTACGATTGGTCACGTTGATCATGGCAAATCAACTCTCACCGCCGCAATTGTCGCGGTCCAATCTCGAAAAGGATTGGCGAAGCCGATCTCATACGCGGATATTACCAAGGGCGGGACTGTTCGCGATGCAACCAAGACGGTGACTATCGCTGTCTCGCACGTGGAATACGAGAGCGACACGAGGCACTATGCTCACGTCGACTGTCCGGGCCATGCGGATTATGTGAAGAACATGATTACAGGCGCGGCGCAGATGGACGGCGCCATTTTAGTCGTGAGTGCCGCGGACGGGCCAATGCCACAAACGCGCGAACACATTCTTTTGGCGCGTCAGGTTGGTGTTCCTGCCGTCGTGGTTTATCTGAACAAGATCGATTTAGTGGACGATCCAGAGTTGCTGGAGTTGGTTGAGATGGAAATCCGCGACTTGCTGAACAAATACCAGTTTCCTGGGGATACGACGCCAGTGGTTCGAGGGAGTTCGAGCGCTGCCTTGGCTGGAAAACCTGAGGGTGAGAAATCGATTCAGGATCTGATGAATGCCATTGATGCGGCGATCCCGCTTCCAACGCGTGAAGTGGATAAACCATTTCTGATGTGTATTGAAGACGTATTCAATATTGAAGGCCGCGGAACCGTGGTAACTGGTCGCGTGGAGCGTGGCGAATTGAACAAGATGTCTGACGTTGAGATTGTTGGCTTGCGTGAGACGCGCAAGACAGTAGCGACGGACATTGAAATGTTCCGCAAACTGCTCGATAAGGCGAGCGCTGGCGATAACGTCGGAGTGCTCCTTCGAGGCACCAAAAAAGATGAGGTGGAACGCGGCATGGTTTTGGCGAAGCCAGGGAGTATAACTCCGCACACACACTTTAAGGCGGAGGTATATGTGTTGTCTAAAGAGGAAGGCGGGCGGCATACTCCGTTCTTCACCAATTACCGTCCACAGTTTTATTTCCGGACGAGTGATGTGACCGGAACGATAACCTTGCCGCAAGGCGTGGAAATGGTGATGCCTGGTGATAATGTGGCCTCAGAGATCAAGCTTATCGCCCCTGTCGCAATGGAAAAGGGCCAGCGATTTGCCATTCGAGAAGGTGGACGGACGATTGGTGCTGGCCGTATCAGTGACATTATTGAGTAGTACGAACAGCGTGAAAAGGCAATTTGTAGGGCGGTAGCTCAATTGGTAGAGTAGCGGTCTCCAAAACCGTCGGTTGTGGGTTCGAGTCCCTCCCGCCCTGCCAAAAGGGTATCGAGCCGGAGGGGTGGCAGAGTGGTCTATCGCGACGGTCTTGAAAACCGTTAAGGCTAAACACCTTCGGGGGTTCGAATCCCTCCCCCTCCGCCAGATGAATTTGTGAATAACGACTTACTGAAACTGTTGATATGGACCGTGGTGGTCGCTGTGGTCTTTGCGATCCTATGGCGTAAGGGCTATCTTTTGCGTCTTTCGAATTATGTGATCGAGACGCGAGAAGAACTGAGAAAATGCACATGGCCGACGTTGGACGAACTCAGGGGATCGACTGTGGTCGTCATGGTCACCATCGCTATCTTAGGAGTATTCACGGTAGGCGTGGATTACGTCATATCTCTGCTGATTACGATGATTACGTAGAGTTCAATTAATGCTGAGATATGCAGAGCCAATGGTTTGTCATTCATACGCTTTCGGGCCAGGAACAGAAGGTCAGAGAAAGCATCGAGAAACGCCTGAAGACCGAGGAGATGGGCGAATACATCAAAGAAGTGCTCGTCCCTATGGAGAAGGTTGCCGAAGTCCGCAGTGGGAAAAAAACGGTTACGACCCGCAAACTTTATCCGGGTTACGTTTTTGTGGACATGGTGCTTCTGGATGAGAATAAGCGAGTGATTGAAAAGCCGTGGTACTTTATCAGAGAAACTCAGGGGATCATTGGATTTGTGGGCGGTGACCGGCCCACGCCAACATCGCGTGATGAAATCGACTCAATCAAAGCGCAGATCTCCGATTCTGAAGATCGAGAGAAACCCAAGGTCTCATTTGAAGTTGGCGAAACGATTAAGATTAATGACGGGCCATTCTTGAATTTCAGCGGCGTTATTGAAGAAATCGAACCGGATCGCGGCAAACTTAAAGTGACGGTAAATATCTTCGGCCGTAATACACCGGTCGAACTGGAATACTGGCAAGTAGAAAAAGCTTAAGCATTTTATGGCGAAGAAGATTGTTGGACAGATCAAACTGCAGATCCCTGCAGGGCAAGCGAACCCGGCCCCGCCGGTGGGGCCCGCCTTAGGGCAGCAGGGGGTCAATATCATGGCATTTTGCAAAGAGTTTAATGCCACTACCAAAGACCAAGCAGGAATGATTATTCCGGTTGTCATCACGGTCTATCAGGATAAGTCATTCACCTTTATTACGAAATCGCCGCCCGCCTCGGTCCTGTTAAAAAAGGCGGCCGGAATTGCCTCAGGCTCGAAAACGCCAAATAAGGAGACCGTGGGTAAAGTCACTCGCAAGCAAGTGATGGATATCGTGAAGCTCAAATTGAAGGATTTGAATGCTACCGACGAGGAGGCCGCATTTCGCGTGGTGGCAGGGACCGCGCGAAGCATGGGAATCGAAGTCCAAGGCTAGGCTTCGAATTGTAACCGTTAACGCGGGAGAGTTCGCGCTCGTTCGCACCGCACAAATCACTAATGCCAAGCAAACGCTACAAAAAAGCTCTTGAGATGGTGGAAAGCCAGAAGGCTTATCCATTGAAATCGGCCATCGAAGTCCTTCGGAAATTCCCGAAGGCTAAGTTCAACGAAACCGTTGAGTTGGCTTTCCGACTCGGGGTAGATCCAAAACAATCGGACCAAATGGTGCGGGGCACGGTTCCTTTGCCACATGGCAGCGGCAAGACAGTGCGAGTACTGGTCTTTGCCAAAAATGGAGCTGCCGCCGATGCGGCTCGTGCTGCGGGCGCCGAGCATGTTGGTTATGACGACATGATTAAGAAATGCACCGAAGGGTGGACTGATTTTGACGTTGCCATCGCCACTCCTGAAGCAATGGCCGAAGTGCGAAAGCTTGGCAAGGTCCTGGGTCCTCGTGGTTTAATGCCAAATCCAAAGACCGGCACGGTCACTGAAGATACAGCGAAAGCTGTTAAGGAAGTTAAGGCCGGACGAGTTGAGTTTAAGATCGACAAAGCGGGAAATGTGCATGTGCCCGTTGGGAAGGTTTCATTCACGCCAGACCAAATCGCAGATAATGCGCGATCAGTGATTGAAGCGGTATCGAAGGCTCGTCCTTCCAGTGTGAAAGGTGTTTTCATCCAAAGTTGCACTTTGTCTGCGACAATGAGCCCTCCGGTCCTCCTGGACCTCCGAGAGTTCGTGGCCGCCGCTTAAACCAAACCTTCTTTTAGAAAAATACATGCGAGCTGAGAAACAATTCATTGGCAATGAGTACTTAGGGCGGTTGAACGCCTCGCCATTCTTCATCATTGTGGATTATCGCGGGCTAACGGTTGGGCATTTCACGGAACTGCGCAAGCGCCTGAAAAAGGCGGGCGGCGAGATTCATGTGGTGAAGAACTCGATTTTCCGAATCGTGGCGAAAGAGGCTGGCGTCTCCGATCTCAAAGGAAGCTTGGCGGGACAACTTGCTGTGGTGACGGGCCAGCGTGACATTTCGGCAACTGCCAAAGTCATCAAAACATTTCAGGCTGAATTCGATAAGCCTAAAGCCAGATTCGGCTATCTCAATAATCAACGACTCGAAACTGCTGACCTTGTGGCGTTGGCCGATTTGCCGTCGATTGAGGTTCTTCGGAGCAAATTGCTCGGCGTTCTCAAGGCGCCCGCAGGCCAACTAGTCCGCCTGTTGAACACGCCAGCCACGCAATTAACTCGCGTGCTGCAGGCCCGGGTAGAAAAAGGTTAGTCCTTTGCGGTCGAGTTTCGGAACGCTGGAGCTATTCCAGAAGGGTTTAACAATTTCCGCGCCGGCAATTAGCGGTGCGGAAGCACAAGACAAAACAAAGTAAATCGTCGGTTCGCGGGCTGCGAACTTAAAACTTCCTTAGCTGAGGAAGACGACGAGACTGAAAGGTAATATGGCAGATCTAGCAGCATTAGTTGAACAGTTGGGCAAGTTAACGGTCATTGAAACGGCAGAGTTGGTAAAGCAGCTGGAGACAGCTTGGGGTGTCACCGCTGCCGCTCCGGTCGCAGTAGCCGCCGCGGCGCCAGCAAGTGGCGCAGCTGCAGCACCAGCCGCCGAAGCTAAGACAGCATTTGATGTGATTTTGGCCTCGGTCCCGGCAGATAAGAAGATCGCCGTTATTAAGGCGGTCCGTGAAGTCAAGACGGGCTTGGGGCTGGCTGAAGCAAAGAAGCTCGTCGAAGAAGCGCCGAAACCGGTGTTGGAGGGGGCTAATAAGGCGGACTCGGATGCTGCCAAGAAGAAATTGGAAGAAGCAGGGGCGAAAGTTGAAGTTAAGTAAATATGGTTTATTGTGGCGGCGGACGTATTCCGTCGCCACAAGTTGGTCAGGCGGAACAGAACTGAATTGATAAAATAAGTCGAACGTTCCATCCAGAGGTAATTGAACTAGATTTGCCGGCACTTCTTGGGGACTCCCAAGGAGACCGGTATTGTGTCGTTATTGCTTAAAAACCGGCTGGTTTAGGCCAGCAAACATTTGAGGTCAAAATGCCATCGCGAGCGTCAGAACGAATTAATTTTGGTAAGATTAAAGAGATTATCGCTCCCCCAAATCTGATTGAGATACAGGTCAACTCTTACCATGAGTTCCTGCAAGCTGAAATAGCGCCGTCGAAACGGAAGAATCTCGGATTGCAAGCCGTGTTTACCGAGGTGTTTCCGATCGAGAGCTACGATGGTAAATCGGTTCTTGACTATCATAGCTATGAGATCGGTGAGCCAAAGCAGGATTGGCTCGAATGTCTTCGCGAGGGCATCACGTTCGGCGCGCCTCTGCACGTAACCTTTTTGCTAAAAGAAGAAAAAGGGACCAAGGAGGAGAAGGTTTTTATGGGTGAACTCCCTTTGATGACGCCACAAGGCACGTTTGTCATCAATGGAGCCGAGCGCGTTATCGTGAGCCAGTTGCATCGGTCGCCCGGTTTGGCCTTCGAAGCGACCCAGCATCCAAACGGTAAAACGCTCCATTCATTCCGAATTATTCCCGATCGCGGTTCCTGGTATGAAGCTCAGTTTGACACCAGCGATCTGCTTTATGTTTACCTCGACCGCAAGAAACGCCGCCGGAAGTTTTTGACCACCACGTTTTTTAGGGCGCTGGGTTATGGCTCGGATGCTGACATTCTCAAGCTCTTCTACGAAATCGAGGAATTGCCGCTCAAGGAAGCTGAGAACCTTGATAATATTCAAAACAAAGTTCTCATTGAGGACGCGGTTGACCCAGACAAGGGCATCGTCGTGGCTCGCGCGTTTGAACCGCTTTCCAAAGCAGTCCTGAAACAGATTGCCGAGCTTGGGGTGACGAAGATTCGCGTTGTCGATACGACAGTCGATGACGGAATCATCATCAAGTGTCTCAAGAAGGATCCGACCAAGAACGAAGAAGAAGCCCTCAAAGATATTTATCGGCGCCTGCGACCTGGCGATCCTCCCACCGCCGCCAACGCGCGTGCGCTTATCAAGCGATTGTTTTTCGATCCCAAGCGCTATGATCTCGGCCGCGTCGGGCGTTACAAAATCATGCAAAAACTGAGCCTCAAGGGAAATGAGGATTCTCGGATTCTCACTAAAGAAGACTTGGTCGCTGCGACTAAGTATCTGCTTCGACTCAAGAAAGGTGAGGGGACGTTGGACGACATCGATCACCTCGGCAGCCGTCGTATTCGAACGGTCGGTGAATTGCTGGCGAACCAATGCCGTGTTGGCTTGGCTCGAACGGAACGCCTGGTTAAAGAGCGCATGACGTTGTTCGATCAGGGGATGGACACGATGACGCCGCAGAAGCTGATCAATCCGAAGGCGCTCTCGGCGGTCGTGCGCGATTTCTTCGGTCGCAGCCAGCTGTCGCAGTTCATGGACCAAATCAATCCCCTGGCAGAGTTGACGCACAAGCGCCGGTTGTCTGCTCTTGGGCCTGGTGGTCTTTCGCGCGACCGCGCGGGTTTCGAAGTCCGCGACGTTCACCCGTCGCATTACGGCCGCATCTGTCCGGTCGAAACTCCGGAAGGACCCAACATCGGACTCATTGCATCTTTGGCGACGTTTGCGCGCGTTAATGATTTCGGGTTCATTGAAACGCCTTATCGCAAAGTCGAAAAAGGCCGCGTCACCACTCACATTGATTACCTTACCGCGGATCGAGAGGAGTCCTTTATCGTCGCTCAGGCCAATGCGCCCATCGATGAAAAGGGGCATTTTCAGACGGACAAAGTCATGTGTCGTTGCAAAGGCGACTTCATTGACGTTGAACCGGCGCGTGTGGATTACATGGACGTTTCGCCCAAACAACTGGTTTCGGTTGCTGCGGGACTGATCCCGTTCCTCGAGCATGACGATGCGAATCGCGCTTTGATGGGTTCAAACATGCAACGCCAGGCCGTCCCGCTGTTAGTCACGGAAGCCCCGCTCGTCGCGACGGGTTTGGAAGAGCGCGTGGCCCGTGATTCTCGCGCGGTTATTGTTTCCTATGAAGGCGGCAAAGTCGCTTCCGTTACCGGGAGCCAGATTATTATCACGTCAGACGGAAAGCTCCCTGAAGGCAAGAAACGAATCAAACACGATCCCGCCGAAGGGGTTCACGTCCACAACGTCCGCAAATTCATGCGTTCGAATGCGGCCACGTGTATCAACCAGAAAATTCTGGTCGCGAAGGGCGACGCTGTGAAGAAGGGCCAGGTTATTGCGGATGGTCCGTGCACTGCGGGTGGCGAATTGGCGCTTGGCCGCAATGTGCTCTGCGCGTTCATGCCGTGGAACGGTTACAACTTCGAAGACGCGATTCTGATTAGTGAACGGATTGTTAAGGATGACATCTTCACTTCCATTCACATCGATGAATTTGAAGTCGGCGCGCGCGACACCAAACTCGGGCCTGAAGAAATCACGCGCGACATTCCTAACCTTGGCGAAGAAGCGCTCAAGAACTTGGGCACCGATGGTGTGATTCGGATCGGCGCCGAAGTTAAGCCGGGTGACATTTTGGTTGGCAAGATTACGCCGAAGAGTGAAACGGAACTGGCGCCGGAAGAACGTCTCCTCCGCGCAATCTTTGGTGAAAAAGCCGCCGATGTTAAAGACACTTCGCTGAAAGTTCCCTCGGGAACGTACGGCATTGTCATGGACGTCAAGGTTTCCTCGAAGAAGGAAATTGATCGGGGCGCCGCGCGTGTTTCACCTTCGGAAGCGAAGAAACACGCGAAGCAGGTCGAAGAGGAATACAAGACAAAGATCGACGAGTTGCGCGAGCAGCTGACCGAGGCTTTGAGCAACATTCTCCTCGGCGAAAAGATTCCGCTGGACGTCGTTAACTCTGAGACGGGCGAAATCATTATTCCGGCGAATCGGAAGATCACCAAGACTCTGCTGCGCAAGTTGGCCGGCGTCTACGATCGGATCGAAATCGATCCATCTCCAATTCGGAATAAGATCAACGAAATCATCGGCAGCTTCAAAAAGCGGTTTGATGATTTGCAAATGCAACACGACGAAGAAATGGAGCGCGTGGAAGCGGGCGATGAAGTTGATCCCGGCATTATCAAGTCGGTCAAAGTGTATATCGCGTCCAAGCGCAAGCTTTCGGTTGGCGACAAGATGGCAGGCCGTCACGGGAACAAGGGTGTCGTGGCCAAGATCGTTCCTGAAGAGGACATGCCATTCCTCGCCGACGGCACGGCTGTCGATATCGTGTTGAATCCGCTGGGCGTTCCATCGCGCATGAACGTCGGTCAAGTGTTGGAAACCCATTTGGGTTGGGCGGCGAAGCTGTTAGGCCTTCGCTTTTCGACGCCGGTCTTTGACGGAATCAAGGAGAAGGACATCCGGGTTTATCTCAAAGACGCCAAGTTGCCCGAGCACGGCAAGACGATGTTGTATGACGGTCGGACGGGCGAAGCGTTCGATCAGGAAATTGTGGTGGGCTACATCTACATGATGAAGCTTGGCCACTTGGTCGCGGACAAGATTCATGCGCGCGCGGTCGGGCCGTATTCACTGGTCACTCAGCAACCGCTCGGTGGCAAGGCCCAGTACGGCGGCCAGCGCTTCGGGGAAATGGAAGTGTGGGCCATGGAAGCTTATGGTTCCGCGTACACCTTGCAGGAATTGCTCACGGTCAAATCGGACGACGTGCAGGGCCGCACGCGGATTTATGAAAGCATCGTGAAAGGTGACAACTCGTTGGAAGCCGGCGTGCCGGAATCATTCAACGTGCTGGTCAAGGAAATGCAATCGCTCGGCTTGGACGTGAAGGTTGGTTATTCCAACCCAATCGATCAGCCGGCGCAACCAGCGGCTTTAACTGCTCTCGCTTAAACAAGTTTAACGATTTCTTTTTTATGATTAGCACCAAAGAATCCGCACGTGAATTGCTCGGTCTCGACAAGGTCAATCTAGTCGATTACGTCGCCATCACCGTTGCGTCGCCGGAATCGATTCGTTCCTGGTCCAAGGGCGAAGTGAAGAACCCCGAGACGATCAACTATCGCACGTTCAAACCTGAGAAAGGCGGATTGTTCTGTGAACGTATTTTCGGCCCCGTCAAGGATTGGGAGTGCTCCTGCGGAAAGTACAAGCGCATCAAACATCGCGGTGTGGTTTGCGATCGCTGCGGTGTCGAAGTGACCTTGTCGCGCGTGCGTCGCGAGCGCATGGGACACATTGAACTGGCTGTCCCGGTTTCGCATATCTGGTTCTTCAAATGCATGCCGTCGCGCATCGGATTGATGCTCGACATGACCGCGCGGAATCTCGAACGGGTGATTTATTACGAAGATTATCTCGTGATCGATCCGGCCTCGACGCCGCTCAAGCAGCACCAACTGTTGAGCGAATTGGAATATCGCGAGGCGAAAGAAACGTACGGCCCCGACGCATTCCTGGCCAAGATGGGCGCCGAGGCTGTGCGCGAGGCTCTGTCGAATGTCGATTTGCAGAAACAAATCAATCAGTTGCAGGTCGCCATGACGGAAACCAAGAGCAAGCAGATTCGGAAGAAAATCGCCAAGCGCATCAAGCTGTTTCAAGGGTTCATCAGCTCGAAGAGCCGCCCCGAATGGATGATCTTGACGGTGCTTCCAGTCATCCCGCCGGACCTGCGTCCCCTCGTTCCTTTGGAAGGCGGACGGTTTGCCACCTCCGATCTCAATGATTTGTATCGGCGCGTCATCAATCGCAACAACCGGTTGAAGAACCTTCTCCAGCTTAAGACGCCCGAAGTCATCATTCGAAACGAGAAACGGATGCTGCAGGAAGCCGTGGATGCCTTGTTCGATAACGGCCGCCATGGTCGAGCGGTGACGGGTGCGGGCAATCGACCGCTCAAATCTCTTAGCGACATGCTAAAGGGGAAGAGCGGGCGCTTCCGCCAAAACCTCCTCGGCAAACGCGTCGATTATTCAGGTCGATCAGTGATCGTGATCGGGCCGGAGTTGAGACTTCATCAATGTGGTTTGCCCAAAAAGATGGCGCTGGTGCTGTTCGAGCCGTTCATTATCCGGCGGCTCAAGGAATTTGGCTATGTGCATACCGTGCGTTCGGCCAAGAAAATGATCGAACGTCAATCGCCGGAAGTTTGGGATATTTTGGAAGAAGTGACGAAAGGACATCCCGTTCTGTTGAACCGCGCGCCGACGCTGCACCGCCTGTCGATCCAGGCCTTCGAGCCGGTGTTGATCGAAGGAGAAGCGATTCGCATTCATCCGCTGGTTTGCACGGCTTACAACGCAGACTTCGATGGCGATCAGATGGCCGTCCATGTGCCACTTTCGGTCGAGTCGCAAATGGAGGCGCGGCTGCTGATGATGGCGCCGAACAACATTTTCAGTCCTTCGAGCGGCAAACCAATTATGACGCCGACGCAGGACATCACGCTTGGTTGCTATTATCTGACGGCGAATCCCCGCGCAGATGGAACCGGGCAAAATGGCGACCGAACGAAACTCTTCGCCTCCAAGAGCGAAGTTATCTTTGCTCACAGTGATGACGCTGTCGGCACGCACGAGAAAATTCGATTGGCCAACCCGGACCTAGGTCAAAAGACGGTTTATGGAGACCAGGAAAAGAAAGTCATCGAGACAACGGTTGGCCGCGTCATTTTCAGCGAAATCTGGCCGCCGGAGCTCGGATTTCCCAACAAGGTCATTGGCAAATCACAAATCGGCGAATTGATTTGGAATTGCTACAAATTCTGCGGGCACGAAAAGACGGTTGCCACGTTGGACAAACTCAAAGAGCTTGGCTTCTACGAAGCGACTCGCGCCGGCGTGTCCATCGGAATTGACGACATGATCATTCCGAAAGAAAAGACGCACGAGATCGAGGGCGCGCAAAAGCAAATTGGCGATGTCGAGAAGCAGTATCGCAAGGGCGTTATTACTCCGGGCGAACGCTACAACAAGGTCATTGATATTTGGACGCATTGCACCGACCAAATCGCCAACGTCATGCTGCGCACCTTGGAAAACAACCAAGGCAAGCGCGAGTACAACCCGGTTTGGTTAATGGTCGACTCAGGCGCGCGAGGCAATCGCCAGCAAGTCCGGCAGCTGGCCGGCGTGCGCGGGCTGATGGCCAAGCCGTCGGGTGACATTATCGAAAAACCGATCCTCTCGAACTTTCGCGAAGGTCTCACCGTGCTCGAATACTTCATTTCGACGCACGGCGCGCGCAAAGGGTTGGCAGATACCGCGCTCAAGACGGCCGACTCAGGATACATGACGCGCAAATTGGTAGACGTCGCTCAGGATGTAATCATTCGTGAGGACGATTGCGGAACGACCAACGGCATTTGGGTGCAGTCGATTTATGAAGGTGAAGATGAAGTGGTCAAGTTGAGCGAGAGATTGGTGGGGCGCTTCAGTTGCGATGACCTTTCCCACCCGACTGATCCGAAGAAGAAAATCGTCAAAGCCAATGAGGAGATCGACGAAGTTAAGGCCAAGGCTATTGAAAAGTCAGGCATCGAAAAAGTGAAGATACGTTCGGTGCTCACCTGCGAAAGCAAGCACGGCATTTGCGTCGGTTGCTACGGACGCAATTTAGCAACCGGTCATTTGGTCAAATTAGGTGAGGCCGTGGGCATCATTGCGGCACAATCTATCGGCGAGCCCGGCACGCAGTTGACGATGCGCACGTTCCACATCGGTGGAACTGCGTCCCAGGTCTTCAAACAGCCGCAGATCAAAGCGAAGTACGACGGCGTGGTGCGCTACAATGACCTCCGTTTGGTCGAGCTGGAGGACGGCAACAACATCGTCCTAAACAAAAATGGATCGATCTCGATTCTGGCTGATGACGGCCGTGAGTTGGAAACTCATAACGTTGTGATAGGCGCCGTCATCGCGGTATCCAATAATGGCAAGGTCAAACGCGGTGACACCTTCGTGCAATGGGACCCATATAACGTCCCGATTCTCTCCGAGAAAGCGGGTCGAATTCAGTTCCACGACATCATCGAAGGTGTGACGATGAAACAAGAGGTCGATGAAACGACCGGCCAGGAAGCGAAAGTTATCATCGAGCACAAAGAAGATTTGCATCCGCAAATCATCATCACGGATGAAAAGGGCGAGCCCGTCGCAAACTATCCAATTCCTTCGGGAGCGCACATTGTTGTGAATGAAAGCGACAAGATTGTCGCTGGAACGCTCATGGCCAAGACGCCGCGCAAGACTTCGAAGACGAAAGATATTACCGGTGGTTTGCCTCGCGTCGCAGAACTGTTTGAAGCGCGCCGTCCGAAAGATGCAGCCGAGATCTCGAAGATCGATGGCATCGTTGATTTCGGGCCAAGTGTCCGCGGCAAACGAACGATTCTGATCAAGGATCCTCAAACCAGCCTCGAAGAAGAGCACCTGATTCCGATTGGCAAGCACGTCATTGTGTTCAAGGGGGACTTCGTCAAGAAAGGACAGCAATTGACCGAAGGGCCGGTTGTGCCGCATGAGATTCTGGACGTCTGCGGGCCCCAGGAATTGCAGGAGCACCTCGTCAACGAAGTGCAGGAGGTTTACCGGCTGCAAGGCGTCACGATCAATGACAAGCACATTGAGATCATTGTCCGCCAGATGTTGCGCAAAGTGCGCATCACGGAGCCCGGTGACACGACGTTCCTTTGGGGCGAACAGATCGACAAGATTGCGTTCGAGAACGAAAATCAGCGCGTCGAGAAGATGGGCGGCAAACCGGCCGAAGCGCAGCCTGTGTTGTTGGGCATCACGAAGGCCTCCTTGGAAACCGAAAGTTTTCTGAGCGCCGCGTCGTTCCAGGACACAACGCGTGTCCTTACGGAAGCCGCGACGATGGGCAAGGTCGATCATCTGCGCGGTTTCAAAGAGAACGTCATCATGGGGCACATCATCCCGGCTGGGACGGGCTTCAACCGCCACCGGAAAGTGCAACTGAAACCTCTCGTTGAGGAGTTGCCTGTGGAAGAGCCGAATCCTTTAGTGGATGAACCAATGGTCAGCTAAGAAATGGGCGTAAGAACTCAAAAAATTGTTCAAATACTTGTTGCAACCGAGAGGTCCTTTGTTAATACTCGCGCTCCGTTTCTCCAGAGTTTAGGAAATGGTGTGGAAGTACGGAAATTGGATAGCTGCGATGCCGACAATTAATCAACTCGTCCGTAAAGGGCGAAACAAACTGAAGTATAAATCCAAGTCGCCCGCCTTGGAAAATGCGCCGTTTCGCCGCGGCGTTTGTGTCCAGGTCATGACCCGTACCCCCAAAAAGCCGAACTCGGCGATGCGGAAAGTGGCGAAGGTGCGTTTGACGAATGGGTATGAAGTGATAGCGTACATTCCGGACGAGGGACACAACCTACAGGAGCACTCGATTGTTTTAGTGCGTGGCGGGCGTGTGAAAGACCTTCCTGGGGTTCGGTACCACATCGTTCGTGGCACTCTAGATGCCGCTGGCGTGGAAAAGCGGCGAGTGAGCCGATCCAAGTACGGGGTCAAGCGGCCCAAGGCAGCCAAGGCGGCTGCCGCCGCAGCGAGCAAGTAGTTGAATTGATTTTATGTCGAGACGCCGCCAAGCCGTGAAGAGAGGTGTGTCTGAGGACGCGAAGTTCCACAGCACGCTCGTCTCACGATTAGTGAACGTGGTCATGCAGTGTGGCAAGAAAAGCGTTGCGCAAAGGATTGTCTACGGAACGTTCGACCGAATCGTCGAAAAGAATCCGAATGCCAACCCGCTCGAGATTTTGCAGCGCGCGGTTGACAACGCGAAGCCACGCTTGGAAGTTAAGGCCCGTCGCGTTGGCGGCGCGACCTACCAAGTGCCTGTGGAAGCAGCGCCAGATCGGCAGTTAGCGCTGGCTTTGCGGTGGTTGGTTGATTTTGCGGACGCGCGCAAAGGGATTGCCATGAAAGAGGCATTGGCTGCCGAAATCATGGATGCCTACCAAGGCCAGGGAAATGCGATCCGAAAACGCGATGAAGTGCACAAGATGGCGCAAGCCAATAAAGCTTTCGCTCACTTCCGCTGGTAGTTAATTACAATTTTAAATCGCCCCGAAGGCTAGCAAATCGGGGCATTTTTATTCTCTGAGAGACTGAGATAATTAGAATGGAAGCAGTAATGGACAAACCGAAGTCGGTGAATTCACCCGACCGGCAATATTCGATGGAGCGGACGCGCAACATCGGCATTGCCGCGCATATTGACGCTGGCAAGACGACGACTACCGAGCGCATCCTGTTTTACACTGGCCTCATCCACAAAATGGGCGATGTCGATGACGGCAATACGGTCACAGACTGGATGGAACAGGAGCGGGAGCGCGGCATCACCATCACTTCGGCCGCGACCACCTGTTATTGGACGCAAAAGGAAGATGGCATCGGCAAGAGCTTTGTCGAGGTGCCCCATCGAATCAATATCATTGATACTCCAGGGCACGTCGATTTCACAGCGGAGGTCGAGCGATCCATGCGCGTGCTGGACGGCGCCGTGGCCGTTTTCTGCGGTGTCGCCGGAGTTCAGCCGCAATCTGAGACGGTCTGGCGGCAGGCGACGAAGTATAAAGTGCCGCGAATCGCGTTCGTGAACAAAATGGATCGCACGGGCGCGAACTTCGAAAACGCAGTTTCCGAAATGCGCAAGAAGCTGGGCGCTTATGCGTATCCGGTCGTAATTCCTATCGGCAAAGAAGATTATTTCAGGGGCGTGATCGATGTCATCAATCAGAAGGCCATCATTTATGATATGTCGGATGAAGTCGGCCTTAAGTATCAGGTGGCCGAGATTCCGAACGAAGACAAGGAGCGAGCAAAGTTTGCTTTGGACGAATTGATCGATGCCGTTGCCAATAAGGACGACGAGATTGCTGAACTGGTGATTGAGGAAAAGCCGATTGAATCGCTCGTGCTCAAACAGGCCATTCGTCGTTTGACTTGCAAGATCGAGATGGTTCCGGTGTTGTGCGGCTCCGCGTTTAAAAAGCGCGGCGTTCAACCTTTGGTCGATGCGGTGATTGATTACTTGCCGTCGCCTCTGGATGTGCCCCCCGCTGTCGGCGAAGAACCAGGCAATGCCGAGAATCGTATCGAGGTTAACTCGGACGACAACGGCAAATTCTGTTCGTTGGCTTTCAAGCTTTGGACTGATCCATATGTTGGCAAGTTAGTGTTCTTCCGCGTTTACCGCGGGATGCTGAGCAAGGGCGACATCATTTACAATCCGCGGACGCGCAAACGCGAGCGAGTGAGCCGCGTGATGATGATTCAAGCCGACAAACGGATTGAAGTGGAAACCACGTACGCCGGTGATATCGCGGCCTTGGTCGGTTTGAAGAATATTACGACGGGCGATACGCTTTGCGACGAGGATTTTCCAATTCTTCTTGAGCCGCCGACATTCCCTGAGCCCGTCATCTCGATGGCGGTTGAGCCGAAGACGAAAGCGGACCGCGACAAAATGTCTGAAGGCCTGCAGCGGCTGGCCGAAGAGGATCCGACTTTCCGTTGTTTCACGAACGAAGAAACCGGACAGCTAATCATCGCGGGAATGGGCGAGCTTCACCTGGAAATTATTCGTGATCGTCTGTTCCGTGAGTTCAAAGTCGAAGCTAATGCGGGCGCGCCGCAAATTGCCTATCGCGAAACGATCACAAGACCAGCGGAAGGCGAAGGCAAATTCATTCGGCAATCCGGCGGCCGAGGCCAATACGGTCATGCGTTGATCAAGATTGGGCCGAACGAACGCGGCAAAGGCGTCGAGATCGAAAATGAAATCGTGGGCGGAGCGATTCCAAAGGAATACATCCCGGCAGTAATCGACGGTGTGAATGAGGCGATCCTAAGCGGAGTGCTGGCGGGTTACCAAATGGTGGATGTTAAGGTCGCGATTGTCGACGGAACGTTCCATGAAGTCGATTCGAGCGAATTGGCGTTCAAGATGGCCGGTATTTTCGCCCTCAAGGATGCGGTCAAGAAGGCAAATCCCGTCTTGCTCGAACCGATCATGAAGGTCGAGGTTACGACGCCGGACGAATATCAAGGCGATTTGCTGGGAGATTTGAATCGCCGGCGAGGCAAAATTCAAACAATTGAAGCGAAAAACAACGCCACCTATCTTTATGCTGAGGTGCCGCTAGCCGAAATGTTCGGTTACGCGACTGCGATCCGCTCCTTATCGAAAGGCCGCGCAGCCTATTCGATGGAGCCGTCGCACTTCGAGCAGGTGCCCAACAGCATTGTGGCGGCAATTCTGGATTCCGCGAAACCGAAACCAGCGCGCGCTTAGGAAACCAAACTTTAACTGTTCTTTGATATGGCAGGACAACGGATACGCATTCGGCTTAAGGCTTATGACCATCGGGTCATAGACCAATCAGCCCACGATATTGTCGAGACGGTAAAACGGACTGGTGCTCGAGTCGCTGGGCCGATTCCCCTGCCAACTCGAATTGAACGGTTCACGGTACAGCGTTCCCCTCATGCGGACAAGAAGTCGCATGAAACCTTTGAGCAGCGCACGCACAAGCGTTTGCTCGACATCATCGATCCCACGGCCAAAACGGTGGACGAACTCAAAAAGTTGAATCTGCCCGCCGGGGTTGACATCACCATTAAGATATAAAGGCTATGCTTGGCTTGCTCGGAAAGAAACTAGGACAAACGCGCGTTTACGACGCCAAAGGCAACCTCATTCCTGTGACGGTTGTCCTCGCCGGTCCCAATCGCGTGGTCCAGTGCAAGACGATCGAGACGGACGGTTACAAGTCCGTTCAGTTGGGTTTCGACGATCAGAAAGAACATCGCGTGAGCAAGGCGTTGAACGGACATTTTCGAAAACAGAAAGCAACACCAGTCAAGCGGCTGCGCGAGTTTCGTGATTTTTCCTTGGACGTGAAGCCGGGCGATGTTGTCGGTGTGAATATTTTCGCCCAAGGCGATTTGGTGGATGCGATTGGAGTCACCAAAGGCCGCGGCTTTGAAGGGGTAGTCAAGCGGCATCACTTTCGTGGAGGCGATATCACTCACGGCGCCAAAGGCTGGCATCGGCGGTCGGGCGCGATCGGTCAACGTTTGTTTCCCGGGACCGTTATGCGCGGGATGAAGATGCCGGGTCACATGGGGCAGGTCCGGCGGACGGTTCAGAACCTCGAGATCATTCAGGTGCGCGAAGCGGACAATGTCCTGTTGATCAAAGGGGCGGTGCCGGGCGCCAAAGGGGATTACGTCGTCATCCGAGAATCCAAAAAGTATCCTAAGAAGGCCGCCGCTCCGGCCGAGACAAAGTAATCTGCAATTGATTGGGAACCGATGAAACTGACGATTAAAGATATACAAGGGAATAACCAGGGCGAGTTGGATGTGAAGTTCCCGATCATCGAGGATGGCCGAGGCACCCAAGCCGTGCACGATGTTGTGGTTGCTTATCAAGCGGCTCAACGCAGCGGCACAGCTTGCACCAAAACGATGGGTGAAGTGGCCGGCTCCGGGAAAAAACCGTGGCGGCAGAAAGGCACCGGTCGCGCGCGCGCCGGTTCGTTTGCTTCTCCGCTTTGGCGTGGCGGTGGTGTTGTATTCGGGCCGAAACCTCGCGATCACGGCAAGAAAGTTTCTAAGTCCACGAAGCAACTGGCTTTTCGCAAGGCGCTCAGCGAGCGATTGAAAGCGGGAGATGTGTTCGTGCTGGACGACCTCAAGTTGAGCTCGCCCAAAACGAAAGAGTTCTTGCGCGTGCTGTCGGCGCTGCAAATCACCGGAACGACTTTGGTCGTTGCTCCGAGCGTCGATCAGAATTTGATTTTGGCTTCACGCAATGTCCCAAACGTCGAGCTGACCACCAGTGACGCGTTGAATACTTACGAAGTGCTGCGGTTCGGCAAACTGGTTTTTACCCGAGGCGCGTTTGAAAAGGTCGAGCAACGTTTGGCTGCCGAGTAATCACCATGAACACTTTTGAAGTCATCAAAACAGTCCGCCTCACGGAGAAGGGCACAATCCAGAAGGATAAGTTCAATCAGTACACCGTGATCGCGGACCGGCGCGCCAACAAAGTTCAGATCCGGCAAGCTGTCCAGGAGCTTTTTAAGGTTACTGTTTTGGATGTGCGGACGCTTAATGTCCGGGGGAAACTCCGGCGGCAACGGACCACACAAGCTGGCAAGGCCCCGGATTGGAAAAAGGCCATCGTCACTTTGAAGAAGGATGACAAGATTGTCCTGACCTAAACCGAGATTTGTATGCCAGTTAAATCATTTCGACCCCTGACTCCGTCCACGCGTTACATCACGATCGCGTCGTTCGACGAGATCACGAAGACGAAGCCAGAGAAGAATCTGGTTTTCACCCGCAAGAAAACGGGAGGCCGCAATTCGCATGGACGCATCACGAGCCGGGGCCGGGGGCAGGGCCACAAACAAAAGGTCCGTAATGTCGATTTCAAGCGCGATAAGCGCGGTATGGAAGCGAAGGTTGTGGCGATCGAGTATGATCCGTTGCGTTCGGCCCGTTTGGCCCTGCTCGAATACACCGATGGAGAAAAACGTTACATTGTTGCTCCGAACGGGCTGAAAGTTGGCGCGAAGTTGATGAGCGGAGCGGTGGCGCCGCCCGAGATCGGGAATAGTTTGCCATTAAAGACAGTTCCCATCGGGTTGCCGATTCATAATTTGGAGATCACGCCCGGCAAAGGCGGTCAGATGGTTCGCAGCGCGGGCGGCTCGGCTGTGGTCATGTCGCGCGATGAAGGTTACGCGCAAGTGCGCCTGCCCTCGGGTGAGATTCGCCGTTTCAATGAGAATTGTTTTGCCACGATTGGCCAGGTCGGAAACACGGAGCATGAGAACGTAATTCTGGGTAAAGCGGGCCGGGGACGTCATCGTGGCTTTCGCCCCTTGAGCCGTGGCGTTGCGAAGAATCCTGTCGATCACCCGATGGGCGGGGGAGCGGGAAAAACCTCAGGCGGCGGTCATCCGGTCACTCCGTGGGGCGTGATTACCAAGGGCTTTAAGACGCGCCAGCGCCACAAACAATCGAATCGCTTTATCATCGTGCGCCGTGATGGACGTCCGATGAAACAACTCTAATAAGTCTTATGGGACGCTCGATCAAAAAAGGTCCATTCGTCGACGCGCATTTGCTGGAAAAGATTTCCAAGCTGAATGCGGCGAACACCAAGAAACCGATCAAGACCTGGTCGCGCCGGTCGATGATCACGCCGGAATTTGTTGGACATACTTTCAACGTGCATAACGGCAAAGTCTTCAACCCCGTCTTTGTCACGGAGAATATGGTGGGCCACCGTTTGGGAGAGTTTTCCTTGACGCGAACGTTCAAGAAGCACGGCGCTCACACGGCTAAAGCCGAAGCCAAATAGGCACCTATGGAAGTCCAAGCAATCACCCGCAACGTTCGCATGTCCGCCCAGAAGGTGCGCGAGGTCGTCCGGCAAATACAGGGTCTTCCCGTTCAGGAGGCCGCGGCGGTGCTGGCGGTCGTCCCGCGGAAATCAGCGCGGCTCGTGGCCAAGACGTTGAAGTCGGCGATGGCGAACGCGGAAAACAACAAGAATGCGAAACTGGAAAGTTTGCGCGTCAAAGAGGCGGTGGCGGGGACAGCGAGGACCATGAAGCGTTTCACTCCGAAAGCTCGCGGGTCGGCCGGCCCGATCTTGAAGCGGAGCTGCCACATCATGATTACCTTGTCGGATAGCTGATTTATTTATGGGCCAGAAGACAAATCCAGTTGGTCTGCGCGTCGCCGTCAATAAAGACTGGCGTTCAAAATGGTATGCCGAGAAAAAAGAGTTCGGCAAGCTCCTGTCCGAGGATCGCAAGATTCGAGACATTTTGAAGAAGAAGCTCGAATCGGCGTCGGTCCCGAAGATTCAGATCGAGCGGGCCGCGACGCGTTGCCGCATCACCATCTTCACGGCGCGCCCCGGAGTGGTGATTGGCCGCAAGGGCGCGGAAATCGACAAGCTCAAAGAAGAACTGAGCAAGATGACCGGCAAAGAGATTTACGTCGATATTCAAGAAGTCAAAACTCCCGAGTTGGACGCCCAATTGGTGGCTGAGAACATTGCGCTGCAATTGGAGCGCCGCATTTCGTTTCGACGCGCGATGAAGAAGGCGGTTCAGACTGCTATGGACTTTGGCGCGGCCGGAATTAAGGTGCGCTGCGCCGGGCGATTGGGAGGCGCAGAGTTGGCGCGCGTCGAGTCATACCACGAGGGGAGTGTTCCGCTGCATACATTGCGGGCAGCGATTGACTACGGATTTGCCGAAGCCCACACGCTCTACGGAAAGTTAGGAATTAAATGCTGGATTTGCAAGGGCGAGGTCAAAGCTGAAAAAGGCGGGCCGAGTTCCACGGCCAGTCCAGTCGCCGCAAGTGTTTAACCCGTTTATTCGTCGAGATTTTTTATGCCATTGATGCCGGCCAGAGTGAAGTACCGCAAGATGCATCGCGGCAGCCGTACGGGGATCGCTTCCCGCGGCGAGAACGTTGCCTTTGGCGAGTATGGATTGCAGTCGCTCGAACGGTGCTGGCTCGACACGAAGCAGATCGAAGCTGCGCGCGTGGCGATCAGCCGTTTTATGAAGCGGCGCGGCAAGGTGTGGATTCGCATTTTCCCAGACAAGTCCTACACGAAAAAACCGCTCGAAACGCGAATGGGCAAGGGCAAGGGCCCGGTCGAGTCGTGGGTGGCCGTTATTCGCCCGGCGAGTGTTTTATTTGAAGTGGACGGAGTGCCGGAAGCGGTCGCGCGCGAGTCCATGCGGCTGGCGGCAGACAAGCTTCCGATTCGAACCAAGTTTATCTCGCGTCATAAACTGGGATAGAAACAACCATGAAAATGTCTGAGATTCGAGATTTGACGGCAGCGGAGTTGGCGGTGAAGAACCGCGATCTGCGGCAGGAACTGTTCAACCTGCGGCTGCAGCAGGCGACCAGTCAGTTGGAAAAGTCGGCGCAGCTTCGGCTGTTGCGGCGCGATATCGCTCGTATTGAAACGCAGATTTCAGCGCTTCGCAAAAAAGCTGCCTAATTGTTGCCTATGTCTAACAGTGTTGTCCGCGGTCAACGTAAAGAACGGTTGGGAGAAGTCATTTCGAACAAGATGACGAAAACGATTGTGGTCCGCGTCGAGCGCCGCTTTCGGCATCCGAAGTTCAAAAAGGTCGTGACCCGCTACCGAAAGTTCTACGCGCACGATGAGAAGAGCGAAGCCAAAGTGGGCGATCGAGTGCGGATTGAAGAAACGCGCCCGCTTTCCAAAATGAAGAGCTGGCGCCTGGTTGAAGTTTTGGAGCGCAACAAGCAGGCCGTGGCGGCGGCAGTCTAGCATTCAATTTATGTTGCAAATTCGTTCTATCCTGGATGTGGCCGATAATACCGGCGCGAAACGAGCCGCTGCGATTGGCGTCATTGGGCGTAATCAGTTTTATGCGCGCGTCGGTGACGTGATTAAGGCTCACATAAAAGAAGCGACGCCCGATGGAACGGTCAAGAAGGGTGAAGTAGTGGATGCGGTCATTGTCCGAACGCGGCAGCCCATTCGGCGCAACGATGGTTCGTACCTTCGTTTTGACACCAATGCCATTGTCATCATCGACAAAGAAAACAATCCGCGCGGCACACGCATCTTTGGACCGGTCGCCCGCGAATTGCGCGACAAGAAGTTTATGAAAATCATTTCGCTGGCCCCGGAGGTCATTTAGCGCTATGGCCAAATGTCATGTCAAAAAAGGTGATGAAGTGGTCGTCATCGCTGGAACGGAGCGCGGCAAGCGGGGCAAGATCATCACTGTTTTGTCCGGACACCAACGCGTGATTGTCGAGGGCGTGAAGATGATCAAGAAACACACGCGCAAGAATCAGCAAAACCCGAACGGCGCGATCATCGAACGAGAAGGGTCAGTTCATATTTCGAATGTCATGCGAGCAGACCAGTTCGATGCCCGCGCCAAGAAACGTGGAACTGCGGATGCCAGCGCTTGAGACGGGACGATACGCCATGAAGCCACGACTGTATCACAACTATATCGACAAGGTGAGGCCCGCTTTGATGGAGAAGCGAAAGTACAAGAACCTTCATCAGGTTCCGCGCATTGAGAAGATTGTGCTCAACATGGGCGTGAGCTCATCATTGGAAAAGGGGGCGGTCGATGATGCGGCCAAGGATTTGAGCATCATTACGGGACGAAAACCGGTTATTGCCAAAGCTCGGAAGAGCATCGCGAATTTCAAACTGCGGCAAGGGCAGCCAATCGCTTGTCATGTGACGTTGCGGCGGGAAGTGATGTATGAGTTTTTTGACCGGCTGGTCGCGGCGGCTTTGCCGCGCATTCGCGATTTTCGTGGGTTGTCCACGCGTTCTTTTGACGGGCGCGGCAATTATTCGATAGGCATTACGGATCAGACGATTTTCCCCGAAGTCGATTTGGATAAAATTAAGCGGCAACAAGGAATGGACATTACGATTGTCACATCCGCCAAAACCAATGAGGAAGCATTGGATCTCCTCAAAATGATGGGAATGCCCTTCGCCGAAGGAAGATAATTTATGGCAAAGAAAGCATGGATTGAGCGCGAAAAGAGAAAGCGCAAAGCAGTACAAAAATACGCCGCCTTGCGGGCGGAACTTAAGGCCAAAGGCGATTACGCCGGATTGGCCAAGCTTCCGCGAAATGCCAGTCCTTCGCGATTGACGAACCGCTGTTCGATCTCCGGACGCCGGCATGGTTACCTGCGCAAGTTCGCTTGCTCGCGGCTTGTGTTTCGAGAGTCGGCGTTGAGCGGTTTGATTCCCGGCGTCACCAAGGCTAGCTGGTAAGCTTATGACAGACCCAATTTCTGACATGCTGACGCGCTTGCGCAATGCCAATCAGGCGCTGCTGCCCACCATCGAGTTGGCCCACTCCAAGATGAAGGAAAGCATCGCGCGGATTTTAAAGCGAGAGGGCTACATCGCTGATTGCTCGGTGGAAGGCAATAAGATCAAGAAGTTGAAACTCAAACTAAAGTTCCAGGACCGCCAAGGGATTATTACTGGTCTGCGGCGTGTGAGCACTCCAGGATTGCGCCGTTACGTGCGATCGACAGAGATTCCGCGTGTGCTCGGTGGAATGGGCACGGCCATCCTTTCCACGCCTAAAGGCGTGATGACCGGTTTTGAAGCTCAAAAGCAGCGCCTCGGCGGCGAAGTTCTTTGTTTTGTTTGGTAAGGCAATTGTATGTCGAGAATTGGAAAAATACCCGTCCAAATTCCTCCCAAGGTCAAAGTAGAGATCAAGGAAGGAAAGGTTTTTGTCGAAGGTCCGAAGGGCAAATTGGATTTTGCGCTGCCGAAGCGCACTTCCGCCGCGGTGACGGGCGACAAGATTCTTGTCACTCGGCAAGGTGAAGACGCTGAGGCGAAGTCGCTCCATGGGTTGAGCCGCGCGATTCTCAATAACATGGTTAAAGGGGTGGCGGATGGATTCATGAAGAAGCTGGAAATACAGGGCGTTGGTTTCAAAGCGGCTGTGCAGGGCAACAATGTCAACCTTAACCTCGGCTATTCGCATCCCGTTTTGTATCCGATACCGGACCAGATCACCGTAAAGGTGGAGGACAACACCAAGGTGACAATCGAAGGTCCCAGCAAAGAATTGGTGGGTCGCGTGGCCTCCGAAATCCGGAGTTACTATCCACCTGAGCCGTACAAAGGCAAAGGTGTACGCTATGTGGGCGAGAAGGTCGTGCGCAAGGAAGGCAAGACCGTGCAGTAAGGGCATTAACTAATTGAGGGTTACGGCCAAGACCGTGACCCATAATCAATGAGAACCGAAAAAAAACTTCACTTGGCGCAACTTCGGCGCTGGCGCATTCGCAAGAAAGTTGTCGGCACACGGGAACGGCCTCGCATGAGCGTCCGTTTCACCGGCAAGAACATTTACGTCCAATTCATTGATGATGTTGCGCGGACGACCTTGGCGGCCACTTCCACTTTGAGCAAGACAATCGAGGACCGCGACAAACTGCGAGCCAATGTTGCCACCGCCAAACGAATTGGCCAACTGGCCGCCGAAACGGCCAAGAGCAAAGGAATTCAGAATGTCGTGTTCGATCGCAGTGGCGCGCGCTTCCATGGCAAAGTGAAAGCATTGGCCGACGCGGCTCGCGAAGGCGGCCTGCAATTTTAATCGAGATCAGGAGAAAATATCGTGGCTGAACAAACCAAAAGTACTGTGGAACCGGGACGGATGGGTGGCCGGGGAATGGGTCGACCGGGCCGGCGGACTCGCCCGGCGGCCGAGGGCTCGGACCAATCGAACGCGGGCGGCAAAGATTCCAACAATTTAAGCGAGAAAGTAGTTTTCATAAATCGATCATCGAAAGTCGTCAAAGGCGGGCGGCGTTTCAGTTTTAGCGCCCTCGTTGTGGTTGGCGACAAACAGGGGCGGGTTGGAATTGGACTGGGCAAGGCCGGCGAAGTGGCAGATGCCATTCGCAAAGGCGGAGAAGATGCCAAGCAACACATGGTCAAGATTTCGTTGCGAGAAGCGACGATCCCGCATGATGTGATCTCTACTTACGGTGGCGCCCGGGTATTGCTTCGGCCAGCTTCACCTGGCACGGGGATCATTGCCGGAAAAACGGTTCGCGCCGTGGTCGAATCCGCGGGCGTTAAGGACGTCCTCAGCAAATCGTTGGGGTCTAAAAATGCCGCTAACGTGGCCAAGGCAACTCTCGCGGCCTTGCAAGCGCTCCGCTTGCGTGAAGACATCTTTCGAAGTCGCGGGCTTTCCGTCAAACCGAAGGAGCCAGTTCCCGCCATTCCGCCTGCAACGCCGGCGCCTGCACCCGACATCGCGTCAGCCGCAAATTCAGCGTCGTAGAAGTTTATGCGTTTACATAATCTCAAACCTCGGCCCGGCGCCAAACACCGCCGAAAGCGGCTTGGTCAAGGCGAGTCGAGCGGGCATGGCAAAACGAGCGGACGCGGCGGCAAAGGCCAGACAGCAAGATCGGGCAGTTCCATCCGGATTGGTTTTGAAGGCGGCCAGATGCCGTTGATTCGGCGTATGCCGAAGAGAGGATTCAATAATCCTCGCGGCACGCGTTACATCCCTGTCAATTTGAGCGCTCTAAATCAATTCGAGGATGGCGCGCGCGTGGATGAAGCGGCCTTGCGATCAACCGGCTTGGCCAACGGACGGGCTGATGGCATCAAAATTCTCGGTGAGGGAGAGTTAACCAGGAAACTGACCGTCCGCGTCCATGCCTTTAGCGCCTCGGCCCGCGCCAAGATCGAAGGACTGGGTGGCGTTTGCGAATTGGTCACTCCTTCGAAACCGCAGGCCGCTCAAGGCTAATTCTCTTCCGACGCATGCTCGCGAACATTGCCAATACATTTGCCAATTGCTTCAAAATTCCCGAACTCAAATCGAGGATATTCTTTACTTTGATGGTATTGGCGATTTGCCGAGTGCTGGCTTGGGTTCCCGTGCCCGGTTTGGACGGGGCTTCTTTAAGGGCGTTCTTCGAGGCCAACGCTAATCAGATGGATAATTCGTTGCTCGGCATGTACAGCCTTTTCACCGGCGGCGCTCTGCAGAATTGCGCGGTCGGTGCGTTGGGCATTATGCCGTACATCACAGCCACGATTATCATCCAGCTTCTGACGGCGGTGATTCCCACATTGAGCAAGCTAGCCCGCGAAGAGGGTGGCCGCGCCAAGATCGTCCAGTACGGACGTTATCTGACGGTTCTCCTTTGCTTGGGACATGGAACGTTGATGACTCTTAGCTGGGAGCATCCCGGTGAAGTCTTCAAGGGATTCGCGGGAACGTTGGTGCTGGATCCCGGGTGGTGGTATCGAATTCAGACCGTCTTAATCTTAACGACAGGAACGCTCTTGCTCATGTGGCTGGGCGAGCAGATTACCGAACGGGGCATTGGCAATGGCATCTCCTTGGTCATCACCATTGGAATCGTGGCGGACTTGCCACTGGCATTTCAAGAGTTGCATCGCATGTTCTGGCGACCGGTCGGTCCACGGGAATTCCACTTTTTCCATGCGATTGCTCTTCTGTTGCTGCTTGTGGCTGTTGTCGCCGGCGTTGTCGCCATGACGCAGGCGCAGCGAAAGATTCCTGTCCAGTATGCGCAGCGGGCGGTGGGGCGGAAGGTTTATGCCGGTGGGAGTTCGTTCATGCCGTTGCGTGTCAATTACGCCGGCGTGATGCCGATCATTTTTGCTCAAGCTATCTTGATGTTCCCACAGATGATCTTTCTCAGGATCGGCGAATTGGCGGACATTCCGTTTTTCCGAAGCATCGGTGTGCAGTTGGGCAGCGGTCATTTCCTGTACTACGCTCTGTATAGCGCGATGATTCTCTTCTTTTCCTATTTTTGGGTCGCGACGCAGTTTAACGAGATTCAGATTGCCGACGATCTCAAGAAGTATGGCGGCTATATTCCTGGAGTTCGGCCGGGACAGGCGACCAGCGATTTTCTGCATCGGAGCATGAGCCGGATCACGTTGGCTGGAGCGATATTTTTGACGGTGATTGCCATTATTCCCAATTTGATGGCCGAGATATTTGAGATTAATTTCCGAGTTTCGCAATTCTTTGGCGGGACGAGCATGTTGATTACGGTGGGTGTCATGCTGGACACGATGAGGCAGATGGAATCGCATTTGTTGATGCGCCACTATGACGGATTCCTGAAGAAGGGGCGCATCAAAGGCCGTTTTTAGAATGAAACGGCGGGTTGTACTTCTCGGACCGCCCGCGTCTGGCAAGGGGACTGTGGCAAGCCAATTGAAGTCGGATTTTGGCTTTTCCCACGTCTCGTCCGGACATTGGTTGCGTCGAGAAATTGAGCTTGGGACCGAGATAGGCCGCCAAGTTCAAGTGTTCCTTGATAAAGGCGAATTAGCGCCCGATGAGCTGGTTCTGGAGTTTATGGAACATCGGCTGCAGGCCGAGCTCGCTGAGGCATTCTTGCTGGATGGTTTTCCGCGAACTGTGGCTCAGGCCAAAGCTCTGGACGAATGGCTCGTTGCTCAAGGCGCGCCGATCGAGGCCGTGATCTTTTACGAGTGTCCGGAAAGCTTGATTTTGGACCGGGTGACTGGCCGCCGGACTTGCGCGAGATGTGAACGGATTTATCATGTGCGCAATCGGCCGCCGCAAACTCCCGGCCGGTGCGATCTGTGTGGCGCAGCATTAATACAGCGTGAAGATGACACGGAGCCGGTTTTGCGGCAGCGCTTGAAAGTTTATGTTCAGCAAACCGAGCCGCTAGTCGACTATTACCGAGAGCAGGGCAAACTGAAAGTGGTCGATGCGACGCTGCCGTCTGGCCAGATCTATGCGGCCTCGATTGAGGCTTTGAAGCAATGATCATTCTGAAAAACGAGCGCGATGTAGAAGCGATGCGAGCGGCCGGAGCGGTGGCGAGCACAGTGCTCCACGAAGTTTGCGCGTGGATAACGCCCGGCGTGACGACGAAGGAAATTGACAATTTTGCCGCGTCGCGAATTAAGAGTCATGGGGCCAAGAGCGCGTTTCTCGGGTATCGAAAGTATCCGTGCCACGTTTGCTTGTCGGTTAACGAACAAGTGGTTCATGGTTTGGCCAGCAACCGTCGTTTGGATTTCGGTGACATCGTGAGCACGGACGTGGGTGTGATATACGAAGGTTATATCGGTGATACCGCGCGCACGGTAGCCGTGGGCGGATGCGACGTGTTGGCCCAAAAACTGATCGATGTGACCGAGAGGGCGCTTTACGAAGGTATCGCGCGGGCGCTGCTCGGGAATCGCGTCGTTGATATCTCGCGAGCCATTCAGAGTTACGTCGAGCGGAACGGATTCAGCGTCGTGCGCGAATTTGTCGGTCATGGTGTGGGACGGTCGATGCATGAAGAGCCGCAAATTCCCAACTATGTCGACGGCAAGTCGTCACCTAAGCTGCGGCCCGGGATGACTCTGGCTATTGAACCGATGGTGAACGCAGGATCGCCTGCCGTCGAGATACTGGCCGATGGATGGACAGTGGTGACGAAAGACGGACAACCGTCAGCCCATTTCGAGCATACGGTGCTGATTACGGAAGGTGAGCCAGAAATATTAACGTGCCCCGAGAAGACGCAATTGAAGTTGAAGGCCGAGTAGTCGAGGCCCTCCCGAATACGATATTTCGGGTGGAGCTAGCGAATGGCCATCGGATTCTGGCGCACGTTTCCGGGAAAATGCGTATGAATTTCGTTCGCATTTCGCCGGGAGATACAGTAACAGTTGAGATGTCGCCTTACGATTTGTCGAAGGGTTGCATTGCATCTCGTCCAGAGACAGATAGATCAAGTTGAATATGAAAGTTCGCGCGTCAGTTAAGAAGCTTTGCGAGCACTGCAAAGTGGTCCGGCGGAAAGGTGTCATTCGTGTCATTTGCACGAATGCGCGGCACAAACAACGACAAGGTTAAGAAAGAGTTGCTCTATGGCACGTATCTTAGGTGTGGACATACCCGGTGAAAAGCGCATCGACATTGCGCTTCGTTACATTTACGGAATTGGTCCGGTCAACGCGAAAGTCATTCTGGAGAAGGCCAAAATCGACCCGGCGATTCGCGCCAAGAATCTGGACGAGCAACAGTTGTCGCAGATCGTTCATGCTATCCAAGAAGGCAAGTATGTGATCGAGGGCGACCTGCGTCGCGAACTCGGAATGAACTTGAAACGTCTCCAAGGCATCAAGTGCTACCGAGGCATTCGGCATTTGCGCGGTCTTCCGGTAAGAGGCCAGCGCACTCAGACCAACGCGCGCACGCGCAAAGGCCCGCGCAAAACCGTCGGTGTTCAACGCAATCCTAACGCAAAAACTGGCATTCACTAAACTGTTCCTATGGCTGACGAGACAAAACCGAAGAAACCCGCCGCCAAAAAAGAAGCCAAAGCTGAAGCGGCGCCAGCGGCGGCGCCCGCCGCCGAACAAGCCGCGCCAAAAACTGCGGCCGAGCCTCGCCCCGCCAAACCGGCGAAAAAGGGAGGCGAACCCCAAGCCGCTGCCGCTCCTGCTGCCGAGGCGCCAAAGCCCGCCGAACCGGTTGCCGCAGTTGCGCCGACAGCCGCCGAACTGCTCGGCGAGGATCCAAACGCAAAGAAGATTATCAAGGCCAAAGGCGCCAAGAACATCACCAGTGGCGTGGCCAATATCCTGGCTACTTTCAACAATACCCAGGTCACGATCACGGACATGCACGGCAATGTCTTGGGCTGGTCTACTTCCGGCAAGGTCGGCTTTAAGGGTTCACGGAAAAGCACGGCGTTCGCGGCCCAACAAGTGGCTCAGGATGCGGCGCGTCAGGCAATGTCCCACGGCATGCGCGAAGTCGAGATTAAGGTCAAAGGACCTGGCTCCGGACGCGAGTCAGCGATTCGAGCTTTACAGGCGATTGGCCTCGAAATCACAACCATCAAAGATGTGACGCCTGTTCCGCACAATGGCTGTCGTCCGCGCAAGAAGCGTCGCGTCTAGGCATTTCAAATCTCAAATCTCAAATACCAAATAACAAGTATGGCTCGTTATACTGGACCTCGAATTCGAATCAGTCGTCGATTTGGCACGCCCGTTTTTGGCCCGTCAAAGTACCTCGAACGGAAAAACTACGGACCCGGCGTGCATGGTCCAAAGTCTCGGCGGAAAAATACCGACTACGCGCTAGGCTTAATCGAGAAGCAAAAGCTCCGCTATTATTATGGGCTGTTGGAGCGCCAGTTCCGCGGCGTTTACGAGCGCGCTTTGAAGCGTCGCGGTGTGACTGGTGAAACGATGTTGCAGATTCTCGAGACGCGCCTGGACAACGTGGTTTATCATCTTGGTTTTGCCAATACTCGGGCCGGGGCCCGCCAGATGGTCTCGCACGGTCATATCAAGGTCAATGGCCGTTCCGTGAATATTCCGTCCTGCGGATTGAAAGTGAACGACGTTATCGAGGTCAAAGACTCAAGCGTCTCACGGCAAATGGGAACGCGAAATCTCGAATCTTCGACCAGCCGGTCAGTTCCAGATTGGCTTTCCTTAAACAAAGATGCTTTCAAAGGCACGGTCTTGCGGATTCCGTCGCGCGATGACATTCAACCCATTGCGAACGAGCAAGCCGTCGTCGAATTTTATTCCCGCTAACTAAACCCGCTCTCGATCGGGAGCAAAACAATTATACGGGCTCGCATTGCCGGCGGGAATGAAGCAGCGCGAGTCAGATTAAAATTGTTAGAAAGAGAACTATGCCAGTACGTTTAGGTCGGTTCGAAATGCCGAAACGGTTGACCAAGGAAGATTCAACCGCCACAGAAACCTACGCGAAATTCATCGCTGAACCCTTCGAAACCGGATACGGCCACACGATCGGGAATTCCCTCCGTCGCGTTCTTATCTCCTCGCTCGAAGGCGCCGCCATCACGTCGATTCGCGTTGATGGCGCGATGCACGAATTCACGACCATCGATGGAGTGGTCGAAGATGTCACGGACATCATTCTGAATCTAAAGAAAGTGCTCTTCAAGGCGCATAGCCGCGAGCCACAGACGGTCCTGCTTTCCGTCAACAAGGATGGTCCGGTGTCCGCCGGCGACATTAAGTTGAATCAGAATTTAGAGCTGGTTAACCCGAAACAGTTGATCTGCACGCTCGATAGAAAAAAGAAGCTCGAAATGGAATTGGAGGTAAAGATCGGACGCGGCTTTTGCCCCGGTGACGAAAACAAGAAGCCGGACCAGCCCATTGGCGTCATCGCCATCGATTCGCTCTTTTCGCCCGTGACGCGTGTGCGGTACGCGGTCGAAAGCGCGCGTGTTGGCCAGCGCACCGATTACGACCGGTTGATCCTCGAAATCTGGACGGATGGCCGTGTTTCCCCGGACGACGCGCTCACGCAAGCCTCCGCAATTCTGCAGCATCACTTGGACGTCTTCGTCGGATATGACAAGAATGCGGTCGAGTTTGAGGAGGTCGTGGACAAGCAGGACGACGAAAAGGCGCGGCAACGCAAACTCCTCAACATGAGCGTCAATGAAATCGAATTGAGTGTCCGGGCCGCCAATTGTTTGAACAATGCCAACATCACGACGGTCGGGCAGTTGGCGATGAAGACGGAAGCGGAAATGCTGAAGTACCGCAACTTCGGCAAGAAATCGCTCAATGAAATTAAAGAGAAACTGACCAGTCTCGGTTTGTCTTTGGGAATGAATATCGATGCCACATTGCTCGACGCTCCTAAGGAAGAAGCCAAGTCGGCCTAGCATTAATTCCCATGCGACATCAGAAAAGAACAGCCAAATTAGGACGCACCGGTTCACACCGCAATGCGATGCTGGCTAATTTGGTTTGCAGCCTTATTCAGCACAAGCGCGTCACAACCACTCTGGCCAAGGCAAGAGCCGCGCGTTCGGTCGCGGAAAAAATGGTGACGTTGGGCAAAAATGGAACGATCCACGATCGCCGTTTGGCGGCTGCGAAACTGCGCCACAACAGCCAACGCATGCTCAAGAGCAAGGCATTGATTGCTCAGGCGCATAAAAATGATGTGGTGCGCATCTTGTTTGACGAGATCGCACCCGCGTTTAAGGAGCGCCGTGGCGGTTATACGCGCATCATAAAGCTCAATCGCCGCCAGGGTGACGCCGCCGATTTGGCAATCCTCGAATGGGTCGAGCTACCTGTAGCTGCGCCCGCACCCGCGGCGGCTCCGGCAAAAACTGAAACCGCTGCCGCCGGGCAATCTGAGTCCGCGCCGGCAGCCTCCGGTGGCGAAGCCACCCCGGAGAAGAAGTAAACATCGCATCGGCCTTTGCGCGAAAGCCCGTTCGAAAGAACGGGCTTTCTGTTTTTTAAGAGTGCCGAACCGCTCCAATCCCTGTACAGTCAACCTCCAATGCAAATGCAATCTCGGCCAGGCTTTCTGTTCTTATCCATTCTCCTCCTGCAAGCGTTGCCATTGAGCGCTGAGGAACACTGGCCCCAGTTCCGCGGGCCAAAGTCTCTCGGAACTTCCGAGAACAACAATCTTCCGACGACTTGGGGCGCGAATCAGAATGTCAAATGGCGGACAGACGTTCCCGGCTATGGGTGGTCCTCTCCGATCGCTTGGGGTGATAAGATATTTCTCACATCGGTCGTTAAGGACGGCGAAGTCGAGACGCCGAAGAAGGGACTTTATTTTGGAGGCGATCGGCCGACGCCCTCCTCGGCCCGTCATCAGTGGATGGTTTATTGTCTGGATTTGAAATCCGGAAAGAAGCTTTGGGAAAAGCAAGCGCATCAAGGGGCGCCTTCCAGTTCCATTCACCTAAAGAACACTTACGCTTCCGAGACTCCCGTCACCGATGGCGAGCGTGTTTACGCTTACTTCGGCAACGTTGGGATTTATTGTCTCGATTTCGCGGGCAACGAGATTTGGTCAAAACGCCTCGAGTCTTTCAAAACACGTTACGGCTGGGGAACAGCCGCTTCACCCATCTTGCACAATGGACGGCTCTACATCGTGAATGATAATGAGGAGCAATCGTTCCTTGTTGCGCTCGATGCGAAAACAGGCCGGCAAATCTGGCGGGTGGAGCGCGACGAAAAGAGCAACTGGGCTACGCCGTACATTTGGGAAAATGAGAAACGCACTGAGATTGTCACTCCGGGACGGAACAAAGTCCGCTCTTACGATCTCGCTGGCAAGCTGCTGTGGGAATTCGGCGGCATGTCTACCATTGTGATCCCAACACCGTTTTCAAAGTTTGGTTTGCTCTACGTTTGTTCCGGATATGTCGGGGATGGAACTCGCCCGGTCTTTGCCATTCGCCCCGGCGCCTCCGGCGAGATTTCGCTCAAACCGGGTGAAACGAGCAACGAACATATCGCGTGGTATCAAAAGACGGCGGCTCCGTACAATCCTTCGCCGCTGGTGTATGGCGATTATTTCTACGTGTTGTACGATCGCGGCTTGTTCAGTTGTTATGAAGCGCGAACCGGCCGGTTGGTTTATGATCGCGAACGCTTAAACCCTGAGGGAACCGGCGCTTACACTGCGTCGCCCTGGGCTTGCAATGGCAGAGTCTTTTGCTTGAGCGAGGATGGCGACACGTTTGTCATTGAGGCTGGACCCAAGTTCAAATTGCTGGGCAAGAATTCGCTGAACGAAATGTGCATGGCCACGCCAGCCATGGCCCAGGAGAGTTTGATTGTGCGCACAACCTCCAAACTCTATTGCATCCAAAACCGCGGAACGGCCAATTAGAAAGCCGTGTTTCGGGTGAACGCAATTTAATGACTGGACAGCGGTCGGAAGGGAAAAGGAGCGCGAGACTTTACTTACGCAAGTTGCGTAACGCAATTTGCGTAATATGAAGTACCCTTTTGAGTACGGCGGGGTGGTGACCGGCGTGGCCTTCTGCAACCGCGAAAAAGAAATCGGCGACCTGCTACGGGCGATGGAGAATGCGGAGAAACTGTTCGTGTTCTCGGAACGGCGCTACGGCAAGACCTCGCTCGTGCGCGCCGCCCTCGGCAAGCTTCCCCGCAAGGGCTGTCTATGGGCGTACGTGGATTTATGGCCGACCGGCGGCGAGGCCACATTCGTCACCTCAGTGGCGAAGGCGATTACTGAATCCATGAGCACGTCCGTAGGGAAAGTATTGGAGACGGCGAAGAAGTTCTTCGGCAGCTTGTCGCCGAGTGTGACTGCGGACGAGGAAGGCAAACCGGTCTTAACCTTTGGCTTGGGCAAGCAGGCCCGAGTCGGCCCGGCCTTGGATGAAGTTCTGGAAACTCCAGCGCGAATTGCCGCCAAGGGCGGGCCGCGCGTCGTCGTGGTGCCGGACGAGTTTCAGCAGATTCTGGAGTATGGCAGCGACCATGTGGAACGGAAACTTCGGAGCGTGATTCAGAATCATCACCAGGTGAGCTATCTCTTCTTGGGCAGCCGCAAACATCTGATCCCCAAAATGGTTTTGGATCGTAATCGCCCTTTGTATCGGGCTGGGGGCCACTATCCTCTCGGTCCAATTGCCGAGAAGCATTGGCAGCCGTTCATTCATCAACGCTTTGTGGCGGGGGACAAGGGTATTGACCGTCGGTGCGTTCATGAGATTTGTGAACTCACACAAGGACACCCATTTTATACTCAACACCTGTGTCATGTGCTTTGGGAGCTATGCGAACCGAAGTCCGGCATAAACACAGAAATGCTTCAGGCGGCGGTAAAGGTGTTGTTGGACCGCGAGAGCTATGCCTACACGACGTTGTGGGAGTCACTGACCCTTTCTCAGAAGCGATTCTTGAAAGGGCTGGCCGGCGAGACCACCGGAGTGAAGGTCTTTGCCGGTGAATTTGTAAGCCGTCACGGACTCAGTTCCGCATCCAGCGCGCAACGGGCCGCGCAGGCGTTGCTGGCCAAGGACATTATTGATCGGGACAATGGTTCATTCCTCATTACCGATCGGTTTTTGCGGCAGTGGATTCAATCTGTGCAGTCGGCCTAGGCCAACCATCATGCCTGCCATAACTCGTCCGCGATTACGAGCAATCGCGTAATTCATTGATTACTGGGATATGTGACCTTGCACGGGATAGCCCACCCGCTTACGCTCGCGCCATGAGATTCGTTGCAACGAAGAACCCAGGGAAGCTCATGGCTATCGCGATCGCTGCTGCCGCAGTTTCGGTCATGATCCCGAGCATCGGTGCGGCGGAACAGCGCGGTGACGACTGGCCACGCTTTCTGGGCCTGCAGGCGAACGGCATTTCTACGGAAACAGGCTTGCTTGACAAGTGGCCGCCTGGTGGACCTCCGCTCGTCTGGGAGAAGCCTGTTGGGACCGGCTATAGCGCGCCATCCATTCGCGGGAACCGGTTGGTTGTCCATCACAGGGTCAAGGACCAAGAGATTGTCGAATGCCTCGACGCCGCGACTGGCAAGCCAATTTGGCGTTACGGCTATCCAAGCCGATTCATCGACCCTTACGGTTATAACAATGGTCCGCGTTGTTCGCCGTTGCTTACCGAGGATCGCTGTTACACTTTCGGGGCAGAAGGCAAATTGCTCTGCGTTGAATTGGATTCGGGCAAGTTGATTTGGCAGCGTGACACGGACAAGGACTGGGAAATTCCAGCAGCGTTTTTTGGGGTCGGGAGCACCCCTATTCTCGAAGGTGACGTGCTGGTCGTGATGGTCGGCGGCCAGCCTAACTCGGGAATGGTCGGTTTTGACGCGCAAACCGGAAAGACGCTCTGGGAGAGCGTCGGTGAAAAGAATTGGCACGGAATCAAGATGACGGCATGGCGTGGAGAACCGCTTTACCGCTGGGATCGCACAGAAAAGCAAGCGAGCTACGCAACCCCCGTCGCGGCGACCATCGGCGGGAAACGCCATATTCTCTGCCTGATGCGTCAAGGCTTGGTTTCAATCGATCCCAAGAACGGCGGCGTCAATTTCAGCTTCTGGTTTCGTTCGCAATTGAACGATTCGGTGAACGCGATGAATCCGATTGTCGTGGATGATTTGATTTTAATTTCGGGCGCGTACTATCGCGTCGGGTCTGTCTTATTGAAGGTCAAACCAGATGGTCGCGGCGTCGATGAAGTTTGGCGCAGCACTGTGTTGGAGATTCACTGGACGACGCCCATCTATCATGAAGGTTTTCTCTACGCATTCAGCGGCCGCAATGAACCCGACGCGCGCTTTCGTTGCGTGGAATTGAAAACGGGAAAGTTAATGTGGGATCGCCAGGAAAGCTGGCCATCGCATAGCACGCCAACTCCGAGCGTTTACGGACGCGGCTCCGCGATCATGGCTGACGGCAAGTTGATTGTGTTAGGAGAAGGCGGCCTTTTGGGAATGTTCAAGGCAAATCCTAAGGCTCCCGAAGAGATCGGGCGCTTTCAGGTTCCGCAATTGCATTATCCGTGCTGGCCGGCTCCGATATTGGCTCATAAGAAACTGTACCTGCGCAGCGAAGACCGGCTCATCTGCTATAATCTGGCAAAATGAACATTCAAGGAACCTGCACCATCGCGGCTCCTCCTCAACGCGTCTTCGAAGCGTTGATCGATCCTCATATTCTGCAGCAGGTCATTCCCGGCTGCGAGAAGATGGAAAAGACCGGTGAGGATGAATACAACGCTCATCTAAAGCTCGGCATTGCCTCGGTGAAGGGAAGCTATACTGGGAAGGTAAAGGTCACCGACAAACAACCACCTCACAAGTTCACTTTGCAAATGGAAGGGAAGGGCGGTCCGGGGTTCGTGAAAGGCACGTGCCTGATCGAACTCAAAGCGCAAAGCTCCAACACGCAGCTTGTCTACACAGCGACTGTGCAAGTGGGCGGCCTAATCGCGGCCGTCGGTTCGCGCGTCATTGAAGCAGCGGGCAAGAAGCTGGCCCAGGAGTTCTTCAGCAAGTTTTCCAAGCTCATCGAAACGTAGCTGGGAATTGCTCTGTTCCTGGTGCAAGCTTGGCCCAGAATTAGCGCATGGTTGAGAATCAAACCGCAACCGAACCGAAGGCCTTTCTGTTCTGTTCTTTTGATCCTTGGGAGTCTAAAAGTGGGCGGCAGCGCGGGAACTTCGGAAGCGGCGACAATCCAGCTACCGCTCGGAGGCTGCAGAGAGTTGAACCCAAAAACCACGGTTGAGCGGGGGCGGCGCTTTTGGCAGAGGGGAGTGTTTGCTCTTACTCCATTTCGGTGACGCGCACGCGCTTGCGGTCGCGGCAAGCCTCTACGCTCTTCCGCAATTGCTCGCGCAGTTCGGCAGCGCCTCGGATGGCCTCGATTTCCAACGTCGGTGTCGAGGTATCGTTCGTAGCGATGCGAATCGTTCCGACGCCAAACAGCCGTTGCACCAGCGGTTCAAACAGCGTGATGTCCTCGACTCGATAGAGCTCCATCTCATCAGTCCTCTTGTTGACGATGCCCGTCCTTACTCGGACTCTTTCGGTGGTAAGCTCGTAAGTGCGCGAGCGAATAACGATCCACCGCACCGCCATAAGAATCAGTGTAACGCCAGCGACAATCAGCAGCCAGATCGACAGAACAATGGCGCCGACGATGGCGGCAACCACAATCATACTGCCGAGCAGAAATGTTCCGAGGCTGACGACGAACGAGGATGAACCTTTAAAGAGCGTCGTTTCTTCACTCATACCGAGAGCTTCCTTTCTTTGGGCAAGTTAACGAACAAACTGGCTTAAGGAAGTCCTTTTCTTTAAGTCAAAAGTCTGCGCTACGACGCCGGTCTTGCTTATCGGAATCCTAATTGGCCGACCCAATCGGCAATGGCATCGTCGCTTAAAACGGCTGGCTCGCGGCGGAATTGTTGGGAGGCGTCGAGGCGCTGGTAAAGGTCCGGCAACGACGGTGTGAGAAATTTCGAACCGGTGTTATGCAGCAGGACAGAGCGCGGCGCCGCCAGCGCCAGCACGCCTTCGAACGCGCCAATTTTTCGGATGCCTGGAACGAAGAGGTCGTGCGCCAGCAACGCTTGATCGTCAGCCATATCCAGGGAATCGCAATCCGCGACGACAGCATCGACAGCGGGCGCGGCGAGCAGCGACCAAAGACCAGCGCGGCCGGCGCCGCAGAGGACAACGCGGCGTCCTTTGCTGTGGGTCTTAGCGAACGCGGCCGCCGTAATCAAGTCTTGCACGCGTTCCTGCAAGTCCGTCCGATTGTAGGTGCTGAAATAATTGGCGAAAGGCTTGCGATCTTTTTCGATGTCAGCATTGGCCAAGCCACCGGTTTGAAACAGGTCCGCCAGCAGAATGGACTGGCCGCGGTCGAGAAATCTCTTAGCCAATCCGATCGGTTCTCCCGCGGAATCCAAATAACCAGCTTTACCCTTGGGATGCGCGAGAACCACAAACAATCTGTGCGAATCGTTCGAGGGATTGATCATCAAAGCAGACAGCCGGTCTCCTTTCCCGGCCCGGCCCAGCGAGAATTCGGTGACGGTTCGACCTGCGATCTTCTTGGCTTGGCCCGCTTCGACCACGAGCGACCGTTCCGGAATCTCCGCCTGCAACGTGTGACGCCACGCAGGCCACATCAGTTCGTGATATTGTTTCTGCGAACGCGCGTTGGTCGGCTTGATTGTTTCCAACTGCGCTTGGGATGACTTGATTAGCGACTTGATGAGAGATGTTTCATCCAGAGCGTCATCCGGCAATTTGCCATCCGGCCAAACTCGCAACTCCTGGTCCGGCTCCTTTTGGTAGGCGATCTCTTTCAGGGAGGCTGGCTCGGGATGGCGCAGCAACCAGCGGCCGAACCACTCGTACACAGCTTCGCGACTCGTGCGATTATAATTGTGCGGAAAGTCGAAGCGGACGTGGCGAAACCGATCGGCCCGGTCGAACAGGCGATAGACCCTTTCAATCGCGGGTCCCTCAACAGCCGGCGTGTCTTTAGTCCAATCTCCCGAGGCCGCGACTAGCAACTGCGGACGGGGCGCGGGAACAGCGGCAATTTCCATATTGGAATATTCGACGCGCAAGCCCGGCGCATTTTCACACAGGCATCCGCCCTGCATCGAGTGCGAGACCATGACGATGGGAGCTTGGACTGTGAGTCGATCGTCAATCGCCCCGAGCATAAATGTTTGGGTGCCGCCTCCCGATTCGCCCGTGCATGCCAGACGCGATTTGTCTGCATCCGGCAACGAAGCCAGGAAATCAAGCGCGCGAATGCTGTTCCAGGTTTGCAGGCCCATCAAGCTGATGTTCCAGAGGAGATTGGTGGGGTTGCTGGCGAAGTTGTGCTTTACCTGGATTGTGTCGTTGTACCCAACCATGTCATAGGAGAACGCGATCATCCCTTGTCGAGCGAAGTTAATGCAGCGTGCGGCGATGCTGCCGTTCTCTTCGTCTGCCATGCGGCCATTGCTCCAATGGCCATGAGGATTCAGGATTGCTGGGAACGGGCCATTCCCTTTTCCGATGGGACGGTACAGGTTGCCGGCCAAATAAAAGCCGGGATACGTCTGCAACGCCACCTTCTCGATGCTGTAACCGTCGCGAAGCACCTTGCCAAAGACCTGGGCGTTGAGGGGCGTTTTCTCAGGCATCGGCCAAAGGCCGCAACTGACAAGGACATGGTCTCGAATTTCTTTGGCGCGAGCTTGCCATGCCGATTTCGAGGTAACATTCGGGAATGTCCGGAGTGTATTAAGAGTTTTCGGCTTGGTCGCGCGCAGGTCGTGCTCCGGGAGGGACTGAGCCGAGAGTCCGGCGTCGGAGGCCTTAGAAAGAGCGAGCAAGACGAGGGCGAATCGCAAGAGATGGTTTCGCATAGAGTGGCCACTCTTTTAGGCCAACCACGATTTTGTTCAACTCGAAACCGACCGATTAGCCTAGCGCCGCGATTTGCTTCTGACTTTCAGTCAAGTAACCGAGATAATAGGCAAGCCGCTCTTTCATTTCCTTGCGATGAACGATGGCATCGATCAGCCCATGCTCGAGCAAAAACTCCGCAGTCTGAAAGCCGGGCGGCAGTTCGCTTTGGGTCGTGTCCTTGATGACGCGGGGGCCAGCAAAGCCGATCATGGCTTCGGGTTCGGCGATGATCAGATCGCCAACACTGGCAAAACTTGCCATCACGCCGGCGGTCGTCGGATCTGTCAGCACGCTGATGAAAGGCAATTTGTGTTTGGCGTGATATGCGAGCGCGCCGCAGGTCTTCGCCATTTGCATCAGGCTGCACATTCCTTCGTACATGCGCGCTCCACCACTCGAGGAAATAATAATTACGGGCAATCCTTTGTCCGTGGCGGCCTCAATCAAGCGCGCCAATTTCTCCCCGACGACCGAGCCCATGGAACCTCCGAGGAAGCTGAAGTCCATCACACCAAGGCCGACGCGATGCGTGTCAATCTTGCCAATGCCCGTAATGACCGCGTCCTTTAATCCGGTCAATCGCTTATTGTCCTGGAGCTTGCCGCTGTACGAGGAAACGCCAGCAAATTTGAGAATATCAACACTGGTCATTTCGGCGTCCATTTCCTCAAAGGAACACGTCTCGACCAGGGAATGAATGCGTTCGCGCGCGCCAATCCGGAAATGATGATTGCAGTGCTGGCAGACCTTCAAGTTTTCGTCCAGGTCTTTATCGTAGAGCATGACCGAACATTTCGGGCACTTCGTCCACAAACCTTCAGGTATTTCTCGTTTCCTGGACTTCGAAGGAGCGATCTTGGGCTTTTTGAGAAAGGTAGTCGGCGCGGCGGCGGTCTTAGGCTGAGCAGTTGCTTCGGCAACTTCCAACCCCAGCATTTTCTTAGTGAAGGAGCTCGTAGCCATAATTCAGGGATGAATCAAGTGAACCGGCTGAGTTTCACGGGGCAAACAATTCCGATTGGGCCGGAACTGTGCCCTGGATTTGAATATCTTCACAATCTTGGGAATAAATACTACTCGATTCAAAGTCCGCGAGCAACAGTCCAGACACAAACTGGTCCGGACCCATTCTCCCGCAAAACTTTAGCGCAGGAACTCGTGGTCGCCCCAGTCGTCAGCACGTCGTCCAGCACGATCACTCGCTCGCCGTTTAGTTTGCCGACCAGCCGGAAGGCGAACGCATTCTTTACATTCGCAGCTCGCTCGGACCGGGTCAGATGGGTCTGCGTCCTGGTTGGTTCGACACGCTTGAGAAGCTTTGCCTGGACGGGGATGTTCGTAGCGACGCTGAGATGATGCGCCATGCGTTCGGCCTGATTGAATTCGCGTTCGCGTTTCTTCAATGGATGCAGTGGAACAGGAACGATCAGGTCCCATTTTTCCATTTGCAACACGGGCGCCGCCGCGCGAACTAAAAGGTCAGCTAGGAAAGGCTCGAACCAACGTTCTCGTTGGTATTTATAGCGGTGAATCACTTCCAGGACCAGGCCCCGGGCAACCACGGCCGACCGAGCCGATTCAAAGTGAAGTTCCATCTCGCGGCAATTGCTGCATTCAAAAGCCGTTGTCATCTCCCCTTCGAATGGGAGGCCGCAGACTCGACAGAAAGGTGGCTTGATAAAACGGACGCCGTCGGTTCGAGACCAACAACGAACACAGACATATCCCTCGTGGGCGGTCGCGCGCTCGACAAAGCAAATCTGGCAGATATTCGGATAAACGAATCCGAGGCTGGCATCAAGCCAGGCGCTTAGCGAACTGAAATTAGGGTTCGCTGTCTTCATATGGCTTCGGTTATTTTCCCGCGACACCGTCGGCTTCTTCCTTGGCGCGATCCTGAGATATCTGTGATTCCGTTGCGAGCATCTTCGTTCGAGCGAACAGGACGAACATTGCGAGGAGAATGACAAAGCAAAGCCAGCCATCGATCAATCGACTCGAACCCCAGAACCAGGCATTAATTGGGCCGGCCTGTTTTGTCATATAACCGTAAGACTTCACCCAAAATACCCAACCCGCGTGGAGCCCGATTGAAAAGTAAACCGAACCCGATCGTTGATAGGCCAAAGCCAGTATAGCTCCCGCGAGAGTCAGATTAAGAAAGCCTGGCGCCAATTTCTCCAAATCGCCGAATCCTCGCATCATCTTGACGAGCGTCGTCAAGCCGGACGCCCAAGTAACCGGCTCGGTTGCCGGGGACGGCTCAAAGAAATGGAGCAGCGCGTAAATCGAACTGCTTACCCATAGCGCTGCGGACCAGGTCAGCGCTTTACGCAGCACGCCGAAGAGCGCGCCGCGGAAGAATACCTCTTCCCAACCAGCAACCACGATCGCGGTCAAACTGATCTGAAACAGATGCCCCACAATGTCCGTCCACGCCCGGTCGGGCCGAACGTGCCGAGCCCCGAATGCGATTGCGATGAGCGCCACGCAGGCCAAGGAAGCAAAACCAAGCGAGAAACCCTTGCTGACCAGCCTCCAGGATCGCGGTGCTCTTCCAAGCCCAACATCGGCCCACGAACGCATTCCCATGCTTCGAAGCAGAGGCCACAAGCTGACCAATGCCAAAGCCAGCAGACAGCGGTTGACGTACCGGTGAAACGGATTCCGGGCGACCGAATCGAGGCTTGGCAAGAGGGTCGCTATCCAGCCGGCTAGATAGTAAATCCAGGGCGCCAGCAAGGCTGTGCCAAGAAAAACGACGGCAAAGAAAATCGCAAGCGACCATAGCGGACGCATGGCCGAAAGTTAGGTTTCTCGATTACGCAAGCCAAGCGGATAATGGTTTTTGAGTGGCACGGGATTTGCCAAGTTGTTAAAGAGACGCTACTGAATTAAGCGTAATATATGCAATCGAAGCAGCATCTCTCCTTTAAGCGGACGGAGCTCGAACGGCTGTGCGTGTTTAGCGCGCTTGCCTTTGTCGTAACGCAGACTTTCAGTCTGCTTTATCGCCGATTTTCAATCGGCAGCGCGCCCGCGCTTTCCGGGGCGCTCGAACACCGCGCTTTGAGCAAACTCACGAGGATGCGCGGACAAGGCTGTCCGCACTCCTAGAGAAGGAACGGGTCAACGGAACAACATGTCGCTTTTCGGAAACAAGGATTCCCAGTCAGACGAATTGGGCAAACCAACGCAGTTCGGCCCTTACTATCTCCAGGAACTGATCAACAGCGGTGGGATGGCCGATATATGGTTGGCGACCGACTCCAACAAGCAGCCTTTTGCATTGCGGCGTTTGCGCGACACATCCGTGTTCAATTTCACCGCTCGGAAGCGGTTTGTTCGAGGATGCGAGATTCTGTCCCGGATTCACGACCATGAGTTTGTGATCGGTTATATCGAACACGGCAAGATCAGCGGCTGGCTGTACTTATTGATGGAATATGTCGAAGCTTCCAACCTGAAAGAGCTCTCCGCCAATAACGATCCGCTCTTACAAGAGAACATTGGCAATATTCTGATCGATATGGCCGTCGGATTGGAGCACGTGCACGACAGCGGTTTCATGCATCTCGATTTCAAGCCTGAGAACGTTTTGGTGACGCGCAACGCGGGAGTGCGTCTAGTCGATTTTGATCTTGCCCAGCCAAAGCCGGATAAACCGAGGAAAAGCTCCGATAATCCAGGAACCCCAGCTTACATGGCGCCCGAACAGTTGCTGCGCCAGCCCTTCGACCATCGCGTCGATATCTTCGCCTTTGGCGTTTCGGCCTATGAACTGTTGACTGGGAGAAAGCCTTTCGCAGGCGAGACACCGGAGGAGATTCTGCGCAAGCAACTGGACCGCACAGCGGACTTTGTCCCGCCGCGTGAAGTGAATGCGGATATCCCTGGAGCGCTCGAAAAGGCGATTCTGAAATGTATCGAGCGTGACCCGGAAAAACGCTACCCGTACATGGCTGCCTTGGTGCGAGATCTCCAGACGGTGCTTTACGTCTAATTCAACTACGGCAGCCCGAATTCTTTCATCTTGCTTCGCAGAAAACGGGCGGATTCGGCGATGTCGCGAACGCCCGTTGCAGGATCAGGTCCATCTTCAATCGAAACCCAGCCGTTGAAGCCGGCGCCTTTCAGAATGGAGAAAATTCGGCCGTAATTGTTGAGGCCCTCACCAATGACTCCATGCTTGAGGATGGTGGCATAGCCGGTTTGCGGCTGCGCATCGATGCGGCGCAAATCGTCCAAGTTGCCGCCCTCGAAATAACGGTCGCTGGCATGCATAGTTCTCACCCGGGATTTGACGGCCTCCAAAAGCTCAATCGGATCGTCACCTGCGATAATCGCGTTGGAAGGATCGTAATTCACTCCAAACCATTTCGAGTCCGGAATTCCAGCGATCAGCTCGAGGAAATCATCCATCTTTTGCGCGAACTCGGGATGCTGCCAATAGCCATCCTTGTAATGATTCTCGATGATCAGGACGACATTGTTGGCTTCGGCAAATGGCAGCAACTCGAGAATGCATTCTTGCACCCAGCGCAAGCCATGGTCCCGCGGCACATTCGGGCGACGTTGCCCTGACAGAACACGACAGTATTTGCCGCCCAACTGCGACGTGGCGCGTATGGCCTTTTTCTGTTGCTCGATTTCCTGCTTTCGGTCTGCCGGCGATGGTTTCGTGAAATCCGAGGAATAGCACATCATCGGAATGGACCGTCCCTGGCTCTCGACTTTTTTGCGCAAACGTTCCCATTCCTTCGGGCTCTCCTGCGGCAGAAAGCCCCAGTAAAATTCGAGACCGTCGACATCAAACTGAAGCGCCAAGTCAATCCATTCCTCGACGGTCATCGTGCGTTGCACGCAGAGAGCATCCAGAAAGCATTTCGGAAACGCGGCTAATGGCATGCCCATGTATGTTTCAAGGAGCGAAGATTTGCAATCCCGTGAATTGCTTTCGGAGCGCGGACATTCCTGTCCGCAGTGATCGAGAATTGACCGGGAGCGTTCGAGTTTACGTTGACGGCTGCGGACAGGCATGTCCGCAATCCGGGCGTGTCTCGAAATTAGCGCAAGTATTTCAATTGCCGCCGCGCAATCAACGGATCGAGTCTCGCCAAAAAGAAGAACGCCCAATTCTCTTTGAGCTTGTTCCAGAATGTGCGCGACTTTTTCCAAGTGGCCGCGTCGATTTTACGGCTGTGTCTCAAGTCGTCTTCGAACATCTCTCGTGCTTCGGCGGCTAGTTCCCGATGAGGAACTCGAACCATTAGCTCGTAATTGATATAGAGGCTGCGCCGGTCCAGGTTCGCGGAACCGGCATAGATCACGTCGTCGAAGACGAGCATTTTGGCGTGCAGAATTTGTGGTTGATATTCATAAATCTCAATCCCTGCCTTCAGAAAACTTTGATAAAAACCTCGGCAGGCCAATTGCGAGAGGGGCACATCAGACTTTCCCGCCAGGATCAGTTGAACCCTGGCGCCGCGCCGGGCTGCGTACGCCAGCGCACGACGCAACGGGCGCGTCGGAAGAAAATAGGCCGAGATAATGCGAATAGCTTTCGCTTTCGAGAGATCATTGAGCAGCGCCCATTTGAGGAAGCTTTTGCCGCGGCCGGGGCCGGTAAGAAGAATTTGGCCGTCGTGTGTCGAGATAATATTTCGCAAGCGAGCTTTGCGGAGCGCTGTGAAACGTTTGTGTTGAAAATCGGCCAGAGCAAAGAGCGTATCGAACGAAGTTCCCAGCTCCTTGGCCAACGGACCTTGTATTTGCAATCCGAGATCGTGCCATCCGCGCGTGATGCCATCGCCTTCGTATTCGGGGGCGATATTGAATCCGCCGACAAACGCGACGGAATCGTCGCAGGAAAGCAGTTTTCGGTGATTGCGAATGCCGCACCGATCGAGCCGCAATGGGTTGAACCAGCGAAACTCTCCGCCCGCGGCCCGCAAGGGGTCCCAGAATTTGGCTGACGTGGTCATCGATCCCCAGGAATCAACCAGCACTCTGACGCGGACGCCGCGTTGGCAGGCTTTGACCAAGGCTTCGAGAAATCGTTCGCCAATCGAACTGGGGGTATAGATGTACATCTCCAAACGAACCGACTGCTCGGCACTGTTAATCGCGGCTAACATAAGTTCGAACGATTCATCGACCGTTCGAAGCCAGCGGAATTGCGAAGTGCGGGGAGACGAGTGTTTCGCGAAAGCCATTTCCACAACGGAATATGCCACGGGCGCCGTGAAAGACAATCGGCAACGAGTCAGTCAGTCATTTGTGGTGAGGATATCCTGAATCTAGTTGAAAATTGAAGAGTGGCTCTTGGCGTAGTACCAACCACGCAAACAAAGAAACAAAAACAAGAGCCACGCATGAAAGTCGAAATCAAGAATCGAAAAAAAGCAATGGCGGGATTCCGCCAAATGAGCAGCGAGCAACAACAGCGTCAGCAAGTGCATGAGTGTGATTTTTAATTCTGTTTCTAATTCTGTTCTTTCTAATTCTGGTCGGACCACGACAATTAGTTCGTCGACAGGTTGTTGTCTCAAAAATCATGGCCGAAATCGGCCTATGGAAGCGTTTTAACCCGCGAAAATTGAGCCATACTGCGCACGGCTGGACCAACTTGGTTAAACCTAGAACCCGCGGTTGTGACCACGAAAAACACGAAAGACACGAAACAAGAAAAGATTGCCGATACCAGAGAACTCACCCGCTGAGTGAAAACACCTACTAATTAAAGTCCTTCTTCTTTCGTGTGTTTTGTGTCTTTCGTGATTTGAACCGCCGCTTTCTGGCTAAATCAAATATGGCTCAGAAAACGAGGCCCAAAAACGAGCTATGAGCCGTTTTTGCGACCGGAATTTGACGGAAGATCATCTGAGCCAAGAAATTCTCGTGGTCCGACCAGGATGCACCAGGATGCACCTACTTCCGTTTCAACCTCCAGCGACTTTCTTCTCAAACACTAACTAACTAACCGCTAACCTAAAAGTTGTGAACTTTTGATAGGACGAAAAAGTGCACTTTGAATGCAACACCACAGACACCACAGCTGCTTTCTTCTTGTTTGCCCAACGGCTCTGCTTGTAAGAATGCGCTGTGGATCGCAATGCTGCTGACAAACTGAGATTGGGTATTTTGGGCTCTGGAAAAGGGTCGAATATGATCGCGGTGGCCGACGCCTGCGCGACAAGCCAATTCCCGGCCGCGATCGCTCTTGTGCTCAGCGATGTCGCAGAGTCTGGGATTTTGGTGCAAGCGCGTCAGCGCGGAATTCCAGCCCAGTTTATCGCGCCCGGACCATTTCGAACAAAACTGGATGAAACGGCCGAGAAAGCATATGTCAGCGCCTTGCAGCAGGCTAAGGTCGATCTTGTGGTGATGGCCGGTTTCATGCGCATTTTGAAGGGTGATTTTCTTCGCGCGTTTCCGCAGCGAGTCGTCAACATTCATCCAGCGTTGTTGCCTTCATTTCCTGGCCTTGAAGCCTGGAAACAAGCGCTGGATTATGGCGTGAAAGTCACCGGCTGCACGGTCCATTACGTCGATCAGGGCGTTGATACCGGACCGATTATTGCGCAGCAAACGGTTCCGGTGCTGGACGACGATACACCGGCAAGTTTGCATGAGAGGATTCAACGGGCTGAACATGTTTTGTATCCGGCGGCCATTGCGGCGCTTGCGACGAGCCGTTATAAGATTGAAGGGCGGCGTTGCATCAAGTGTTCGGATGTTGCGGACGCGACAGGCAACTCGTTAAAAGCGCCGGCGCGATAAAAACAGTTTGCCTCGGCGCGTCCGACAGCGGAATCAGCGTTACTCGAATCGAATGAAGAACAAATGCACGTTGCGGTTTGGCTTGCCGAAGGGCAGCCTGCAGGAAGCCACGGTCGAGAAAATGGCCAAGGCGGGATTTAACATTCAAGTGAGCAGCCGGTCGTACATTCCATACGTGGATGACGACGAACTTGAGATACGGTTGATTCGCGCCCAGGAAATCAGCCGTTACGTGGAGCATGGCTACTTGGACTGCGGCATTACCGGATACGATTGGATTCAGGAAAACAATTCGAAAGTCCATGAGGTCGGCGAGTTCCTGTTTAGCAAGGCGACGCGCCAGCCGGCTCGATGGGTGCTGGCCGTTCCCGAAGACTCGCCGATCAAGTCGGTCAAAGATTTGCAAGGGAAACGGATCGCGACCGAGGTGGTGCAACTCACTCGTCGTTACCTGAGAAAACATAAGGTCAAGGCTGAGGTTGAATTCTCGTGGGGCGCGACCGAATTCAAAGCGCACGAGTTGGTGGATGCGATTGTGGAATTGACCGAGACCGGGTCGTCGCTGCGCGCCAACAAACTGAGGATTGTCGACACGCTCTTGAGTTCGACCCCGCGGCTTATCGCGAGTCACGCGGCCTGGAAGGACGCGTGGAAACGGCAGAAGATCGAGAATCTGGCGCTGCTTTTGAAGGGCGCGCTCGAAGCCGAAGCGAAAGTCGGTTTGAAGATGAACATCGCGGAAAAGAATTTGGCAAAGTTGTTGCAAACTTTGCCAGCCCTGCGTAATCCAACGGTTTCCAGTCTGAGCCAAGCTGGATGGGTAGCGGTTGAAACGATCATTGACGAACATGTGGTTCGCGAGTTGATTCCCCAATTGAAACTGGCGGGCGCCGAGGGAATCATTGAATACCCATTGAACAAAGTGGTATATTAGCCGGCGATAGAAAAACAATTATATGGGATCACTGAAGAAAAGACGCAAAAGCAAGATCAACAAACATAAACGACGCAAGCAACTCCGCGCCAACCGGCACAAGAAGCGCACCTGGCAAAAGTAGCCAATCCGGCAGGCTTTCGCAGCGACTGAGACTTCTTTCGTCGGGCGCAGTTTCCCCGGGAACTGCGCCATTTGTCATTACCCATAACACATGCGGTGCTATCTCCAACTTGGTTCGATCGTCCTGGCGTTGGTCCTTTTGCCCGCGTGCTCGACGACGTCGCGTTCGGTCGGCAGCGCAAAGAAATCCGACGCCGCATCCTTGAAAGGTAAAGCGACGAATTCCCCGGAGATGCTGTCCGAAGCTGAGCTTGAGAAACGAATCCAAGCCTATTCACGTTACGCCGCCGGGCTGAGCTATGATTTGAATGACAAGCCCGACTTGGCCCTGGAAGAATACATGCAGTCAGTCCTGGCCGATCCTTCTTACGAGCCATTGGTAATCGAAGTGGCGGGAAAGCTCATCCGCGGCCAAAAAGCAGAGAGAGCCGTCGAGTTGCTCACGAAAGCGGCCGAAGCGCCCAACGCTTCCGGGACGGTCTATGCGTGGCTGGGATTAGCGTATAATCAAATGGGTAAAAGCGAACTGGCCATTGCAGCCAATCGCTCCGCCATCAAGCGAATGCCGCAGTCACTGCCCGCATACCAAAACCTGGCTCATATTTTCCTGCAGAATCAAAAGACGAACGAAGCGCTTCAGGTTTTGGACGAAGCGGGGAAGCAACCATCGGTCGATGCGAGATTCTTGGTTGAACTGGCCGAGATTTATTCTCGTCTCGGCCGGATTAACGCTCTGAAAAAGGAGTCTGCGAACGCTCGCGCCAAACAAGTTCTGGATCGTGCGGCCAAATTGAAACCGGCTCACCCGATGATTTTGCAGAAGCTTGGCGATGGTTATTTTTCGACCGGCGAATGGGCGAAGGCGGAAGAAATCTATTTGCAGTTGATCGAGAAGTATCCGGACCTTCCGACGCTTCGACGCAGGTTGACTGAGGTTTACCTGGCGGCTGACCAGAAGACGAAGGCAATCGAGCAATTACAGGCGATTGCGAAGGAAGATCCAACCAACCCGCGCACACATTCAATTCTCGGTGCGCTCGCGCTGGAAGAGAACAAGCTCGCTGAGGCTGCGGAATCTTTCAAGCGGGCTTTGCTCCTCAATCCGGACTTCGAACCGATCTACTATGACTTGGCCGGCGTTAAACTGAACTTAGACAAACCCGAGGAGGCTTTGGAAGTGCTGGAGAAGGCGCGAAGCAAGTTTAAGCTCAGTTTCATGCTGGAGTTCTACTCCGCCATCGCGTGCGCGCAGCAGAAGAAATACGCCGAAGCTCTTAAACGTTTCACCTCCGCCGAACTGCTGGCTAAAGCGAATGAACCACAACGTTTAAATCACCGGTTTTACTATCAACTCGGTTCCGCTCACGAACGGAATGGGAACCGGGAGGATGCGGAGAAGGCATTTCAAAAGTGTCTCGAACTTGCTCCCGACGGCCCCGAAGTTTACTACGACTTGGTCGGGCTTAAGCTTAATTTGAACAAGCCCGAGGAAGCCTTGGAGCTGATCGCGAAGGTGCCAGGCAAGTTCAAACAAAGTTTTATGATTGAGTTTTGCTCCGGCATTGCGCGCGTTCTGCAGAAGAAATATCCCGAGGCCATCCATCATTTCACGGTGGCGGAATCGCTCGCCAAGACGGACGAACCGAAGCGGTTGAATCTCGGGTTTTATTACCAGTTGGGTTCGTCGTGCGAACGCGCCGGCAAGCACGAGGACGCGGAAAAGGCATTTCGAAAATGTCTGGAACTCGCGCCTGACAGCGCCGACGCCATGAATTATCTCGGTTACATGTGGGCGGAGTTGGGCATCAAACTGGATGAAGCGCGCGTCCTGACTGAGAAAGCGGTGAAATTGGAACCCAAGAATGCGGCGTTCCTCGATAGTTTGGGTTGGGTGCTATTCAAACTCAACCAACCGAAGGAAGCGCTTCCCTACCTTCTTCAGGCGATCGAACATTCGGACAAGCCCGATGCCACGCTGCTGGATCATCTGGGAGATATTTATTCTGCGCTCAAGGAACACGACCAAGCGCGGGAAGCGTGGCGCAAGGCTCTTCAGGTGGAGCCGAACGAAAAGATCGAGCAAAAATTGGGCGCGGCAACGAAACCTGAGCGTTCCGCGCCTTGAGTCATGGCGCTTCAGTTTACCAAGCATTATACGCGGGAAGAGGCCGAAGCCTTGCTGCCTCAGATTCGCGAATGGCTCGAAGAGCTGTACCGCTTGCGGCGCCAGGTGGCCGAGTCTGACGAACGCATTACGCAGTTGCTAGCCAAGCAGGACGATATCGGCGGCGGCCTCGTCAATCGCTGGGTCAAGGCCTTGGCTCAACTCAAGCAGGTCCTTCACGAATTCAAACGTCGCGAAATCCAAATCAAAGATTTGGAACGCGGCCTCATCGATTTCCCCGCCTTCGTCGGTGGCCAGGAAGTTTTTCTTTGCTGGGAAAAGGACGAGGACTCGATCGAGTACTGGCACGATCTGACCTCCGGATATAGCGGGCGGGAACGGCTATAATTCGTCCTGCCTTGCCTCTCGCAGGACCGCAGCGTTTACGCTGGAGAAACATCCGAATGGGTGAGAGCGGCCGATCATTTCATGTTTCTGCCGCATAAATGCTGCGGTCCTCGCAAATGAGGAAGCGCCGAGATTGCTGTTTACCCTGGCTGAACCGTTTCCTAAGCTCCATATATTCTTATGCGACGACTTTTCCGGATTTCGCTTTTCTCTTTGGCGCTTACGATGGGCTTCGAAAATGGCGTGGCTCAACCCGCGCGAGCGCCGTTGAATTTGCCAGGCATTAAGGCAGATGGATCGGTGTTGCTGCCGAATCAATGGTCCTTGCGGCCAGTCGGACGCCAAATCCTCTTGGGAGATTTTCCGGTCAATATTGCGGTTCATCCTAACAATCGCTTCGCGGCCGTCTTGCACGCGGGCTACGACAAACATGAAATCATTGTCGTGGATCTCCGATCGGCGGCGATTTTCTCACGACGCAGCATCGAAGAGACCTTTTATGGCATCGAGTTTTCGCGCGACGGAACAAAACTTTATTGCAGCGGGGCAGGCGATGAGGTTATTCATAGCTTCCACTTTCAGGCCGGCGAATTGTCGAATCACCGCCGCATCCAATTGCGTGCTGCCAAGCAACGCGGTGTTCCATCGGGTTTGGCGCTTTCGCGCAACGCCCGCGATCTCTTCATCGCGAACGTCTGGGGCAATACCATCACGAAACTCGACTTGTCCGAAAGAAAGGTGGAATGGGACCTGCCGTTGCTTCCCGCAAGTCGCAGCTCTGGCGGGCAGCCGGTCATTCCGCCCGCCGATCCAGACATCGCCGCAGCGACAAAACGGGCCGAAGCTATGGAAGACCCCGCCGATCCGAGCGCACCGTTTCCTTACGCCTGCCGAGTGGATGACCAGCGTGGCCGTTTGTATGTCAGCCTCTGGGCTAAAGCGACCGTCGCCGTCATCGATCTAAAAACCAAACAGGCGATTGCGCATTGGCCTGCGGAAGAGCATCCGAACGAAATGATTCTCACGAAGTCAGGCCAACTCCTCTATGTCGCCAATGCCAATCGGAACACGGTCACCGTTTTCGATACTCGCGCGGGCCGACCCCTCGAAACGCTTTCCGCATCGCTTTATTCATCGCTGCTTCCCGGCACGACTCCGAACAGCCTGGCGTTGTCGCCGGACGAGAAAAAGCTATTTGTCGCTAACGCCTGCAACAATAACGTCGCTGTCTTCGATGTGAGCAAGCCAGGCCAAAGCCGGTCGATGGGTTTTATTCCGGTGGGTTGGTATCCGACGTCCGTGCGAATTACTCCCGATGGCCGCCGGCTGTTGGTCGCAAACGGGAAAGGGCAAATCTCGAAAGCCAATCCGGGCGGTCCGCAGCCGGTCAAGCGCCCGCCAGGAACAATCGTCGAGTATATTGGCGGGCTCTTTCAGGGAACGCTCAGCATCATCGATCTGGCCAGCGGGCCAAACTTCGAACAACAACTGGCCACTTATACTGCCCAAGCCTATCGCTGCAGCCCACTCAAGGCCGACGCTGGCGTCTCCATTCCACGTCCCGCCGGAAATCCGATTCCGCTGCGGCCGGGTGACCCCAGTCCCATCAAGTATTGCATCTATGTGATCAAGGAGAATCGAACGTACGATCAGGTATTAGGCGACATGCCGGAGGGGAACGGCGATCCTCGGCTCTGTCTGTTTCCCGAGCGAGTCACACCAAACCATCATGCTCTCGCGCGTGAGTTTGTCCTGCTGGATAATTTTTACGTCGAAAGCGAAGTCAGTGCCGACGGCCACGAATGGACTGTCGGCGCGTATGCGACGGATTTTGTCGAGAAGACATGGCCGTTGAATTACGGTCACAAGAAGAGCGGAAAGTTTCCTTACCCCAGCGAAGGCCGATTTGCTCTCGCGGAGCCTGCCGGGGGCTATCTTTGGGACCGTGCCCGCGAGGCGAAAGTGTCCTGCCGCAGCTACGGCGAGTTCGTCAACAACGGCAAAACGCTGAGTGAACCTTGCACGGCGCGCGTCGCTGGATTGCGCGGACATATCGACGAATGGTTTCGAGGTTGGGACATGGATTACCCAGACGTGAAGCGCGCCGAGCGGTTTCTGCAGGAAGTGAAGCGCTTCGAGAGGGAAGGGGAGATGCCGCGTTTGCAAATCGTCCGCCTCCCGAACGATCACACTTACGGCACTGCCGCGGGGAAACCAACCCCAACGGCCATGGTCGCGGAAAACGATCTGGCCTTCGGCATGTTGGTCGAAGGCGTTACGCAATCGAAGTTTTGGCCGCAGACCGCTATTTTCGTCGTGGAAGACGATGCTCAAAACGGACCGGACCACGTCGATGCCCATCGCACGATTGCTTACGCGATCAGCCCTTATATCAAACGTGGCGCAGTCGATTCGACGATGTATTCGACGAGCAGCATGCTGCGGACGATGGAGTTGATTTTGGGATTGAAGCCGATGTCGCAATTCGATGCCGCAGCTGCGCCCATGTACCATTCATTCCAAGAAAAGCCTGACCTCCGTCCGTACCAAGCTCGCCCGGCCAATGTGAGTTTGACGGAGCAAAATCCCAAGACTGCTTGGGGCAGCGAACGCTCCAAGAAAATGGATTTTTCAAAGGAGGATGCCGCGGATGATCTAATGCTGAACGAGGTGATCTGGCGTTCGGTGCGCGGCGCAGATTCTCCAATGCCAGCCCCAACGCGCGCGGCCTTCGTTTTCACACACACCGACGACGATGATGAGGAGGATTGAGGTGGCGTAACGCAGATTGCCCAATCTGCTGTTTCGCCGATTGCCAATCGGCAAGCCGTCTGCCCACGAAACTGCGGAACGTCCGCAGGATGGCATCCTTCCAAGTAGCAAGGTGAATGTTGCCTCTCTCCCCATCCGATGGGGAGAGAGAGTCGAGCTTTGGCGGTGGGCGATGCCTGATGGACGAACGTGTCCAGCGCCCAGGTCTTTTCCCTCGCCCCATCGGATGGGGAGAGGGTTAGGGAGAGGGGCGCTGCAACGGTTAGCTACTGCATGCTTCCGCCGCCGAAGAGCGGCTGATTGGCTGCGATACGGCAGACAGGGCTGTCTGCGCTGCGTGCGTTACATGGGTAATGTGCCGAAAAACATTGCTGGTGGATGTTGGTTTGCTAAAGATGTCGTCCACTCCAACGAACGATGGTGGCGAGCATTATGAAAAGACTTTTCGCATCCGCAATTGTGACAGCATTCGTCAGCGCCAACATCAGCTCGGCCGCTCCTTCAGCTCCGTTTAGTCCCGAAGATTGGCCGGCGAGCAAGAATGCTCAAAAGAAAGTTCACTATGTCAGCACTGAAGGCACGTTTGCGCCTCCCAGCGCCAATTGGTCGGCGGACGAGTTGAGGATATTGAGCGGCGGTGATCAGGTTACTCAGCCGATCACCATTGGCGGCCATAGGGGCGTCAAGGTGACAGGCAATTATCTGAACATCGCAGATTCGTCATTTCAGGAATGGGCCGACGATGGCACGATCGATATTCTCATGCAGGTCTATGGCGATGCGGCTCTCCTGAATGCGGCTGGTCAACCGCGCAACTTCAATTTCTTGACTGGAACCTTGCCGGAACTGAACGCTCCGGCGGGCGGCACAATCCCCGTTGAAGCTAAGAACCAACAATGGAACTGGGTGCTCTTCAGAATTCCAAATGGGACCCGCCCTTCGGACGGCACGCATTATGTCGGTTCCATTCCAGGAAATGCGCAGGGTAGCACGCAATTTGGCGGAGTTAACGGCGGAACGATCCGCGTTCAGGCGGTTCCCGGGTTAATCGTGCGCGTTATTGCCTTCGGCGAACAGGGCGCCTTTGGTGAACCCGAACAAGTGAATGTGTTTGCCGCAGGGCAAGCTTGCGATCCCGAGCCCCCGACAAATCTCGTCTTTATCGACTTCAACAAAAACATGACCAATCATCTCGTCGTCTTGAACAACGGCGATCAAATGGTGACGTTTCAGGACAACGTGGGACCGGCCGGCGACAAACGCCGCGCCGTGCGCGCCAATGGCAGTTACATGAACTTCGGGATCACCGACAATTACTTGGGCAAACCGTGCAACGACCCGCGCGCCGTCAAGGTTTGCGTCGATTTCTATGACGATCCGGCGCTGACCGGGGCTGTCTTTGGTCCCGAAGCTTACGCGACCGACAGCACCACGGGCGTTGGACAATATCCAGCGGAACGCCGGCATACTTTAGAAGGTTCAGGTAAATGGGTGCGTCGATCCTTTACGGTCGGTTCGGTAAATTTAAGAGGAGTGAATGCAACAGGATTTACCGCCGGCCCGCGGTGGATCTTCGATAAAGGCAGCGTTTTCATTTCGAGCGTTGATATTGCGGTTTTGCGCACGGGTAATCATTCGCTCGCGGGCCAGGACCCTTTGGCGGGTTGTGTCGAGGATCCGAAGATTTGCACGGACGCTTACGGCAGCTATGCGGAGTTAGATTTGGGCAAGGACATCCGGAATGGTCTAGCTCCAGGGAACTCCGGCGGTGATCAGGAAATGATTCAATCGGAAGCCGGTCCCGCAAACGACCGGCGCATGGCGATTCGGCCAGCCAGGGATGATGGCTCTCCCGGCTTCGGTCATATCTATATGAACTTCGCAATCACGGATGAGGCGCTCGGGCCGTCGAGCCAGCCCAATGCGCGCCTCGCGATTTGCGTGACGTATTACGACGATCCGGCGTTGGGCGCCGCGACCTTTCGTCCCGAGGTTTATCAATCCGATCGGGCCGGCCAAGTCACTTTGGCTTTTACCGCTGCTGCCAGCGCGGTGGCGCTTGAAGGGGCTGACAAATGGCGCGACGCCTACTTCGAAATTCCTGATATGAAATTCAATGGGGTCAATCAAGGCCCGCAAGCTGCGGCGCGCTTCGTTTTCACTGGAAAGGTTTTCTTTAGTCGTCTGCGTTATGCTGTGATTCGTCCGTGTGGACCGAAAGCAGGGATCAATCTGTTGGCCGAGTGCAACCCAACCGCGGCGCCTCAATTATTATTTGCATTCGGCGCCAACAAAGCTTTGCGGTTGGCTTGGCCAAGCACTGCGACTGGCTTTGTCCTGCAACAAACCGCCAGCCTCGGCCCCGCACAATGGACCGCCGTCAGCACAACGCCCGTTGTGGAAGGAAGTCAGAACGTCGTGACCCTTCCCGCGACAGCGCCTCGGTTTTATCGGTTGGCAAAATGATGTTCCGCCTGTTCAGCCGCATCAAAATGCGTTCGTGACCGCCGCAAATTCTTGCGTGCGATCCGAGAGATGAAGTATTGAGAGCGCATGAAGATTACGGAAGCCTTGCTGGCCGAGCATGTTGTTTTTCACAATTTGTTTGATTACCTCGAACAGGCTGCCCCCAAACTTAAATCCCTGGCCGAGACGCGCGGCCTGGCATCGCTTCTCGAAGCCATGCTGGAGGTGCATTCCAAAGTCGAAGACGAATTGCTGATTGCGCCGCTCGAGCCGAGTTTTTCCCAGATGGGCCAGGCCGAGAATTTTCATCGGGAGCACGAACTCGTCGAAGCGGACCTCAAGCTGATTCAATGCAGCCGCAAAGTATCGGAGGCCCGCGACTTATTGCTCCGCGCAGTGCTGCTGTCGCGAAAGCACTTCGATAAGGAAGAACGCATCGTGTTTCCCTTGGCTGAAAAGCAGCTCAGCGCGAAATCATTGTCCCTCCTGGGCAAGCGTTGGGGAGAACAAAGGGTTGTTCCGATTACCTAACCTAAACGATCTGCATTGGCCTGACTCTATGAAAATCTGCGTGTGTGGCATCGCCGAAATCAACGAAGGAAAACATAACCTTAAGGATCCTCGGCTTGACCAGGCGGACAAGCTCGTGGAAGCGCAAAAGAAGACCTATGCGCAAGTGGACGTGATCGGATCTGACAACACTTTGGAAGCCGATGCGATCCTGTCTCATCGCGATTGTTATCCGGACTTGATTTTGAAGGACCTCGAGTTTGTCGAGACGCGGCTGGGGCGTGATCCGCAAGAAACCGAGCGAGCCGTGCTCAATAAGATTAAGGCGCGTTTGGAAAATGAGGAATCTGTGTTCAAGGCCGGGCTGACTGCGGAAGAACTTCAAGCGATCGCCGCGCACGGATTTCACACGAACAAACCAATCGCGATTGCGGAAAGTTCCGATTTAGCCGAACCGGAAACATTGTTGATACGAGCGGTCAAAGAGAGCGGTTACATCAGTTTCCTCACCGTGGGCGGCAAAGAGAACCGCGCCTGGCTAATTCGGAATGGCACAACCGCTTGGGAGGCGGCCGGCGCGATTCATTCGGATATTCAGAAGGGGTTCATCCGGGCTGAGATCATCAGTTTCGCAGATTTCATTGGGGCGGGTGGTGAAACCTTAGCGAAGCGGGCCGGAAAGCAGCGGCTCGAGACAAAGCAATATGTGATGCAGGATTACGACTTGACCAACTTTCGCTTCAACAAGTGAGTAGCTCCGCGACTTTCTCGGGCCACGTTGGGGCAAGATTATTGGCTTCAGCTATGTCCTTTTCCAAATCGTACAATTCGAAATGATTGTCCTCGTAAAACTCAATCAACTTGAGGTCACCTTGCCGAATGGCCGCACCGGGTTTGCCTCCTTGGTTGCTGTAATGGGGGTAATGCCAGAAAAGCGCGCCGCGCGTAATATCGCCAGTTTGCTTGAGCAACGGCAACAGACTGACACCGTCGCTTGACAGTGCAGGAGCTGCGGCCATCTGGAGAATGGTGGGGTTAAAATCGATGCTGCTCACCGGCGTGCGGCAGATCGCTCCAGCTTTATTGGCACCGGGCCAGCGGACAATTAACGGAACGCGAATCCCGCCTTCGTCCAGTATCCCTTGCCGGCGCGCAGTGGCGCATTTGAAGTGGCAGGTGTCGCAGGACCTTCCTTCACCGAGAGCCCGCCATTATCCGACGTAAAAAAATCGCGGTGTGCTCGGTGAGGTTCAACGCTTCCAGTTGGCGCATGATGCGCCCGACACTTTCATCCATGCTTTGAATCATCGCGGCGTAAATCGCGTTGGTATGAGCTTGGCCGGCCTCGGCTCGACCTTCGTACCGCGAGACGGTTTCGGCCTTTGCTTTCAGCGGAATAGGAACCGCGTAATGGGGCAGATAGAGCAAGAATGGTCTGGCGCGATTCTGCTCGATGAATTTCTCAGCTTCAGTCGTGAGACGGTCCGTTAAATATTCGCCCTCCTGTCCGTTTTCCAAACCGGGCATGACAGCGTCCTGCCGGCGGAATGGATAGAAGTAACTCAAAGGCGTTCCGGTATGGTCGCCAGCGATATTGTGATCGAAGCCTTGCTTTTCCGGTTCGAATCCTTTTGCGCCGAGATGCCACTTGCCGATGCTCGCAGAAACGTACCCTTGCTGCTTCAACGACTCTGCGATAGTGGTTTCGGACAACGGCAGTTCCTGGCGGATTGCAGGCCGGAGCAATCTTTGCGACGGCATATCTCTACGGCCAGGCAGCCAATCAGTAAGGTGCAATCGCGCCGGGTACTTTCCTGTCATGGTACTGGCCCGTGTCGGTGAACAGACAGGACAGGCGGCATAGGCATCCGTGAATCTCATGCCTTCGGCCGCCATTCGGTCGAGGCTGGGCGTCTGATAGAATCTGCTGCCGTAGCATCCCAGGTCGCTCCAGCCGAAATCGTCGATAAGGATGAAGATGATGTTCGGTTTGCGCTCGCTTGGTTCGGCCGCGCGGCCACTGGGCATGAGCAATGCAGTAGCAAATGCAAAAGCTAAGGCGACAGCGCAAATCCAATCGGCGCAATGTCTCTGACCGATAAGCACAATTCCTTTGGGAAGGTTTCCGCCGAGGCGGTGGTGCTTTTGCGGTTCACGCAGGAAATCGATGACTTTGCCAACCTCGCTTTTGGCTTCATCAACTCGGGCGACATCGTCAAATCGAACGGTGGGCCTATTTCGCACTTTGTGAGCGCTCTTGCCTCTGCCGAAATTAATGTGATAAAAAACCAGGTCCGCAACCAACAACAACACGATGATCGTGGGCAACGTGTCCATAATCTTGGCGTGCGTAC